>JABAQM010000001.1:2400000-2701617 GCA_019187105.1 Fimbriimonadaceae bacterium | reverse complement strand
CTCGCAGTCGCTGGGGCGGTCGATCAATACCTCGATGACGGTTATCGTGACCTTGATCATCATGATTTGGCTTGGAACGGCAACCCCTGACCTCAAGTTCTTCTGCGTCGCCATGCTGGTCGGAATCATCTCCGGTACCTACTCTTCGATCTACAACGCCTCCCCGATCCTGTATCTGTGGGACAAGGCGGCATCCAAGAAAGGAGAGCAACACTCGTTGATCGACATCGCGGTTCACGAAGCCCATGCAAGGCTCAAGGCTCAGACGGCTCAGATGCAGACCGTTCCCGAAGGCGCCGAGATCCGTAAGACGTATAGCCAGGTCAAGCGCCGGAGTTCTGCGATCGAAAAGTCGAAGTCCAGCCTGGACGACTAAGCTCGAAGCACCGCTTCGTACTCGGCGATCAGCCGCGTTGCCACGCTGTGCCAAGAGTAGTGCTCCCGGTAGTAGCGAATCTGGTCGGCACTATCGCCCCGCTTTAGCGCCTGCATGACTGCCGCTCGAAGTTCAGGAATGGAACGTGGATCGACGAAGGTTGCGAAGCCATCGAAGTGTTCGGATGCGCCCCAGGTGTTGCCAAGCACCAGCGGTTTGCCCGCCATCGCCGCTTCCAGTGCGGCCAGGCTAAGGATCTCTCTGGTGCTCGGGAGGGCAAACACGGAGCAGGCCGCATAGGCGCCTGCCAACAGCGGTGAGTCATTGGGGATTGGGTCCAAGAAGCGAACCCGGTCCGAGGCGAAGGAGCGGCACATGCGGTAATACGCCTCGACCGTCGGTTCTCCAATGAACACCACCTGGATGTCTTCGTCCCGAAGGGCATTGATCAGACGCCATTGATTTTTGCGAATCTCGAACCGGCCGCAATGGAGGACAAACGGTCCACTGATACCGTAATGCGAGCGGAAGGCTTCGGCATCGCCATTAGCGAACCGTTCTTCGACCCCATTTGGAACCGAGGCACAGGGCGCGATCGATCCAAACGCGCAGCGAAGCCTAGCTTCTTCGTCGCGGCTCAATACGAACAGCTTTCTCGCCTGCGTCAGCAGCCAATGCCAACCTTGGTACCGGGTGCGATCGAAGAGGCGGCGGCGCGAATAGCGCCATTTCAGGTTAATCCCGGCCGGATCGGACATGAAGATTGGCGAAACCACGAAAGGGACCTTCCGGGCGTCCAGGTGTGGCCGAAGTTCAGTGTAATAAGGGAAGGGTCCGAAGAAATGGACGATATCGCCAAGATCGGTGGTCCATGGGTCGAAGTTTGCGACCTCCACCCCGGACTCCTTGAGTGCGGCGGCTGTCTTCAGAGCCTGGATTTCTCCGCCACCCATGAAGAGGCCGGCGTCAATCCGCGTAACAAAGGTGACCTTCAAGCGACCTCCATGAGGCAGCCCATCACTTGCTGAGTGTCGATAGCCGCCATGCAGCCGGCATTGCAACTGGCTTCGGACTTTGGACGGCATGCGCACTTACCCACCACGACGCTATGGCCGACGCCCCATGGCGAGAAGGCCACCGGATCGGTGGGCCCGTAGAGGGCGATGCAACGGGTGCCTTGCGAGGCTGCAACGTGAAGCGCCCCGGTGTCGTTCGTCACGAGCGCTTTGAGACGTCGGCACACAGCTGCCAGTTCAAGAATCGTCGTCTTACCGGTCAAGTCGATTGCCTCTGGGTGAAGCGATCTGATCTCGAGTCCTCGTTCCCGATCGTCCGGCCCACCCACGATAACAGGCTGCCAACCCTGGGACCGGGCACCTCCGGCTACGGCCGCGAACTTCTCGATAGCCCACCGCTTCTCCGGAAGGCTCGCTCCGGGGTGAAGGCCGATTAGTGGCGTGTTGCCCGACCATCCGTGGTCGCGAAGCTTTCCGTCAGCGGTTTCCACATGGTGCTGCCCCACCGCGAGTTCGGGGCGAACATCGATGGATTGGGCGCCGATCCGGCCCAGTAGGTCCGCGAAATTCTCGCGAGTCTCGCAGCGATCGGTGCGGTAGGGCGCCGCACAAGAATAGGCCCCTTCGTATCTCCTCCCGCGCCATACCCCGACGCGTAACGGGATGCCGGCCAACCGGGCGTGCAGGACATGGGGATTGCTGTCATCGAAGATCACGGCCAGGTCGAATCCGGCCGCTCGCATCCTGGAGATGTTCATCACCTTGCCCGCCAAGCCCTGATGCTTCGGCCTGGCCCAGACTTCGTCGACCCAAGGGGCCCCTTCTAAAACCCCCGTGGTTCGTTCACCGACCTCGGCCACGATGCTTGCCGCAGGAAACGCCGATCGAAGCGTCCTCAGCGCACCCGTGGTGTTGACGATATCTCCGATGTGTTCTCGACAGATGGCGATGATCCGCCGCGGCGGATTCGCAGCCAAACGCAGTCGAACTCGTTCGCACGCCGCCTCCGACAATGGACCATTGCCAGCCTCCAAAGCAACACTGCGCACTCCGGACAATTATGCCGAGCGATCGCCGTTAGTGGTTGGATCCGAATCCGTGGCGGCTGCACCTGCGATCGGAAGCGAGATCGAGAAGGTTGTCCCGACCCCGGGCTTCGATTGGACCTCGACGGATCCTCCCGCTTCCGTTACCGCCGCATGGACGACCGCAAGGCCAAGTCCCGTGCCGTTGCGCTTTCGGGTTGAGAAGAAGGGCTCAAAGACCCGTTCCTGAACGTCGGCGGCCATGCCAATGCCCGTATCGGAAACCGTCAGCAACGCCCGGTCTGACCGGTCGCTACGATGTACATCGACTGCTATGCGCCCTTCTCCCATCTGGATCGCGTTCGCCGCATTGGTGATCAGATTCAGAACGATTTGATGAATCAAGGTTGGGGTCGCAGCAACGATGAGACCCTCTTCCGAGGCGTGCAGGTCAAGTCGGACCCCTGGCGGCAACGAACCCTTGACCAGATCAATGGCATTGGCGACCTCGTGAGCGAAGTCAGAAACCGACGGCTCATGTTCCGGAGGCTTGGCAAAGTCGAGGATCCTGGCTACAAGTTCCTTGCCCCGTTCGGCAGCAACTTTGATTCGTTCCAAATTGCTCGCCAACGACAGTGGATCACCCGATCCGAGCTTGGCGTTATCGGCAGCCAGCCGGATAGCGCTCAACACGTTATTGAAGTCGTGCGCAATGCCGCCAGCCACGGATCCGATGGTCTCGACCCGGTTGGTACGCTCGAGAAAGGCCAGCAGCTCGGTACGGTTGAGCTTGACCAGGTGTTCGGGGCGAAGACCGATCCTTCGGTGTACCAGGCGGGTCGACTCCTCCAATCGTTGGTGGGCGAGGGCGCCGGCGAACAGCGTGATCGCCGTGCGTAACGGCTCATCGCTTAGAATGGTCTCGTCTGGGCGCTCTGCCCAGCCAAGTCCGAGAATGCCGAGGAACCTGCCTCCCGCCTCCAGTTTAGCAATCGAAAAGTAATTGCTCACCACGGAACCTTCGTCGATTCCTGCAAGCTGAGCCATGAGCTGTTTTGTCCCGGGGACGAGCTTCCATCCCGATTCGTTTCGGATAGTAGCCAGCTGTGGCAACTCGGATGCGGCAAGATCGATCGCACGGTGAATTGTCGCCTGGGGATCGACCCGCACGATGGTGATCGACTCGATACGCTGTTCCGAATCGTCCAGTCGCATCATGCCGGCTGCCGAGCTTCCGGCAAACTTGGCCATCGCAAGCAGCGCGCTGTTGGTATCAGAGATGAAACGGTCAGGGTCGTGATCCACATAGGGCCTTGCCAAGCCCGCCACTAACCGTTCGTACTTGAGCTTGGCTTCCAGTTCCTGATTCTGCCTGGCGATTCGATCGGCCGCCTCAACGGCTTTCTTGGCCATTGGCTGAAAGAGCAGAAAGAGTCCGGCGAGCAGCACCAGCGCTGCCGAGCCGAGGAACACGGTTTGTTCTGACTGGAGACGGTTGAGCCGCGTGGTAGCCGAGTTCGCAATAAGGTCAACTTGCGTATCGATGATTTGCCGATAGGATTCTTTGGTGTCCTGAATGCGCTCTACCAGGAGGTGCACCATCGACATATCCGAGGGATTTGCTTGCGCCAGCTCCGAGACGTGTCGACGGAGTTCGTTCACCCGCTGGTCTTGCTCCTCAATTAGCTGCGCTCCGCGATCAGCTGGCTCCAGCATCTTGATTAGGTTGCTTCGCGACACAGCATGAGTTTCGGCGAAGCTTGAGAACGTATCCCTGAGGTTCTGCTGCTGGAATCGAATGGCGTCCGCGCTTCCCTCCAGGGCAGAGGCCTCAAGCCGAAGTGCGGCGCTGTAAACCCGCTCGGCATAAAGGCGTTGGCGCCCAGCGGTGTTGATCACATGGTGGTCGTCGACATGCCAGCGGAGGTCGTAGGCGTTCGAGAACCAAAATCCCATAAAAATCGCGGCAAGCACCAGCATGGCAACGCCGACCACGACCGAATGCTGATGCGATCGGTAAGCGACTCGCTCGACCTGGCTGGACTGATGCCTCACTTGACTTTCGCTAGAATTCTCGCAACTCTATCATAGTCCAGACGCTTGCCGACGAAACCGATATTGGTCTAAAAAGTCAGATGATGGAGATTTAGGCGTCCGAGTTTGGGCGCCTTGGACTTGTTCGATGAAAACCGCTAATCGCTTCTTTTCGACGCTTTCCCTGCTGCTGCTTGTCGCTTGCTCTTGGGCCGACGCCTTCACCGTCAAGGACCTAGAGGGCATGGTCCGCGAGCTCGAGGCGGTCCTGCCGAAGGACCCCAACCTCAAATATCCAATCAAATGTTCGGTGGAGACCGACAAGGAAGTCAACGCCTACGCTTCGATTGAGAAGTCAAAGGACGGCGAAAAGCCGCAGGCGATTATGGTTGTGTTCACGGGCTTGGTCGAATATTTCAAAGGCGACAAGGACATCATTCGGGCGGTTGTAGCCCACGAGGTGGCACACCTGTCAAGTGGCCACCTTAGCGGGTTGGTCTTTACGGTCAAAGATCTCGACAATCTGTTCACCCGCCAGCAGGAGTTCGAGGCCGATGTGGTCGGGGCTTCTGCATTGCAGCGACTGGGCAGGTCGAAGGCCGATATGGTCAAGGTTTTGCTCGGCTTGGAGGCGCTGCGGGGTCGCACGGGTTCGTTCTGGGGCCGAATCTGCGGCGATCATGCCGACCCCAAGGCACGAGCAGCCGAGGTCGCAGAGGATCCCAGAGTATTACGATCGTTGATGGCCTTTGACGTGGGACTGGCATTTGCCGAGAGCCGCCGCTGGTATATGGCGGGGCAGTTCTTCGACAAGGCGATCGCACAGGAGCCGAAATTGGTCGAGGCTCACATCAATTCGGCTCAATGCTCTCTAAACTACTACTACGATCTCCTTTCCTTCAAGGTCCGTGAGTCCTGGCTCCGGCCTGATTTCGGGCCGGTCCTCAACACACCAACCGCACCAGTTAAGGACGACGGCAAAGTCACGGACGCGGATCGGGCGCGATATGCAAGGGCTGGCGACAAGCTTGCCGCCGCCGCCAAGCTCGCCGGAGGCAACCCGAAACTGGCTGAGCTTATGGCGCTGCATCAGGTGCTTGAACCCGACGCCAAGCCGGACGTCGTCGGCGCTGGCGCAGAGGCGCTCGCCAAGCTTGCTGCGGCAGAGAAAGACGAAGCCACGATGCTGCGCTACGTCAACAACGCTGCGGTTGGATTTGGGCGGTTGAGCCAGTACGGCCGCGCCTACACCCTGCTGCTGGATTCGCAAAAGCAAACGAAGCTGTTCAACTACGCAGCAGGCGAAAACCTTGGCCGGCTGACCGTTTCGGACCGTAACAAGGACGATGAGGCCCTGGCGGCCGATGTCATGTACACGTGGCTGATTCGAGCAACCAAGACGGCCCCGTACTACGATGTGGTTTACAAGGCATACCAGGAGAGTGTGAAGAAGCTGGGTGGCACCCTCAAGGAACCTACACCGATGCCGGTGATGCTCTGCCAAGCCGCTTCAGTGTTTCTCAATGGCTATGAAATCGGCTTATTCTTGGAAATGGCCGACGTCGAGAAGTCTCTTGGAGCACCGGGCAATCGCCTGGTGTTCGATCCGAAATTTCCAGATATGGCTGAAGTCAGTTGGAATTCGGGCGGTTTTCGAGTCCTCACGGAGCGCGGTCAAGTGATGCGAGTCACCAGCTATGAACCAGGAAGCTTCATTTTTCTCCAGCTTCGCGACAAATCCGTATCGGGCGGTTACTCCATCAAGGTCGGTATGACCGAAGACGAGCTCAAGAAGCTTGTCGATCTCGCATCTGGCATCGATGTCAAGTTGGTGCGAGGTTCGGCGCCAGAGACTTGGAAATACTGGCCAAATCTGCAGATGGGCGTCCGGATCGAAAGCGGCAAGGTCGTTGCCGTCACCGCTTCCCCGGTTCGTTTGGACTAGTCGTCGAAGAGGGTTTTCGAACATCCCTGTTCCAATCTGAGAAGGCGGTCTTTCAGTTCAAGGCCGCCCCCGAAACCCGTGAGCCGCCCCGCGGAGCCAATGACCCTGTGGCAGGGCACCACAATTACGATGCGATTCTCGCCACAGGCGCGTCCAACTGCCCGAGCGATCTCGTTCCCACCCAATCGGCTGGCGATCTCCCCGTAGCTTCGGGTCTGGCCGTAGGGAATGGTGAGCAGCTCCCTCCAAACCTGTAGCTGGAAGGGTGAACCCTCTTGGTGAATCGGTACATCGAATTCCACCTTCTCGCCACCAAGATAGCGGTCGATCAAACCTTGCATTTTCTCGATCACCGCCCTCTCGGTCTCGCTCCAGTTCGGACTCGGCTCGGTTGGGCCCGATTTTCCGAAGAGGAGCCTGGAGACATCCCCGCGGGGCCGCACCGCGATCGTCAGTGGGCCAATCGGTGTTTCCCAAGCTAATGTCGCCATTTTCCGGTGTGGAACCCCGCCTGAGGTTACCGACAATTTGCATGAACACACGTCCTTCCATGCCAACGCGCGAGCTGCTAGACCTATTCGACCTTCACGTGGTGTCCACGGACGGGTCGTGGCTAAAGCGGGCGGTCGAAAAGACCGCAGAGGTCTTTGACGCCCAGCGGGTGACGCTTTTCTTACGGGAAGACCAAGACACCTTCCGCTTGGCGGCCCAGCATGGGGCCAGCGAATGGTCCCAACAAACCGTCTTTGTCCGAAGTGGCGAGGGTACGGCAGGCAAGGCAATCGTAAGTGGCACGCCGAGGTTGGTGCAGGGATCGCGCAGGCGTGCTGGAATCGCCAGCGGCATGATTCTGCCCCTGATCGCGCCATCCGGCCTGCGGGTTGGCGTACTCAACCTGACGCGAATGTGTGGCCATCCCGAGTTCGGTGATTCGGATCTGGAGCAAGCACAGGAGCTGTCGGCAAAACTGGCTCTTGCCTTCGAAAACGCTCGTTCGTATGCCGAAGTTCAGGCACAGAAAGAGCATGTCGACGAGGTCGTTCGGGCGACGGACTCCGCCCTATTTTGGGTTGCCGCAGGGGAAGCGATCAAGCCACTGAATGAGCTCGCATCAGCCTGGCTTGAAGGTTCCTCACAGCTCCACCTCTCTCTTCGGGAGGCCGCCTCCTCGGGGGCGACATTCGTGACAGTGGAGCCACTTGGCCTGCTCAGAATCTCCTCGAAGCGAGTCTCGAACTCAGCGTTCCTCGTCACGGCCGTGGACCTCGAGGAATTCGACCGTTACCACCGGGAACGCGAGCGCCTTGAGCGACTGGCCGAGATCGGCCAAATGACCGCAGCGATTGCCCATGAGATTCGTAATCCGCTGACGGGCATTCGGGCAGCTGCCGCGTATTTGCGGACTCAGCCTGATTCGGTCGAAGAGTTTGCCGCCATCATTGAGGAAGAGTGCGAGCGTCTAAACGACCTGTGCAACGAATTCCTCCATTTCGCCCGACCGCTTGAGCTGGACCTTGTTCCCGTCGGCTTTGCGGATCTGGTTGAAAGCGTCATCATCCAGGTTCGGCCGGAATTCAGCGAAGCGGGAATTGCGCTCGTATTCGACTGCAACGCCGACCCCAGTCTGGCTTGCGACGGCCCGAGGACCCGGCAGGTTCTCCTGAACTTGCTTCGCAATGCTCGTGAAGCGACGCCGCAGGGTGGGACCGTTACGGTCTTGCTGGACGAAGACGCCCTGACCATCCGTGACACCGGAGACGGAATCCAGCCGGAACTTATGGAAAGACTCTTTACCGCCTTTGCGACCACGAAGCCTTCCGGAACCGGCCTCGGTCTCGCGAACGTGAAGCGCATCGTCGATGCCCACGGATGGTCGATCACAGCCGATTCGACTCCAGGCGCGGGCGCCAGCTTTGTTATTCGATTCAAGAGGAGATTAGCGGCATGAGCCGAGCCAAACGCATTCTAGTTGTCGATGACGAGCCAAATATTCGGCGGATTCTTCAGGCCACGTTCGAAAAGGCGGGCTGGGAAGTCGATCTGGCAGATACCGGCGAGTCAGCGCTTCGCAAAATGGCCGTTCGGCCGGACGTGGTCCTGACCGACGTGACGATGCCAGGAATGTCCGGCTATGAGCTCCAGCGCGAGATTCGAAGCATAGAACCTGAGCTGCCCGTTATCGTGATGACCGCCTTCGGTACCATCCCCCAGGCCATCCAGGCAATCCGGGATGGAGCGTTCGAATTCGTGACTAAGCCATTCGACCTGGCCGTGCTGAAGAAGATGGCCGATCGGGCGATCGAAGGCGAAACCGCCCCGGTTGGCAAAAAGAAGACCGCAAAGGCGGCCCAAAAATCCAGGAGCTTCATCGCCGAGTCACCCGCCATGAAGTCGATCTACGACATGATCGAGCGAGTGGCCGACTCCCGCGCAACCGTCCTGATTACGGGCGAGAGCGGCACCGGAAAGGAGGTCGTTGCGCGGCTCATCCATGACTTGTCTCCGCGCGCCGAACAGGCTTTCGTGGCTGTCTCGTGCGCCGCACTGCCGGAATCGCTCCTGGAGAGCGAGCTCTTTGGCTACGAGAAGGGCGCGTTTACCGGCGCCAGTGGCGACAAGCCGGGAAGGTTCGAGCTGGCCGATACCGGCACATTGTTCTTGGATGAGATCGGCGAAATCCCACTTTCCATCCAGGTCAAGCTCCTGCGCGTACTTCAAGAACGGGAATTCGAGCGGCTGGGAGCGACCGCGCCGACGCGCGTCGACGTGCGGCTAGTCACGGCGACGAACCGGAACCTCGTCCACGCGGTCGACGAAGGCGTCTTTAGGCTTGACCTCTTATACCGGTTGCAAGTCATGGAGATCCACCTTCCGCCTTTGCGGGACCGTCACGAAGACATCGTCCCAATCGCGAAGCTGTTTTTGGAACGGTACAGCGGGGAGAATGGTCGGCAGCTGACTGAGATTGGGTCAAAGGCTCAGGCGATGCTTGAGGCTTACGCGTGGCCCGGGAATGTGCGTGAGCTCGAGAACATGATGGAGCGTGCGGTCGTGCTGGCCGGAAAGGACGAAGTTGAGCTTCTCGAGACCCACCTGCCGATTTCCTTGCGAAAGGCGGCGTAGAACTATTGGCAACGGTGTTTTTCCCAAGCATAGATTGCGGGGGAACTTTGGTACCACTATAGATGTTCTACTGATTGTGTCCGGCTGTTAGCTGGCCAAGGAGAAACATCATGGTATCCCCGGTCCTGTCCTTAGACGAGCAAAAGCGATTCAACGAGCTTTCCGAAGCCTCTTACCGCAAAGTGCTGAATCTCGCCTATCGCCTAGCCGGCAACCGATCCGACGCCGAGGATTTAACCCAGGAGGCTTACTACCGAGCTTATCGAGGCTTCCACAGCTATGAGGGGGACCGACCCTTTGAAAACTGGATTTTCCGGATCGTAACGCGCCTATTCCTGGATATGACACGACGGCGAAAGCGGCGTGTGCAGACGGTTTCCAGCGATGCCCCTCTTCGCAGCGACGCAACCGACGACACGGTGACGCTCGACACGGCCGATCCTTCGGCGGGGCCGGAACAGGTCCTGTTGGAACGCCACTTCTCGGAGCCCCTGGAGTGCACTCTCAGCGAACTATCCGAAGACCAACGGATGCTGATCATGCTCGCCGACGTCGAGCGCGTTCCCTACCAGGAAATCGCCGACATGCTCGACACGCCGGTTGGCACCATCCGGTCGCGGCTTCACCGCATTCACAAGCGGCTGCGCGAGCGGCTCGACCAGTTCGAGAAAGCCCGGCGGTGCAACAAGCCGAACTGCTGCATGAGCCCGTCCTAGGCTATTTCGACCTTCGCAGATAAACTCCACGCAGATTCATCACCGCAAGTCCGGGCTTGGTTAGCGGCAAGACCCGGACCTTTTGTTTTCCGGGCAAGAGTTCAAGCGTTCCAAGCTTGACCTCCTTAAAGTCGCTCCACGAGGCTGTCGGCTCGACCTTGTACTGAAACTTGGCCGCGCCGACGTCGAATAAGACCTCGGATCCTTCTGACTTTGGCTCACAGGCAAGGATCGCCACGACCGTGTAGTTTGCCTTGGCAGGCAAGTCGAAATCCCAACTGACGGCGGTTTCCTTATCCGTCCAGTATCCGATGCAGTTTTTGTCTGCCTCGTACTGCGCATGGCCTTCGATGGTTGCATCCACGGCCAGTAGCTCCACATCGCCGGCGGCGTTGGGGCGAATGGGAATGGTTTCCACAACCGGCTCGCCCTTGAAGCGCAGGGCGATGACGGGAATGGTCAGGGATTTCGCAGACTCTGGCAGCTCCACCGTAACCCCATTCGCATTGCGATCGACCTTCAGCAGCTGCCTGGTTCGCTGGCCAAGATACGATGCTGCTTCGACATCGAGCTTCAACCCGGGCATTTCAACCTTGGGTCGATAGCCTTCGGTGAGACAGAGATACAACGTTTGTCCCTTGCGGGTTACCTTCCCCCAGGATAGGCGCCGGCTGAACGGGCCTGCTTGCGTGCCGTAAATGGCTTCGCCGTTGAGCCGCATCCAGTCCCCTACCTTCTTGAGCCGCTCGACGCTTGCACCGGGTATTTCACCGAGATCGGTTGGGCCGACGTTTAGCAGATAATTGCCGCCCTTCGATGCGCAGTCGATCAAGTTCGTGATGAGGGTTTCCGCCGACTTCCAGTTGTGGTCGGATTTCTTGTAGCCCCACGTGTCGTTCATGGTCATGCAGCTCTCCCAGTCCACCCCGGGAATCCCGTTGCCAGGGATTTCCTGCTCGGGAGTGCCGTAGTCGCCCATGAAATCGCCCTTCGTGAGACCCGCCATGCCTTGGCGTCCCTTGTCCACCCGGTTGTTGATGATGATGTCGGGCTGGAGCGAGCGGACATAGCTGTAGAGATCCTTGCCATGCTCGTGGGTCCAGGTCCCTTCCCATTCACCGTCGAACCAGAGAATCCCGATCGGCCCGTAATTCGTCAGCAGCTCCTTCAGCTGCGCTTTCATATATCGGACATAGTTCTCGAAGTTCGCCTGATGCTCGGGGCGAGGATCCCAAGGACGGCGAGGAAGATAGTCCGGGTGGTGCCAATCCATGATCGAATGGTAGAAGCACAGCCGAATCCCGCCGTCCTTGCACGCCGAGGCCAACTCCTTCAGCACGTCGCGTTTGAACGGCGTCCCCGCAATGTCCCAGTCCGTCTCCTTCGAATGGAAGAGGCCGAAGCCGTCGTGGTGCTTGCTCGTAATGACGATGTACTTCATCCCCGCATCCTTCGCGATCCGCACCCATTCCTTGGCGTCGAACTTCACCGGGTTGAACTGCTTCTGCAACGGCTCGTAGTCCTTCACCTTGATCTGGCCGGAGAACAGGATCCATTCGCCTGCCCCTTGCACCTCCTTTCCCTGCCACTTTCCAGCCGGGACGGCGTAGAGGCCCCAGTGAATGAACATGCCGAAGCGCGCTTCGCGAAACCAGGCCATTCGATCCGTCGGCGTTATAAATAGTGTGGACAAGGTGAGAAGGGCGGAAATCAGCATGGACGAGAACCTCTAGGAGATAATGTCCGCAAGGAGACGTTTTTCGCATGAAGCCCAAATCGATCATTCGCCACGGATGGAAGGTCGCGTTGCTGACCGGTCTTGTCGTTTCGTCCAGCTGCGGTGGCGGCAGTGCCATCGACACCCTCTTCGCCTTTGCTGGACGCTGGCTCGGTAGTCTCGACTACTGGACCAATTACGTCCAGGGCAATCCTCGGGACGAAACGTGGACGGTAGATCTGATCATTCAGGAGAATGGCAATTTCACCGGGACCGCAACCCGCAACGGGATCGACCAGACCATTTCGGGCAGCATTTCAATCCTGAACAGCCAGATGCAGATGTTCTTGGATCCGACCTTCAGCAACCAGACGATGCGGAGCTATGTCGGTATCGTCCGCAACAACGGCAATAAGCTCGAGGTCGTGGGCAACGCCGACGACAATTTCCGAAGAGCGCTCAAGAACGTTAACGGAAACGACGCGGTCGCCTTCTTCAACACGACCAAGCAGTAATCGGCCTTAGCCCTTCGTAGTCCGTTCGGAGGGCTTTCTGGCCCTTGACAATCTGTACTAAATAGTAAAGATTAGGGTATCGTCGTTTCATGGAAACTCCCATCGCCGGATGCTCGGCCGATGCCATGTGCTCACTGCCCATTGATCAAGAGCGCGCCAGCTTCGTCGCCATCAACTACATTTCTTGCACGCAGGGCTACCGCGAACGGTTTGAATGCCTCTTCTGCTCGAGGGCTCAGGCTATCGACCGGATGGCGGGGTTTTGCGGGATGCATGTGCTTCGAGCGGCCAATAGTGACGAGCCTTACCTGGTGGTCAGCTACTGGAAGTCCAAAGACCACTTTGATGCTTGGGTGGGTTCTTCTGAATTCGTGGAAGGACACCAGCGAGGTTTTGCGGACCTCAGAAGAGCCAAGGAGCAAGGAGAGGAACCACCGATGAGCTCAAAGTTCGTAACCTATGAGGTACTGACACGGTAAGGAACTCGCGACGGCGAACGGTTCGAACGAATTCATTTTGCCGGGCGTCGAAACTGTGTTAGATTCTGGGGAGAAAGAGATTGTCCATGCAGAGGAATCGCGCCTTTACGCTCATCGAACTGCTCGTCGTGATCGCCATCATCGCGATCCTTGCCGCTATCCTGTTCCCGGTTTTCAGCCAAGCCAAAGAGGCGGCGAAGAAGACGAACTCGATCGCGCAGATGAAGCAACTCAGCGCGAGCGTGATGATGTACGCCGGCGATTCGGACGACTATCTCGTCCCCGCCACGATTTACTCGGCTGACGGCAACCGCGAGATCTGGACGCCCAAGCTGTTTCCCTACGTGAAGGACCGCGGGATTTTCCGCGCTTATGGGACGGACGCCAAATATGCCGAGGATTGGAACACCCGCAACCAGCAGAATGTGGGCTATAACGGCGCCACTGCGGTGGACCAGACCGCCAGCGGCTGCGTCGAGGGGCAGGGTGACACGACCGGCTGCGAGGGCTTTGTGAACGCGACGAACTTTGCCCGTGCCGACGAAGTGACCAAGGTGCCGCTGTTTGCGGTGACCTGCTGGGGGCCGCTGGCCGACAAGTATCGCGGCTATGTCTGGAGCCCTTACAACGGCAAGGCCTCGAACGATCCGGCCGATCCCCGCCTGGGCCTGCCTTTGATCAGCGATCGCGACTTGGTGAAGGAACTTAAGAACCTACCTCCCAGCCAGCTCAAACCGATCTACTGCATCTACCAGAAGACCGGCAAGGACGATGGTGTGACGCCGATGGTGTTTGCCGACGGCCACGTGAGCACGGTGTCGGCAAAGAAGGTGCTGAGCTTCGGCACCGGCTTTTACTTCCGGTTCCGCTAAGCGCTTCGGACTCTGGGCTAAGCCACCCGGCGATGGTCGGGTGGCTTTTTTATGGCCGAGCGGTTACTTGTCGGCGGTGACGGTCACGCGGTTGCGGATGGCAGCCTGGGCGGCGGCAAGTCGCGCAATCGGGACGCGGAACGGAGAGCAGCTGACGTAATCGAGGCCGAGGTCGTGGCAGAAATAGATCGACTCGGGGTCGCCGCCGTGCTCACCGCAGATGCCGCACTTGAGCCCCTCGCGGGACCGCCGGCCCTCGTCCACCGCGATCTGCATCAGGCGACCGACGCCGGACTGATCGATCGTCTCGAACGGATTGCGGGACAGGATTTTCTGCTCGACGTATCGCTGCAGGAACTTCCCTTCCGCATCGTCCCGGCTGTAGCCGAACGTGGTCTGGGTGAGGTCGTTGGTGCCAAAGCTGAAGAACTGTGCGTACTCGGCGATCTCGCCGGCCGTCAGGGCGGCACGAGGAATCTCGATCATGGTGCCGAAGGTGTAAGGGATCTCGACGCCCTGCTCCTCCACCACGCGCTTGGCCTCGCTTTCTAACTGGCTCTGCACGACCTTGAGCTCGTTGACAGTCGAGACCAAGGGGATCATGATCTCCGGATAGACTCGCTTGCCGGCTTTGATCAGCTTGGCCGCCGCTTGCAGGATGGCTCGCGTCTGCATGACGACCAAGCCCGGGAGGATGATCGAGAGTCGCACGCCCCGAAGACCAAGCATCGGGTTCTGCTCCCTCATCGCCTCGACCTCTGCCAGCAGTTTCATCTTTTCTTCGAACTGAAGCCGCATGGTCTCGGTGGTGTCGTCGTCAGGCGGCAGGATGCCCAGCCGGACCTTGAGCTCCGTTGTTTCACGTACCAACGTCTCATGCGACGGCAGGAATTCGTGGAGCGGGGGATCGATAAGCCGGACGGTGACTGGGAGTCCTTCCATCGCCTCGAAGATCCCTTCGAAGTCACTCTGCTGGACGACCTGCAGCTTGTCCAACATCTGCTGGCGCGTTGCCGGATCTTTGGTCAGGATCATCTCCTGGACAAGTGGGAGTCGGTCGGCTTCGAAGAACATGTGCTCCGTTCGGCAGAGGCCTATCCCCTCGGCCCCAAACTCGAGCGCCTGGCGGCTGTCACGCGGGTTGTCCGCGTTGGCCCGGACCCTTAGCGTTCGTGCACCATCCGCCCAAGCCATCAGTTCCCCAAAGGCACCGCTCACTTCCGGAGCGATGAGAGGGAGGGCACCCATGTAGACGTTCCCGGTCGACCCGTCGAGTGTGATGATTTCCCCCTGTCGAATCGTGTGGCCTCCCGCTTTCATGTGGCGAGCGTGAGCGTCGACCTCGATGGCTTCGGCGCCGGCTACACAGGGGATGCCGAATCCGCGGGCGACGACGGCGGCGTGCGAGGTCTTTCCGCCACGTGCCGTTAGCACGCCTTGAGACGCGAGCATGCCGTGGACATCGTCCGGATTGGTTTCGTCGCGAATCAGAATAACCTTGTCACCCGCTCCGCCGTGAACACCAAGCTCGGCGGCGGTATCGGCGTCAAAAACGGCGGAGCCAACTGCGGCGCCGGGCGATGCGGCAAGTCCACGGGCGAGCAACGTGGCGGATTCGATGGCTGCAGGATCGATTCTGGGGTGAAGTAGCTGGTCCAGGTGGGCGCCCGTGACGCGCTGGATAGCGACCTCCTTTTCAATCAGACCTTCGTGCACCATCTCGACGGCGACCTTCACCGCCGCGGGACCGGTTCGCTTGCCGGCGCGGCACTGGAGCATGAACAGCTTGCCGTGCTCAATCGTAAATTCGAGATCCTGCATGTCCCGGTAGTGGCGCTCGAGAAGATCACAGGTCTTGACGAACTCCGCATACACGGCGGGATTCTGCTTCTCCAGTTCGCTGATCGGCACCGGCGTACGGACGCCGGCAACCACGTCTTCGCCCTGTGCGTTCATCAGGTACTCGCCAAACAGGGCCTTTTCGCCGGTCGAGGGATCGCGGGTGAAGGCGACGCCGGTACCGCAGTCGTCGCCGGCATTGCCATAGACCATCGACTGAACGGTTACGGCCGTTCCGATTTCGTCCGGGATCTTCTCGGTTCGGCGGTACACGATGGCGCGATCGTTGTTCCAGCTCTTGAAAACGGCCTCAACGGCCAAAGCTAACTGCTCCCAGACATCCGTCGGGAAGTCTCGTCCGGCTTTTGCACGCACATGGTCGAGAAAGAGGTCGCTAACTTCCTTGAGTTGCTCGGCAGTGAGGTCAAGATCCTGCTTCGCTCCGACTCTTACCTTATAGGCCTGGAAGATCTCCTGATCAAAGCCGTGCTTGCTAAGGCCAAACGCCACGTCCGAGAACATCATGATAAACCGGCGGTAGCTGTCATAGACAAACCTTGCGTCACCGGTTTCAGCAATCATGGCTTCCAGGGTCACCGGATTGAGGCCGAGGTTGAGGACGGTGTCCATCATGCCTGGCATCGAGAACTTGGCGCCAGAACGGACGGAGACCAGCAACGGCTTTTCGGATCCCCCGAAGTTTCGCCCCATTTGTCGTTCGACGTCCTTGACGGCTTCCCTAACCTCGTCCATCAGTCCGGTCGGCAGCTTCCCACCCTCAGCGTAGTACTGCATGCAGGTTTCGGTGGTGATGGTAAAGCCTGGCGGCACGGGCAATCCGATCTGGGTCATTTCGGCGAGGTTGGCGCCCTTGCCGCCGAGCAGGTCGCGCATGGTGGCATTGCCGTCTCGAAAGAGATAAACGCGTTTGGAGTTCATGGTTATAGTCGTAAGGTCCCGGTCGCCGGCCCAGCGGTTATGGGGCCGATGCAACACCTACGACGACACTGGCGAAGGCGGGATTTGGGCTCAGTTTACCTTTCGTTGCTGGATAAACCGGTCACCGGTTTAAGCTACGCGCGACTGCGGATCGCATCCCGGATTTCTTCAAGCAAGACCTCTTGCCGCGGAGGTGCAGCCGGTGCCGGTTCAGCCTCTTCACGTCGTCGAAGGCGATTCATTGCCTTCACGATCATGAAGACGGCGAAAGCCATCAGGACAAACTGGATCGTAGCGTTCAGAAACAGCCCGTAGTTCAGGGTAACGGCGCCGGCCTTCGTGGCTGCGTCCACCGATGGATAGGGGCCGGCTGGGGTGCCGTGCTTGAGCACGGCGAACTGGTTGGCAAAGTCGATGCCCCCAGTCAGCATGCCAAGTGGCGGCATCAGGAGGTCCTTCACCACCGAGTCGATGATTCGCTGGAAGGCTCCGCCGATAATCACGCCAACCGCTAGGTCTATCACGTTTCCGCGGAGGGCGAACTCCTTGAACTCCTTCCACATGTCATTTGGAAAGACGATGTGGGGCAATTATTCAGCGCGCTATTCGGCTTCTTCTTTCTTCTTGGCGAACTCGAGGCTCGCGGAGTTGATGCAATATCGCAGCCCTGTCGGTTCGGGACCGTCGTCGAAGACATGGCCCAAATGGCCTCCGCAGTTACTGCAGACCACTTCGACCCGCCGCATCCCGTAGGAGTTGTCGGCATGCTCTTCGACCGCCTGAACCGTAGCGGGTTTATAGAAGCTTGGCCATCCGGTCCCCGATTCGAACTTCGTCTCCGATAGGAAAAGCGCCTGGCCGCATCCGGCACATTTGTAAACGCCCGCTTCGTGGTTGTCCCAGTACTTGCCCGTGAAGGCCCTTTCAGTGCCCTTTTGTCGAAGAACTCTAAACTGCTCGGAATCCAACTTCTTTTTCCATTCCTGGTCGCTCATGCTCACCTTATATTTCTTCTGCTGCTTTGTGACCTGCTTGGGTTTTGCCTGCTCGGCCGCCGTGACCGGTGAAATGGCCCATAACGCCGCACCAAGGATAACTGTCAGTGCCACTACCCAAAGGATTGCGTTCTTCATACTCTTAAGGTAACCCAGGTCCGCTGCCCACAGTTTCTACGATCAGGAACTATTCATCCGTTCGGCTCAATTCGACCTGGGCGGTATCCTATTTAGGCTCCCTATGTCTACTGTCGCCCTGCTGAACCGGCCGCTTGAGCGCCAAACCAAGCGAGGCACGTACTATGTCCAAACCTGGGGCTGCCAGATGAACGAAGAGGACAGCGAGCAGCTCGGCCTGTACCTGGAGGAGATCGGTTTCGGTCTTGCAGGCTCGATCCATGACGCTCATGTCGTCCTTCTCAACACCTGCAGCGTGCGAAAGAAGCCGGAAGACAAGGCATTCAGCCTGCTTGGCGAACTGGCACTCACCAAACTGAAGCGCCCCGAAATGGTGATCGGGGTGTGCGGATGCATGGCCCAGCTGAGGGCCGACGAGATTCGCCGGCGTGCTCCCCATGTGGACTTCGTTGTCGGCACCGCCAACCTGAGCTCGGTTGCGGGACTGGTCGAGGAGGTTCTGCAGAAGCGCGCGTTTCGCAAACGTGTCGAACTCCCCGAGCGTAAGGGCGCGGTCGTTACCGACATCCCGCAGCGCAAAGTCGAACGGACCGGCAAGCTAAAGGCATTCGTCCCGATCCAGTACGGCTGCGACAAGTTCTGCACGTTCTGTATCGTGCCCACCACGCGCGGGCGGGAGCGTAGCCGGCCGACTGCCCATATCGTCGAGGAAGTCCAGCGGCTAACCGAGCTCGGCGCCCGAGAAGTCACCCTGCTGGGCCAGACGGTGAACAGCTACGGGAAGAACCTCGCCGAGGGCCGGGTGCCGTTTGCAGAGCTGTTGCTCACGCTGGCGGAGGTACCTGACCTTTGGCGAATCCGCTACACCAGCCCGTACCCGCGGGACTTTAAGACCGATCTGATCCAGACGATACGGGATTGTCCCAAGGTGATGGAGCACGTTCACATGCCTCTGCAATCTGGCGACAACGACATGCTGAAAGCGATGAAGCGGCTCTACACGCGGGAGTCGTTTCTTGAGATCGTTGCCGAGCTGCGCGCTGCGGTGCCGAACATCGCGATCACGACGGACATCATTGTCGGCTTTCCTGGTGAGACCGATTCGCAGTTCGAACGCACCCTCGATATGGTGCGAGAGGTCCGGTTCGACGGCGCCTATATGTTCATCTACAGTCCACGACCCGGAACGCCGGCGGCGGATAGGGAGCAGCTTCCCTACGCGCTCAAGCAGCAACGGCTCGTGGAGCTTGCCGCTCTGCAGAATGAGATTACGTGCGAACGGAATTCGAGGCTTGTTGGGCAGGAGTTCGAGGTACTGGTTGAGGGTCGATCGCCAAAGGACCCCAATTTGCTGCAGGGATATACGAGGGAATTCAAGATGATGCACTTTGCTGGATCGACAGACCAGATTGGGCAACTGGTCAAAGTGAGGGCCACGGAGGCTCACCTCTGGGGATTGAGCGGTAGGGTGTTGGCCTGAAATGTCCCTGCTGAACGTCCCGATCGGTCCCAACCCGCCTGAGGTCGTCAACGTCGTTATCGAGATCCCCAAGGGATCGACCAACAAATACGAGGTTGACCAGAAGACCGGTGTGATCAAGCTGGACCGCGTCCTTCACTCGCCTCTTTTCTATCCCTTCGACTACGGCTATATTCCTCAGACCTTGTATATCGATGGCGACCCGATGGACGCCCTGGTCATCCTTTCCCACCCTACGTTCCCTGGCTGCGTCGTCGAGGCGAGCCCGATCGGCGTCCTTTCCATGAGGGACGAGAAGGGTCAGGACGAGAAAATTTTGTGCGTGGCGACCAAGGACCCGCGCTACAACACGTGGCACAGCCTGAAGGACCTCAACGACCACGTCCAAAAGGAGATCAGTCATTTCTTCGAGATCTACAAATCGCTAGAAGAGAAGCACGTGGATGTTTTAGGCTGGAAAGATGTCCATATCGCACTTGCGCTGATCGAAAAGTACATCCTCACCTACTAGCATCGCAACGTCCCGGCTACAATCTCCAGTAATTCCCCGGGAGGTTATTCTTGACAGTACTGACTTATGCGCTGGGCGCAGTCATGCTCACCGGACAAGCCGATGAGATGCGACTGCTTCGGTTCCCCGACATTTACGGAGACCAAATTGTTTTCACCTATGCCACCGATCTTTGGGTGTGTACGACAGATGGAGGCGTTGCCCGCCGACTCACGTCGCATCCTGGCTCGGAGCAATATGCCAAGTTCTCGCCTGATGGCAAGTGGGTCGCGTTCCTTGGGGTTTATTCGGGCAACCCCGATGTCTATGTGATGCCTGCAGAGGGAGGCGAACCCAAGCGGCTCACCTTCGACCCAGAGGCCGACGTGCCGATCGGTTGGACAAACGACGGAAAGATCATGTATACGTCGACGGCCGGGTCGATCGGTGGGTTTACCGAGAGGCTCTGGACGGTCGATCCCAAAGGCGGCATTCCGAACGGCACCAAGGTTTACGAAATCGATGCGGGCTCGCTGAGCCCGGATGGCAATACCCTTGCCTATCACCGCTTCTATTCCCACCAATTCAACTGGCGACGCTATCGTGGCGGCTCGCAGGGCAAGATCAGCTTCTTCGACCTTCGAAACAACAGCTACAGCGAGATTCCTGCCGAGCGTGAGAACTCTTGGTTCCCAATGTGGGTGGGCGATGCCGTTTACTACGTGTCCGACAAAAACCAGGGCACCGTCAACCTTTACCGGTACGACACCAAATCAAAGAAGGTGTCGCAGCTCACGAAGTTCGCCGATGCGGACATCAAGAACCCAGGTTTCGATGACAAGCGCATCGTCTTCGAGCGAAACGGCTACCTGTGTACTTACGATCTCGCTAGCGGAAATCTGAAGACGGTGATGCCGCGTGTCCTCAGTGACAAGGTTCAGGCACGAGAAGTGCTACGGCCTCTCGCCGATCAGATCACCAACTTCACGCTGTCACCGAGCGGGAATCGAATCGTCGTAGAAGCTCGTGGAGAGCTATTCAGCCTTCCGGCAAAGAACGGCGATACGCGGAACATGACGGAGACGACCCGCTACCGCGAGCAGGCTCCAGCCTGGTCGCCGGACGGTAAGACCATCGCCTATCTCAGCGACGAATCCGGCGAGAAGCAGATCTACACCGTGCCGCAGCGCGGAGGCGAGCGAAAGAAACTGGCTACCCCCGCTAATCACCGCATTCGCGGATTTGATTGGTCACCGGACGGCAAGACCATTTCCTACCTCACCGAGGAGAACGATCTCGTTCTCTTTGATGTCGCTTCGGCCAAATCAACCGTGGTTCACCGCGGCAAGTACGGGAGCATCAGCACCTACGACTGGTCGCCCGATTCCAATTGGATTGCCTTCATCGACACGCTGGACAATCTTCAGCAGGCGACGTTCCTCTACGACGTCAAGGGTGGCAAGGTTCATCAGGCGACGGATGGCATGTATAACGATTCCGGCGTGGCGTTCGACCTGAACGGCAAGTACCTGTACATCATCTCGATGCGAACGTTCAATCCGCAGGGCGGCACGTTCGAATTCCAGATGGATATGGGTGCGGGATCCCGGGTCTATATGATCCCTCTGACAAAGGACCTTACCAACCCCTTGATCCCATCCTCCGACGAGGAGCCGGAGGCAGCCGCCGCGCCGCCTAAACCTGCGGGCGGCGATGCTCCTAAGCCGGAAGAGAAAAAGCCCGAAGACAAGCCGGCGATGAAAATCGACATCGATGGCATCACAGAGCGCGCAATACCGCTTCCCTGGCCGGCGGGCAGCTACCTGGCCATTCTCGGTGTCAAGGACGGCGTTCTGACCATCAGCGGCAACAAGCTGATGCAGTTCAGCGTCACCCAGCGTCAATCGATGGACATCCTCGAGGGTGCGCGAGCGCTCACGCTTAACGCAGCTAGAACGAAGATCGCCTACATGGTTGGCAATACGGTTGGCATCGCTGATCTCCGCCCAGGCATCCAGCCGGCAGCTGGTCGGGTCGATACCGGCGGCGTCATGGCGATGGTGAACCCGAAGGAGGAATGGGAGCAGATCTTCTGGGAGGCCTGGCGCTACATGCGCGACCGGTTCTACGATCCCAACTTCACCGGTGTCGACTGGAATGCCGTCGGCAAGCAATATGCCCAGTACCTGCCGCATGTTGCGCATCGACAAGACCTGAACTACATTCTGGGCCTCATGATCGGCGAGCTTGGCACGGGTCACGCCTACGTCGGTGGCGGCGATAACGGAGTTTTCGCTACCGCACCACAGCCCCAGGTTGGCAGTCTCGCTGCCGATTACGAGGGAACGACCAACGTTCGCTTCGGGAAGATCTACCGTGGTTACGTCCATGCCGAGGGCCAGCGCGGACCGCTCGCCGAGCCTGGCATCAATATCAAGGAAGGCGACTACCTGCTGGAGATCGATGGCCGACCCGTGGGTGGCACCGTTCACCCTTCGGAGCGCCTAATCGGCAAGGCCGGCCGCATCGTAACCCTAACCGTTAACGACAAGCCGTCGAAGGACGGCGCCCGCAAAGTCCAGGTCAGGCCCATCGCCAACGACCAGGGCGTACGGTACGTCGATTGGGTCGAGAACAACCGGAAGAAAGTTTCCGAGATGTCCAATGGTCAGATCGGTTACATGCACGTTCCGAACACCTCCATGGAAGGCGTGATCGGCTTCATCCGCGGGTTCTACAGCCAGAGCGATAAGAAGGCTTGGATCATCGACGAGCGCTTTAACGGCGGCGGGATGATTCCCACCTTCTTCATTGAGAAGCTTGCCCGACAGTCGGGTACGGCCTTCCGGCAGCGCAACGGCGGTGACGTTCGGTTCCCAACTCAGGCGCTCGACGGACCCAAGGTCATGCTGATCAACGGTTATGCCGGCTCCGGCGGCGACATGCTGCCCTGGCTGTTCCGTGAAGCAGAGCTTGGCCCCTTAATGGGCAAGCGCACGTGGGGCGGCCTTGTCGGCATTACCGGCAGTGCACCCCTGATCGACGGCGGTTTCTTTACCGCGCCAGAGTTTGGTCTCTACGACCTTAAAACCGGCAAATGGATCGCCGAGAATACCGGTGTCGATCCTGACATCGATATCGACGCGCGGCCGGACCTGATCGCCAAGGGACAGGACCCGCAGCTGGAGAAGGCTGTCGAGCACCTGCTTGCGGAGCTCAAGAAGCCGGGTCGGAACTGGAAGCGCCCCGACTTTCCAAAGGCAAAGATCGGCGGCTAATCCAGGAAATGTAGGACCTATACGCGCTATAGGTCCTATATTCTTTGTATGGTTCTTTCGTTATGCGCGGTGCTGCTCACGCAGCCCCAATCCGCCTTGGACCGGCTCCAAACCGAGTCCAAGGCGGCCCTTCCATTGGTAGGAACGCCCGTTGCGAAGGGATATCTTTCGGCGACGGCAAAACTGCCACGGGTCTCTTCGCGCACGCTCTATCGCCACCCCAAGACCCGGCAATGGAGCGCGCAGGCCCAGCCCGGCTTTGAGAAAGTCGAACTCGGTGAGGACTTCTACTACAACACGCGCTACGGAACCCCGTTGGCCTACGCAAGACCTCTCGAAATCCTTGGCGGGCTCGGATTCGGATCGTTGAAGGGTAAACGGATCGCCGATTTTGGCTATGGCAATATCGGCCAGCTGAGGCTCATGGCTGCATGTGGGGCCGACACGATCGGTATCGATATCGACCCTCTTTTGGCAATGTTCTATTCGCAGCCCGGAGATACGGGCAACGTCGGTACGGGTTCGATCGAGCTCCTCACCGGACGGTGGCCAGCCGATCGGGCCCTGCGCCAGAAGGTTGGGAACCTCGACCTGTTCATCAGCAAGAACACGCTGAAGCGCGGCTACGTCCACCCGGCCCGGCCCGTGGACGAGCGAATGCTGGTAAACCTCGGCGTCAACGACCGTAGCTTCATCGAGTCGATCTTCCGTTCATTGAAACCCGGCGGTTGGGTGATGGTCTACAACATTTGCCCGGCAAAGGCTGCGCCAGACAAACCTTACGTCCCTTGGGCGGACGGCGAGAATCCGTTCCCTCGTGCGGAATGGGAGCAGGCAGGCTTCAAGACCCTCGCTTACGATGTGGTCGATACGGATGCCATGCGGAGTTACGCCAGAGCCTTTGGATGGGACAAGGGGGATGGAGCAATGGATTTGGAAAAGGACTTCGCGGTGTGGTTCAGCGTCTTCCGAAAGCCGTCATAGCGGCAACTTAGCCCCTCTCTGCGGTTCCGGTACCGTGTTCCTTTGCGAGCTCCATTGCCAGCACTATCCATCCAAGGATCAAGCAGGTCCCGCCGATGGGCGCTATCGCTCCCATCCACCTTAGCTTGACGGCTGCCAATAAATAGAGGCTTCCGCAGAAGATAAGCATGCCGATCCCAAAGAGCCGCATCGAGTTTCGATAGCCCGAATGGGCGGTTATCAGCAACATCACGGTGTGGATCAGGTGGTACTGCGCAGCGGTTTGCCATGTGGGCAAGTCGTCGCCTAACGTCTCCTTGAGCCCGTGGGCGCCGAAGGCTCCGAGCGCGACCGCCAGGGCGCCGCTGAGTGAACCGGCAACTAGCCACGATCTCATGGCTCTTGCTTGCGAAGCTCGACAGGCTTGGTCTTCGCTTTCTTCATCCGCAGATTAAGGACTTCGACAATCACCGAGAAAGCCATTGCGAAGTAGGTGTACCCCTTGGGGATGTGTTGGCCCCAGCCTTCGGCGATCAGGTTCACGCCGATGAGGACGAGGAACGCCAGAGCAAGCATCTTAACGGTCGGGTGCTGGTCCACGAAGTCGCTGATCTTGCCCGCAAACATTAGCATGACGGCGATCGATACCACGACTGCTGCGATCATGATGGACACCTGATCGGCCATGCCAACCGCCGTTATAACCGAATCAATGCTGAAGACGATGTCCAGCACGGCGATCTGCCCAACCACAGAGGCCATCGAGGCGACTGCCTGACCAGCTCCGTGTTCAGCGTGATGTTCGTCCCCTTCCAGCTTGGCGTGAATTTCCTTTGTCGCCTTCCAGACCAGAAATAGACCGCCGACCAGCAGCACGATGTCACGCCACGAAAGACCCTTGGGGCCGAGGAACAAGACTGGCTCGCTCAATCGAACAATGATGCCGATTGACAGGAGAAACAGCACCCGCATGATCAGAGCCAATGCGAGTCCAAGTTGCCGAGCCTTGGCTTGGTTCTCCCGCGCCAGCTTGCCGACAAGGATCGAAATGAAGATGACGTTATCGATGCCCAGGACAATTTCGAGGACCGTCAAAGTCAGAAATGAGGCCCAGACGGCCGGATCGGCAAGCCATTCCATGGACTCAGAGTTGTACCACGGTCGCCATTGAGCCGCCGGTAATCCTGGAACTGACCGGCAATCGCAGGCGTTGTTACTCAATAACAACAGATGCTTCCCTGGAGGGGAGTAGCGTCCCGTTCAACGGGAGGACGAATTCGTCAGGACGCCTACGGGCCGGGTTCGTCCAGAATCAGCGAGACCTCCACCGCGATCCCGCGGCGGAGGTTTTTTGTTGACGTCTGAAAGAGTATGAACACCTTAAAAGTCGGCATCTTACTTACCGTGCTTACCGCCATTTTCGTATGGGTCGGCAGCGCACTGGGGGGCGCAGCCGGCGCCATGATCGCCTTGGTCTTGGCGGTTGCAATGAACCTTGGCAGCTACTGGTTCAGTGACAAGATCGTGCTCGCCATGACCCGCGCCCAGCCGATTGATCGCGGTGCGGCTCCAGAGTTGTACGCGATGCTCGAACGGATCTCCGAGCGAGCTGGGATACCAACGCCACGCTTGTACTTGGTGCCTGATCCCTCTCCCAACGCCTTCGCTACCGGACGCAATCCGGAGCACGGTGTCGTTGCCGTCAACCAGGGTTTGCTCGACATCCTGTCGCCGCGTGAAGTTGAAGGCGTCGTCGCCCATGAGATCGGGCATATCAAACACCGTGACTCGCTTACGATGGCGATCGTTGCGACGCTGGCTGGCGCGATTATGACGGTCGCCCAGTTCTTTCGCTTCGCCGCGCTCTTTGGAGGGTCGGATGAAGAAGGCGGAAACCCGCTTGTGCTGCTCGTCATCTCCATCGTGGCGCCGCTCGCCGCAGTCATGGTGCAGATGGGCATTTCCCGGGCTCGCGAGTTCGAAGCAGACCGCGCTGCGGCCGAATTGGTCGGGTCATCGATTGGGCTCGAGAATGCCCTGATCAAGCTCCACCGCGGGGTTCAGGTCATTCCCGGACATATCAATCCGGGAGCGGCGCACCTCTGCATCGTGAATCCATTCAGCGGCATGGGCGGCATGATCGCTGGACTATTTTCGACTCACCCGCCGATCGAGCAGCGAATTGCCAAGCTTCGCGAGCTCAAGTTGGCTGCTTAATCACCAGGAGGAGACTACCAATGACTTGCCCACGAGGTTGCGGCGCACAGCTGCTCATGATGGATCGAAGCGGAATCGAAGTGGATTATTGCCCGACCTGCCGCGGCGTATGGCTCGATCGAGGCGAGCTCGACAAGCTGATCGATCGGGCCGCAGGGGCACCGTCCTTTGCTCCGGATCCAGGTGCTCCGGCCATTCCAACCGCACCTTATCCGCCATCACAGGGTGCTGAGCGGCGACGCGATTGGGACGACGACGATGACTACCGAGGCAATGATAGGCGTCGCAAGCGCAAAGGAATCCTGAGCGAAATCTTTGACTTCGACTAAAACCAAGGTCACCCCCACCGCGGGGGTTTGACTTTTCTGAGGAGGTTCTATGGAACTGGCTGGGATTCCATTGGTTGTTTGGGGAGGCTTCATGGCGTTTGTGTTCGCCATGCTTGCCCTGGATCTCGGAGTGTTTCATCGCGAATCGCACGAAATTCGAATGAGGGAAGCTCTCACTTGGACCGGCATTTGGATCGGCATCGCCCTTTTGTTCAACCTTGGTATTTTTCTGTTTTGGGATCGGATTGGAGCTTCAAGCGGTTACACGGCAAAGGAAGCCGGATTGGCTTTCTTGGCCGGTTACCTTGTCGAGAAGGCGCTGAGCGTTGACAACATATTCGTCTTCCTGATCGTTTTCACCTACTTCCAGGTGCCGGCAAAGTACCAGCACCGTGTTCTCTTCTGGGGGATCATAGGAGCCCTTCTCTTTCGGGCGATCTTTATCGCCGCAGGTTCCGCTCTGCTCGAACGCTTCTTCTGGATGATGATCGTGTTCGGTGTGTTTCTGATCGCCACCGGTATCAAGATGGCGGTTCTCCACGACAAGAAGATTGAGCCAGAGAAGAACCCACTCATTCGGCTTGTGCGGCGATTGATTCCGGTGACTCCGGGATATGTCGGTCAGAAGTTCTTCACTCGAATTGATGGAAAGCTTTGGGCAACGCCCTTGCTGGTCTGTTTGATTTTCATTGAACTGACCGACGTGATATTTGCGGTTGACTCGATTCCTGCGATCTTTGCAATCACAAGCAATCCATTCATCGTGTTCACCTCGAACGTGTTCGCGATCCTGGGCTTGCGAGCCCTCTTTTTCGCGCTGGCAGGGCTATTGCAGCTGTTCCATTACCTGAGCTACGGGCTGGCCGCGATATTGGTCTTTGTGGGCGGGAAGATGCTCTATAACTACTACGAAAAGGCCGTTGTCCCGGAGTTAAGCAAGTTTCCTGTCGCCCTTTCCCTGGGGATCATCGTTGCCATTCTCGCAGTTTCGATCCTTGCGAGCATCAAATGGGGGCCGAAGCCGGCGCCTGGCAACTTGGTTCGCAGCCTGCCCTCCGAGCAGGGGTAGGTAGCACGGCAATGTTACGTTTCATGCCCCACAAGATGTCGTGATTTCTACTGCCACGACGACGCTTGTGCGGCACGACCGGAGCGGACCAGCTCGGCCATGTTCGCGCCACGCCTTGTCGCCTGATCGACCGCCATAGGTATGCTTTTGAGGCAGCAAGAGCCCTGATGGCCCAATCGAACGTCGCCTTTCGCGAAAGCTACTTCTGGCATAAGGTTCATTCTCTCACCGGGATCATCCCGATCGGATTCTATATGGTCCAGCACCTCACGCTGAATTCCTTCAGCATTGCCGGGCCCGACAAGTTCGATTCGGTGATCTCCTTTTTCGCGGGCGTTCCGAAGCACCTGCTCCTAGCCCTTGAATTCCTGGTTCTGGGCCTACCGATCCTGTTTCATGCCATTTACGGCTTGATCATCATTCGTCGGGCGGAACCAAACATTAGTAACCCGAACTTTCAGTTTCTGGAGAACCGGATGTTCGGCTGGCAACGCTGGACCGGCGTGTTCCTCTTCTTCCTTCTCATCGCCCATGTGATGACGACGACGCTCAATGCAAAGATCAATGGCGAGCATGTCATCTACTACCAGGCGTGGCAGGACATGTTGACCTCTTACTTTTACCTGCCCCTCCTCATCTATGCCTTCGGCATCATTTGCGCTGCCTATCACCTGTCTTACGGCGTATGGAACTTTTGTATCCGCTGGGGCATCACCGTCAGTGAGCAATCTCAGCTAGCCATGCAGAAGGCTTCGGCCTACATCTTTTTTGTTCTGCTGGTTCTGGGCTGGGGCGCCTTGGGTGGGTTCTTGATCCACAAGCCGCCTTCGGGCGGCAGCGGCGGAAGCTCTTCTGGCATTCAGGTCCGGCTCTAACCAGCCATTCATCGGCGTTTGGCCTTCTTCACGCTCTCCAGGACAAAGGCGAGTATCTCAGCGACGGGCATGAAGAGATCGCGGGGAATGAATTCCCCAATCTCGCATTGCCGGTACAGTTTTCTCGCCAAGGGAGGATTGGGCACGATCGGCACCTTGTTTTGCTCGGCCAGTTCTCGAATTCTCAGCGCCAGGTAGTCCTGCCCTTTCGCAACGACGATCGGGGCGTGCATCTTGGAGCGATCGTACTGAATGCCCACCGCAAAGTGGGTCGGGTTGGTGATGACAACGTCCGCCTTTTTAACGGCGTCGACCAGTTGCCCCTTTGCAAGTTTATGGCGTCGTCGATTTTGGGCCATCTTCATCTCGGGGCTGGTCTCGGCTTCCTTCATTTCGCGCTTCAACTCGTCCCGGGTCATTCGTAGCTGTTTGTCCATTTGTTTGCGCTGAAAGAAATAGTCGAGCGCGGCAATCGCCAGCCAAGCGGCCGCTACGCGCCAAACAATCCGATGGATAACCTCGCCAACAACGATCGCCGCCTGGATAGGAGCCAGTTCAGACAGTGCGCTTAGACGCGTCCAGTCGCCAAGAATGGCAGACCACGCGAGCCAGCCGAAGACGATCGCCTTGACGAGCGCCTTCAAGCCTTCGACGAAGACCCTCGCGGAAAACAGCCGTTTGAAGCCCGCGAGCGGATTGATCTTCGCGAGTCGGGGTGCGATAGGTTCAGCCGATAGCATGAAACCGACCTGGGCGAAATTGCCGACCACGCCGACTGCCATGAGGAGCCCGCACAGCAGGACCAGACCACCCATCGCCGGGAGGAGGATTCGAGCCGCATGCGTGAACACCAAGCCGGTCGAAACCTCGGTCGGCGTATGGGAGATGGCGTCGCGCACGCCGACCAGCAAGCCGGGGCCGGTCATGCCGATCACGGTTGGCATGGCGACGGCGACCACGAGCAGGGCAAGGGCATGAGTCAATTCCACCGATCGGGCGACATTCCCTTTTTTTCGCGCTTCCTGTTTACGACGAGGAGTGGCTTCCTCTGTTCTTTCCTGGGTTGAACCTTCGCTCACTTCGGCCTGGCCTCGAGCATCCGGCTCATGGTTTCAATGGCGGAATCGACCCCCGTCGTCACGGCCTGAACCGTCATCGGAAGGCCAACCGCCAGCGTGACGATGCCGGCCGCGATCTTCGCCGGCAGGGCAACGATGAAAACCTGCATTTGGGGGACGGCCTTGTTGACAATGCCCATTGCCGCATCCACCACGAGACCGACCGCGACAACCGGTGCGGCAACCTGCATCGAAAGAATCGCGAGCGCGCTAATGTACCGAACCAGCTCTTCGGCCATGTGAGGAACCGTATGGAGTCCGATATCGATGGACACCTGGTAGCTCGCCACGAACGCCTGAAGCATCATCAAGTGGCCGTTGCTAAGCAGGAGAATAACAACCGCGAGAAGGAACTTGAACTGAGAAAGGATCGTGACTTGCGTTCCGATCACCGGGTTAAGGGTCTGGGCGGCGCCAAGGCCAACCTGAAGATCCAGCAGGGACCCCGCCATGAGAAGTGCTTGGAGCACCAGTTGGAGGGTCAGGCCCATCGTCAGACCAACGGCAAGCTCGGCCGCCACCCGCGAGGCAACACCGTACCAGTCGGTCGGGATCGTTCCGACCGACTGCCCGACAATGGGTGTCACTGCCATCGCAAGCACCAGACAAATCCCAATCCGCACCTTCTGGGGAACGTTGGCTGCCCCAAAGAGCGGCGACGAAATCAGCATCGCCGAGAGTCGCATAAAGACGCACAGGAAAGACCACAGCAGGGCAGAATCCAAGCTCATCGCACGATCTCGGTGGCGTGCTCGAAGCAGAGCCTCGTGAACTGCACGAGCGTCGTCAGCATCCAGTGGCCGAACATCAGGGTGACGAGAGCAGCCCCCACCATCTTCGGCACAAACGTCAGCGTCATTTCCTGCACCTGGCTCATCGCCTGGAATACGCTGACGATGACGCCAAGGAACAAGGCAACGGTTAACACTGGCGCCGAGACCATGAGCGCAACGAGAAGCGCCTGACGCGTGAGCTCAAGAGCGTGACTTTGATCCATGCCTAGCTCCTATTTGAATCCGCTGACGATCGCCTGCACCAAGACCGACCAGCCGTCAGCCAGCACGAAGATCAGCAGCTTGGCAGGGAGCGACACGACTACGGGGGGAAGCATCATCATGCCCATGCTCATTAACGTGCTGCTGACGATGAGATCGATGACGATGAACGGGACAAAGATGTAGAAGCCGATGATAAAGGCGGTCTTCAGCTCACTGATAATGAAGGCCGGAATGAGCGATAGGATGTTGACGTCGTCGCGCACTCGAGGCTTCTCCTTTCGTAACTCCATGAACATCTGGAGGTCGCGCTCGTAGGTGTTCTTGAGCATGAAGTCCTTGAGTGGCTTCTGGGTCCGCTTGAGGGCAACGTCGAAGTCGATCTTTCCTTCCATGTAAGGCTTGAGTCCAACCCGGTGCATCTCGTTCCAGGTCGGGCCCATCACGTAGAAGGTCAAGAACAGGCTAAGCCCCACGATGACCTGAGTCGGCGGGATGTTCATCGTGCCGAGCGCGCTACGCACGAAGCCAAGGATGATGACAATGCGCGTGAAAGCCGTCGTTAGAATGAAGAGGGCCGGCGCAACGCTCAGCACGGTAAGCAAAGCGAGAATTTGAAGCGAGGTGCTGACCTGTTTTGGGTCCTTGGCGCTGTCGATTCCCAAGCTGATCTTAGGAATCGGCATGGTCGGTGCCGCAATCGCCCACCCTGCGACGAGTAGCAGGACGGCGACGGCGATCCACTTCCAGGCAGCCCTAGGCACCAAGCAGTCTCTCCAATCGCCGAAGCTTTTCGAGGTCGTTGTTGGAATCAGGAGCAGAGACAACTGCGGTCGCAACTTGCTTTTGTGCCGCATCGACGAGCTCGAAGAATGCGGGCTGCTGGGACTCGCCCTCGGTGAGGTCAGCCAGGCACGAAAGTCCTGTCGCTCCCTGACCAATCAACAGGGTCTTTCCTCGCGCTTCGACAACGTAAAGCGTTCCGCCGGGAAACGTCGCCGACTCCTCGATCCTTATGGAGCTACCTAGTGTCGTGTTTAGCTTCTTCAGACCCTTCTTGTGAAGGATTGGTGCGAGCCACTTGAGGAGAACGTACACAAGGACCATTCCCGCCAAGGTCGGCAGGATCGGGAGAGCCGGAGCCTCCATGGTGCCGCCAACGACATCGCTCTTTGTGCCGAGGTTGAGCGTGGCGATGAACCGGTCCACGCTTAGGCGACCTCATTCAGCCGCATCATTCGCTCGTGGGGCTTGAGGATCTCGGTGATTCGCACTCCGAAGTTGTCTTCAATAACGACCACTTCCCCACGGGCTACCATGCGGCCATTGACAAGAACGTCGACGGGCTCGCCGGCTGCCTTATCGATCTCCACGATGGATCCGGATCCTAGCTCAAGAACGTCCTTGATCTGCATCTTGACTCTGCCGAGTTCGACGCTGATTTCCAATGGAATGTCGAGCAGGATCTCAAGACTGGCATCGACTTCGCTGGTCAGACTGCTGGCCGATAAAGAATTGCCACCGCCGCCCTCGGCGTGGTAATCCGCCGCAGCGAAGGGCTGGCCGCCATCATCCTCCACGATCGCCATGTTGAGAATGTTGTGGGCGGTTTCATTGTCGATCAGCCAGATCGCCGAGCCGTTTACTCCTTCGGTCGAGATCGCAATATTGGTTCGCAGCAGTTCCTGTGTGTTCTGCAGGTTCGGCGGGAAGTTAAAAATCTGGAAGCGAATACTGAGGCCGCTTGCAACGATCGGCTCGTTCTTGATATTGCCGATCGCCACGCACATCCCCTGGACGATGCCCTCGATCGTCGGCCTGATCTCGGCGACGACATTGTCGTCAACCTCGGTGACCGGCTTGCCAAGCAAGACCGTCGCCATATCGGCGAGGGTCTCCTGGGAAAGAAGAACGATCGACGAGTTCTCCGGAGAGTTGGACAGGGCAAACTGAATGACGAGCTTCGGTGCCGCCATTTCAGAGTAGATGTCAGCGGTTGGCGTCACCAATACCAATGGGTTGATGAAGCTGAATTGGGTATTGCTTGCCTCGGAGACGATTTGTGAAACCGTCTGCCAGATTTGATTCTGGCTGCTATTGAATTTGCTAATTACGTCTTCAGGAATTATGCCCATATCACTCTTCTATTGATCCAGATACTGTAAAGACCAGCTTCTTCCCATTGAGCGCCGGCTTGCCCTCAAGCTTCGGCTGGCCACTGACATAGAACTTAAGGTCGAATGCAGTCCGTTGGTCGAGTCGCAGCACATCGTCCTTTCTTAAACTCAGGAAGTCGCGAACCGACAGCCTTGTCTTACCGAGCTCGAGCGAACACTCGACATTGGAATGCCGCAGGTGCTGGGCAAGCTGGCGTCGGCTTACCGGACTGTGCTTCCTGCTGGCGGCGACGAACCACTTTTGAGCGCTCAGCTTGGTCGTAATCGGCTTGAGGACCAGATACGGAATACAGAGGCTCATTGCGCCCCGCGTATTGCCGATCTTGACTTCGAACAAGATGGTCACAACGATATCGTTGGGCGGGGCGATCTGAACGAATTGCGCGCTCGTCTCCATGCCTTCGATGCCGGGATTGACGATGACGACACCTTCCCACGCAGTTTTGAGCGCTACGAACATTCGCTCGATGATCTGTTTCACGAGGGGACGCTCGATGTCGGTCAACGATGTGCGAGCGATGGATCGTCCCGGGCCGCCCAATAGACGGTCGATCATCGCGAAGAACAAGGTGAACTCGACCTCCATGACGGCTTGTCCGGTGAGAGGAGGAAGCGAAGTGATCGTGAAGACCGAGTGGTTGATCCCGCGTAGATACTCCTCGTAGGGGACCTGTTCGAGTGAGATTAGATCGATACTGACCGGGCACCTTAGGGTGGCGGACAAGGCAGAACCCGCAAGAGGTGCAAAGGTCTCGTGGAGCATTTGCAGGGTGCGAAGCTGCTCCTTGGAGAACTTGTCAGGCCGCCGAAAATCGTAAACCTCGTAAGCAATCGGTGCCGTCGTGGCGGTCTTTGCTGGAATAGAGCCGCCAGTAGTAGAGGCAGGAAGTTCGGCCCCCCCTTCGCTCCCGGAGAGGGAATTCAACAGTGCTTCGATTTCGGCTTGAGATAGAACGTCGGACACGGTAGCTCGAAAAATCCGCTGACAAGCAGGGTTATCAGTTCGGTTATCGGTCGATCCGGGTGAATCTTAAGGCCGGCTGCGGCAAGAATTCTCGCATTGTTGCGTAGGGCCGAAATGGGCGGACGTGCCGAGTAAATAAGGAAAGTGACAGGCAGATGGCCAATTTCAACCAGCGAACCGAGCTAAAGACGGCGACATCCTTGCGGCTCGACCCTCGGGTCGTGCTTGCGAGTCAACTTCTGGAGCTCACCCACCAAGAGCTGGAGTCGGCCATCGATACGGAACTTGCTGAGAACCCGGCGCTCCAGCGGCTCGAAGAAGAGGAGGCGGTAACCGAAGAGGCCATCCTTCGAAGCATTGCTCCGGACGAATTGCGGCCCGGGACCGACGACTTTGAGTTCGCCCGTTCCTTGCCGGGCGCGCTGGAGGAGACTGACTGGCTCGATCTGGCCGCCAGCGAAACCAGCCTCTGGGACCACCTTCGTGGACAGCTCCTGCCACAGGTCGATTCTTCTCTGGAGCACGTGGTCGAATACCTCGTATCCAGCATCAACGAACGGGGCTATTTGACGGTGGCCGCCGAGGAAGTCGCCAACGACTGCCAGTGCGATTTTGACGAGGCGGAACGGCTCATCGGACTGCTCAAATCCTGTGAACCGGCTGGCGTAGGCGCGTCGACCCTCCAGGAATGCCTTCTACTCCAGCTACGGGACACTCAATCCGTCGAAGGAAAGGTGGCCCACAGGATTGTGGAGCGATCCTTCGACGACTTTGTGGCTGGTCGCGTTCGTCCGATCATGCGACGGCTGAAGGTAATGCCGGACCTTGTCGAGGCGGCCTTCAGAGAAATCGCCGCTCTGACGCCGTTCCCCGGCGAGGCGTTCCGGTCATCGTCGCACGTGCGCTCGCTCCGCCAGGCGGCTGCGACCTACGACCTTGCGATCAACTACAGCGAGATTGGCTGGACCGTTGAGGTCCCCGGTGCCGAACGAGGGTCCTTCGCCATCAACCGGCATTACAGCCGCCTGTACGCGAACTATAAGGCTGGACGCCGAGGATGCCGGGACGAAAAGCGGCATATTACCGAACAGGTGGACCGAGCCAATCGATTCCTCGACGCACTCGACCAGCGAAAACTGACCCTGAGAAGGATCGGAGCCTACTTAGCCGATCACCAAGTCGGCTTTCTCTCGAACGGTCGCGTTGAGTTTCTGCGGCCGATGACGCGAACTCAAATGGCGCGCGACCTCGGCGTTCACGAAAGTACGGTCAGTCGCGCAACCCAGGGCAAGTTCGTCCGACTGCCCAACGGTGAGGTCGTGGCGTTCGAGCTGTTCTTCAAGCCCGCGCTGAGAATACAGAAGATGATCGAGGAGATCCTCGCTAACGAGAACCCCAGCCAACCGATGAGCGATGAGCAGATCTCCCAAATCCTCGGTGAGCGCGGGGTCCAAGTCGCCAGGCGAACCGTAAACAAGTACCGGGACCGCTATCGCCTACTGAGTTCCCGTCGTCGGCGGTCCGCCTAGCTATTTAGCGAACTGGACCAGTCCCACAGCATTGCCGTCCGGATCCGCGACCACTCCCGACCAGCCCACATGGGGGACCTCACTCTTGGCCGACTGGACCGTTCCGCCGATACCGGACGCCTTTTCAAGCATTGCGGCCACGTTCTCGACCTCAAACCATATCGAAGGAGAGCTGCCGGGGTTGACCGTCGCCTTTCGGTTCAAGCCGCCGATATGCTGTTCGCCGGATCCGAATACGACCATGTCGTCGGTGAACTGTCGGAAACTCCAGCCAAACATCGCTTCGTAGAAGGCGCGCGAACGCTCCAAGTCGGTTACGTCGTACTCGACGTGACAAATCGTGTGCAATCCCATGCCATGCATTCTAATCGGTAGGCCGTCAAGGCACTTATCGGAACTTGCTAAATTTCACTGATCGACCGTCAGCAGGCTCTCGATCCGGGTTGTGGAGTGTCCGGCGACGAGGGGGATAATGACGACTTCTCCGCCCCAAGAGCGAACCAATCGCGTCTCGGGCATGGTCTCCGGGTCGTAGTCGCCACCTTTGGCATGGACTTCTGGTTTGAGCACGCTCAAGACGGCCTCTGGCGTGTCTTCATCGAAAGCCAGTACCGCGTCGACACTGCGTAGCGCGGCGACAACCTCTGCGCGGTCATCCAGAGCGTTGATCGGTCGATTCGGTCCCTTGCCGAGTCGCCGGACGGAGTCGTCGCTGTTGAGGGCAACAAAGAGGATATCACCGAGTTCTTTGGCTGCCGCCAAATATCTCACATGTCCAACGTGAAGGATGTCGAACACGCCGTTCGTGGTGACAAGGCGCCGTCCGTGCCGGCGTCGCAGGGCCTCTTCGAGCGTGATCACAGCCATGCCTAAAGGATAGTTGAGAGGAGGTCGACGACGCTCTCTGGCCGGATATTGGCCAGCGCGGCCGGATCATAAAGACAGCGGTCGATCTGGCCATAAGGGCACGAACGGGCAGGGCGCGTGATGCTGTACAAACCAATAGCTGGAATCCCGAGGGCTGCGGCAAGATGGGAGCTACCCGTGTCGCCCCCGACATGGGCAGCAGCACCGGAGAGCATCGCAGCCAGCTCCCGCACCGAAGTTGCCCCTACCGCACTCACCGGATCTGACTTTGCGAGAGCGGCAACCTCATCGAAGGCTTCCCGATCCGGTGCAGCCTTACCCCCGATGAAGACCGAAGCAATGCCTTGGCCGGCGAGCCAGTCGGCGACGGCAGCAAAGCCGGAAGCGGGCCAGCGTTTGGTTGCCCAACCGGCGCCTGCGTTCAGGACGACGTACCGGCCCTGCACACCAGCATCTCCAAGCCACGTGGTGATCCGCGTGCGATCGTCTGGATGCGGTGCAAGCCCGAACTCCGCGCGATCCATCGTTGCGCCGCACGCGCGGGCCACATCAACGTACTGGTCGACAATATGGAAAGACGTTGGATCAGGGAGTACCTTGCTGGAGAGCAGCCACGAACCCTCGCGCTGCCAGTGGTATCCCAAAACATCCTTAGCCCTGGCGGATGCGGCAACCAAGGCGGACTTCAACAAGCCCTGCATGTCGAGCGCCAAATCAAAGCCTGCGGGTTTGACCCTCCAGGTTTTAGGATTCCATCCTGGCTTAACACGGATGACCTGATCAACCGCCGTGCAGCATTCGGCGATGCCTGCAAACCTCGGATCACACGCCCAAACGATTTTAGCCTCGGGAAACTGGCGGCGTAGGGCGACGGCAACAGGGAGCGTGCAAACTACGTCACCCAGCGCCGAAAGCCTTACAATCAGGACCCGCAACAACTGTGAGGTTACCGGCGTCAGCCTAAGCCTGCTCCAACTCGCGAAGCGCCTCCCCGGCCAGATAGAAACTGCCGGTGATAACAATCGGGTTCGAGCCACGCCATGCGGAAGCTGCCAGGGCCACCTGCAAGGAGGCGTGTGCCTCGGACTCGATCCCGATCGATTTCGCGACCTCGAGCAACTCCTCTGGTGTTCGGGAACGAGGAAAGTCGATGGGAGCGAAGTCGATATGGCTGGCCACCGGGCGCAACGCTTGGAGCAGCCGCACGGGGTCGTGACCTTTAACCATTCCCATCACGAGGTTGAGTTTGCGGTCTCCGAAGGCGCGGTTGAGGGATTGGGCGAGCTTGGCGGCGGCCTCAGCGTTGTGGGCGCCGTCCACGATCCACTCCAAACCGCGAGCTTTCACTCGTTGAAATCGGCCGGGGGCAGAAGCCGTGGCAAGTCCTCGCATCACCTTTTCGCGCTCCAATCGCATCCCGCCGGCCTCGCAGACCATCACGGCAACGGCAGCGTTATGCCATTGGACCTCACCCTCCAAGCCGAGCGATTCAACCCGGTCATAGAATTGCGGTGTGATGATCCTTCCTTCTCCCGGCTCGCTCCAGAAATCGAATTCCGGTCCATACCGGAGGAGTCTCGCATCGAGGTCGGCAGCTCGCCGGGCAATGACGGCCAAGGCCTCGGGCGGCATCTCACCGACCACGATTGGTACATCGGGCTTGATGATCCCGGCCTTTTCTTCCGCGATCTTTTCGATGGTATCCCCCAGGATATCAACGTGGTCGAGGCCGATCGAGACGATGGCCGAGGCTGCCGGCGTCACGACGTTGGTTGAATCGAGGCGCCCGCCAAGGCCGACTTCGAGAGCTACCCATTCGCAAGCCTTCTCACTCCAGTACTTGAACCCTATCGCGGTTTTTAGCTCGAATTCGGTGATGCCTCCGAAATGCGTCCCGGCAAGTTGGTCGCCGATCGGGAGCAGCTCTTCGACGAGGCGGGCAAAGTCCACCTTCGAGATGAGATCTCGGCCAAACTGGACTCGCTCACGCAGATCGACCACATAGGGACTGAAGAAGGCGCCAGTTCGGTGGCCATGTTCGATCGCAATGCTTTGGACGAACGCAGTGACCGAACCCTTGCCGTTTGTGCCGCCGATGTGGAGGAACTTTGGACCGGTGCCATCAACCGCACTTTCGAGTCCGGCCCGGCGGATGAATTCCTCCATCCGATCGAGGCCGAGCCTCCACCCCCGGGGGGCGAGCGACGACAAGGCGGCTAAGGCTTGGTCGTACGTCAAGCGATCGCTGGCTGCGGGATCAGGCCGGAATCGGCAATGCGCTTCACGGCTTCCTGGAAGCGGTCTCCATTGCGGTCGCCGAGCAAAGTGAGACTCATGCGGACATAACCCTCCCCTTCGCTGCCATAGCCTGTGCCGGGAATGAGGACGATATGGGCTCGCTCGAGAATCTCCTTCGCGAATTCCGCCGACGACATGTCGCTCCTTGGAACCCGGGCCCAAACGTAAAATGCCGCTTTGGGCTTGTCAACCTTCCAGCCAATGGCATTGAGTCCGTCACAAAGATTGTCTCGGCGAGCCTGGTACATGGCGATCGTCTCCGAATTGTCGACGTTTCGCAGCGCATAGGCACCGGCTTCGGCAATTGCCGGGAAGGCCTTGCTGTCGAGGTTGGATTTCAAGCGCTGAAGCGTTGCAACCGCTTCAGGATTTCCAGCGGTAAAGCCGAGCCGCCAGCCGGTCATGTTGAACATCTTGCTGAGGGAGTGGAACTCGATCGTCACGTCCTTCGCACCCTGGATCTGCAGCGCAGTCGGGTTGACGAAACCGTCATACGCAACCGTGCCATAGGCCATGTCGTTTACGAGGAGGATGTCGTACTCACGGCAGAATCGAACGAGATCCTCATAAAACTCCCGCGTTGCTATGGCGCCCGTCGGGTTGTTTGGGTAGCACACATAAAACAGCTTCGCCTTTCGAGCCACGTCTGACGGAATGGTGGAAAGGTCGGGAAGGAAACCATTCTCGGCCCTGAGTGGAGTTTCGTACACTTCCCCACCCGCCATCAGACTGTTCACCTTGTAAACGGAATACGCTGGATTGGGAACGATGGCGAGGTCGCCCGGATCGAGGTACGCCCAAGCAAGGTGGGCAAGACCTTCCTTGCTTCCGATTACCTGGCCAAGCTCCTTGCCAGGATCGAGTGAAACGCCGAAACTGCGCTCGTAGAATTCGGTTGCGGCCTGAAGGAAGGATTTCCAGCCGTGGGGCGTCTCATCGTAGCGGTGGGTTTCAGGGTGGTCGACGGCCTCCTTGAGCGCTTGGCGAATCTGGACCGGAGTCGGCATATCGGGATCGCCGATACCAAGATCGATCACATCGGCGCCACTGGCAATGGCAGCAGCCTTGATGCGGCTGATTTCGGCAAAGAGATAGGGCGGAATTGCGGCCAAGCGCTTGGCGGGGGCAACCATGATGGACAGGGTACCTTTGCCGCTTAGGCGAAGAATTCGCCAGCTCTGGCGAGGTCGACGTTGCCACCGCTAAGGACAATGCCAATCTTTGCTCCATCCCAGCCTCCGGCCCGCTTAACCGCATAGGCAGCCGCCAGAACCCCGGTCGGCTCCACCACCAGCTTCATCCTCTCCCAGATAAACCCCATCGTCGCCACGAGTTCTCCATCGGTGACCGTGACCATATCGTCAACAAGGTCAAGAATGAGAGGGAACGTGTAGTGGCCAAGCGATGGAGTCCTCGCCCCGTCGGCGATGGTTTGGGGATCTCTCACCGACTGGAGCGACTTTGATTGAAAACTCAGGCAACCGTCGTTACCGGCTTCCGGCTCGACTCCGATGATCCGGATGCCAGGTCTGGCGGCACGTGCGGCCAAGGCAGAACCACTCAGGAGACCACCTCCGCCGCACGGAACGATGAGAACATCGAGGTCCGGCACGTCCTCAAGAAGCTCTGCCGCCGCAGTTCCCTGGCCGGCGATGATCCATGGATGATCATAGGGTGGGACTACCGTCAGGTTCCGGTCCTTGTTGTACTCCTGCGAAAACGCCTCGCGGGTCGTCTCGTCTCTCTCATATGAAATCACGGTCGCGCCGTAGCCCTTGGTCGCGCGAACCTTCACTTCCGGAGCGTCTGACGGCATGATCACGGTTACAGGTGCGCTGAAGTTCCTCCCTGCGAGTGCCAGCGCCTGGGCGTGGTTCCCGGAGGAGAAAGTCAGGACCCCTCTTTCGCGTTCCTCGGCGGTGAGCCGGGTCATCGCATGGGTGGCGCCGCGAAACTTGAACGCGCCCGCACGCTGCAGGTTTTCGCACTTGAAGAAGGCCTTGGCTCCAATCTTTGCGTCGAAAGTTCGCGAGGTTTCGATCGGCGTTCGCCTCACCCATGGCTTGATTCGTTCATGGGCGGACTGTACATCTTCGGCAGTGGGCGCTTCCAATCCCGCGAGTTTACGATGTTCCGCCTGCGGACGTCCGCCGGTTCTGGAGGTTGGTTAGCCTGTCGAAGTTTCAGACGACATGCGCTGAATCGGCTCTGCGCATCGACCATCCTATAGCTGAGGCCAATGCGGCAATTTAAACCCTGTCCAGGCGTCGGACACACCCCGGTCATTGAGATTGACGGGATACTGATCAAGCTGGAGTGCGTCAACCGCACCGGCAGCATCAAGGACCGGATCGCCTGGACTATTCTCACGGAGTCACGCCGACTTGGCCTCCTGCATGCCGGCCAGCCCATCATCGAAGCTACGAGCGGCAATACCGGCATCGCTCTCGCCCACTACGGAAGGCAACTCGGCTATCCGGTAACGATCGTCATGCCGGAGAACATGACCAACGAACGCAAGGCGATTATTCGGGAACGGGGTGCCGACCTGATACTGTGCTCCGCCGAAGGCAGCTTTGCTGAAGCGGCGGAGATCCGTGACCGCATCGCAGCCGATCGAGGCTGGTTCAACCCGGATCAGTTTTCCAACCCGTTGAACACCGAGTGTCACCGGTGGACGACTGGGCAGGAGCTGCTCGAGTACGGCAAACGCATCGATTCTTTCGTGGCTGGTGTTGGGACTGGCGGCACGCTCATCGGTGTGGGTCAGGCCCTGACGGAAGCATTCGGCCGGACAGACGTCGTCGCCGTCGAACCCGCGGAGTCAGCCGTCATGTCAGGTGGCTCTCCTGGCCCGCATGCAATTTACGGAATCGGGGACGGATTCATACCCGCACTGGCTTCTGACGGGGGCGGTGGCCTACATCCACTCATCAGTGCAGTCGAGGTTGTCAGCAGTGCAGAAGCCATCGCGACCGCCAACGAGCTTCGAACGAAGCATGGTCTCTGCATCGGCATTTCATCGGGCGCCAACTTTGCGGCGGCAAAGCGACGTCAGAACTTTCACGAAGTGGTCGCCACCGTCTTTGCCGACGGGTACATGAAATACAAGGACCACGGTTTGTGCGCTTCCAAGCCGGGGCAATGCCTATTCGAGTCGCGGTGCAAGCAACTAGCCTTCAACTGTGTCTGACACGATTCGCTCGGCATCTGCAAACAGCTGCGACACCAAGCCGGAAAGAACATCGTGGCCGCGACGTTTTGCCGCTTCGTACCACGGGTTCATCAGGACACTTCGTAGGAGAAACACCCCTTCCTCTAGGAACTCCGCCTCAGTAACACCAAGCTCCTTAAGCAGCTTGGCGACGGTGCAACCCGAGTACTGGTCCGGCGACAAGGTCGTTCGGCTCACAAAGAATCGCTGGGCATAGATGTTGTGCTGCATCTCGCGCCCAAGGCTCAGGCGCTCGTGGATGTCCTGATTGAGCCGATTGATGCGGGCCAAAGTGGTCGTCGTCAGCGGTCGGAAGGCGTAACAAACGATGTTGGAGCCGGGATAGCAGAGCGGGACCGCCTTGACCGATTGCGACGGCTGGTTGAGCAGCAACGAGTAAAGGGTGCTGGCTTGGCGGATCGTTTCTCGCATGAGAGCGCCGTGGCCCGTTACATCCAGGGGAATCGATTTGTGGCTCAGCCATACGCTTGCCGCGACTGCACCAGGCTTACTGCCTTCCAGGGAGTAAACGCCGATCTGGTGCGACTGGATGTCCTCGTCAAAGGCTGTCGACCCTTCATTAAGGTATGGGGCAACTTGCCGAACCAGCGGCTTGATCCTGGCGTCGCGAAAACTGATAGCTCCGGCAGGGTAAGGGATGTATCCGAGCTTGTGAGGGTCCACGGTTACCGAATCGCATTCGCCTAGAACTTCTAGCGCATCGCAGGCATGGTTCTCCGGCAAGTGGATGTTGATATGGCGGCGTTCGCCATTTTGGATGACCTCGGCTCTGGGGTCGCCCAACCCGATCCGCTCCGGCAAAATCATTGACCGCAGGTACCCACCATATGCGGCATCGGCATGAAGCCAGAATGACGGTTTACCGGCGGCCTCGAGCTCGCTTCGTAGCTCGACAATCTCGTCAAGTGGGTCGATGGCACCCTCCTCTGTGGTGCCGATGATGGCAACGACAGCAGCGACGTGTCTTCCAGCCTGTCCCATCTCGCGCAGCTTCGAGTCAAGGTCAGCCACATCCATTCGGAATTCGTCAGTTACCCGAATGCGGACCAGGGAAGAACGCCCGAAGCCCAGAAGGTCCAGCCCCTTGTTGAAGCAATAGTGGTGGGTCTCTGGGATGAGGATGACTGGTCGAAGATCGCAATCTCGCTCGACCTCATGGAAGCCGCGCTCAGCCACGTTTCCGCGGGCTCCGGCGATGGCCGCCCGTACCTCGCCGCACTGACGATCCCGGAACAACTCCGCGTATTCCGCAAGGGCATGCTGGGGTGACTGACCGGTCCTAGGTTCGGAATCCGAAGGGAGGCCCAACCGATGCCGGGCGTCGTGAACCATGATCGGCAGATAAAGCATGGACCGAGCGACCCAAAGGGCTTCGAAGTTCGCCATGGTGCCGCCGCTGCAGAGGTGGGCCCATGCCTCGGGTCCATGGCCCAGCATTTGGCTGATCAGCCTTGCTGCCTCGATCTCCAACTCCACGGTTACGGGGGCAACCTCGTTGGTCACATTGTTGGGGTTGTAGAGCATCGCGGCAAAGTATCCGGCGATGCTGGGCAAGGTCTGCTCGGAGAGCATATGACCGGCGTAGCGCGGGCTATGGAATGGGCAGTCTCCCTTTAGCCGGCCAAGAAGTTCATTGAGAAGGTCCTCGAACTGGTCATGAAACTCCTCTTCATGCCGGCGGTCCTTGGAGCCGATTACGGCGCCGTCCTGCGGATAGTAGTTCCGGCGCCAAAAGTAATAGTCCCAGACAACCTTGTTCAAGATCTCGGCGAACCAGTCGGCATTTTCCGCCTTCGGGCCGGCGAACCACGCCGAGTTAACTTGAGAACCGGAGCCCATCCTTGGTCAAGTTTAGTTCGCAGCCGACCCTTCCCTGCAATCTTCTTCCCCACGTTGTGATTGGAAAGAAGGACCTGAAAACACCGATGCGGGTCGGCTTCAAGCGATTATTCGCTTGATGCCGGCCCGGACCAGTGTTAGGCTACTTTGGTCGTTTTGCGCCGACCGTTATCGATCACTGACGAAGCGGCCATATTCGTCACGTTCGCGCTGTCGCGCCGCCCGTGACCGATTCTCATGTTCGTCGTCCCAACCGCCGCTGCCACCACTTCTCGACCGGGAATAACGATCGTCATCGTCATAACCGCGCCCTCGTGATCGCATGCCACTACCGCCACCACGGTCGTCATCGCTGGTGAATCGACCGTACTCGTCGCGCTCTCGCTGCTGGGCTGCTCTCGATCGGTTCTCGTGCTCGTCGTCCCAGCCGCCGCGGCTTCCGCCACCGCCGCCCCGCGATCGCGAGCCTCGGTCATCGTCATCGTATCCACGTCCACCTGAGCGCATTCCGCCACGGCCACCGCGGTCGTCATCGCTGGTGAATCGACCGTACTCGTCGCGCTCTCGCTGCTGAGCCGCTCTCGATCGATTCTCGTGCTCATCGTCCCAGCCACCGGACCGCATTCCGCCACCGCCGCCACTTCGCGATCGTGAGTAGCGATCATCGTCATCGTAGCCACGACCCCGCGATCGTGATCCGCCTCGATCGTCTTCGCTGACGAAGCGACCATACTCGTCGCGCTCTCGCTGCTGGGCAGCTCGCGACCGGCCGTCGTTGTCGTCGTCGTAGCCGCCGCGTCCGCGCGATCGTGATCCGCCACGGCGGTCGTCTTCGCTGACAAAGCGGCCGTACTCGTCGCGCTCGCGCTGTTGCGCGGCCCTGGAGCGGCCATCGTAATCGTCGTCCCATCCACCGCCGCGGCCACCCCGAGATCGTGAGCTTCCGCGATCATCTTCGCTTACGAATCGGCCATACTCGTCACGCTCACGCTGTTGGGCGGCGCGAGACCGATTGTCGTATTCGTCGTCTCCGTAGCCGGAACGACCGCCACTGCGGGAGCGGGAAGCACCGCGGTCGTCTTCGCTGACAAAGCGACCATACTCGTCACGCTCGCGCTGTTGGGATGTGCGGGAACGGTTTTCATATTCGTCGTCCCCATAACTGGAACGACCGCCACCTCGAGATCGAGAATAGCGGTCGTCATCATCGCGACTGCGATACCTTTGACGGTCGTCATCCCTGGTTCGGTAATCATCTTCCATTGTCCGTGGCATGGTTAGTTTCTCCTTGTCCTGCGTCGTTGATTTCGTCGATTTGGCTCCCTTCTGGCGGCCAGTGTTACCGTTCCCCATGGACTCGGAATCGCCCTGACCTTCCGCGTACTCTTCGGCGGTACTCCAGCGCTTGCCCAACTTGAGCGATTGCCGTGCGAACGTCTCCAGCTTCCTCGCTGCGGCCATCTCCTCGTTTAGCGACTTTCGGAGAATCTCCGCAAGATCGGAAAATCCCAGAGACTCCGCAAGCGAGGCGGCCGAAGTGTAGGCTGACATTTCGTAGTGCTCAACCTTGGCTGCGGCAGTAACGAGGGCCAAGTCCCGAACCGGACCCTCTGACACCTTTTCAAGAAGGCTCGAGCCTTCTTCCAGCAACCCGGTCATTGCTTTGCAGGGCTCGCCCGACGGCTTTGCCTGCATGGCTTGCAACACCTGGTTCAGGCGCTCCTTTTGGGATTTGGTCTGGTCCTGGTGACTCGTCAGCAAGTTCTTTAGCTCCGCCGCCTGCGCCATTTCGGCTAGGTTCGGGAGAGCTTGAAGGATTTGCTCCTCAGCACTTATGAGGTCGTTAACCCCCGAAAGAAAAAGAGCCGAATTGTCCACGATTTTCATCTGAGATTCGGGCTGTTTCGGCATATATGGCGAAACGCGCGATTAAATCTTTTTGCCGACAGATGGTTGGACTCCCTCGTAAGAATGCGGTATGAGCCAGCCACGGCATGGTGGATGGGCTGGCTGTATACCGTCCGTGAGACTTGTCCCAACGCCGGATACGGCAGTGGACGGCAAGCAGCAACAGCCCCGATGCTCGCCAGCGGCGACTTGAACCAACAGCGAACATTTCTAGCATCGCCAGAGGTTTTTGTCGTACCTTTATATGCATGCCGGAGAAGAACTCGGATAGAGCCGCTACCGAAACCGAGGATTCAACCGAAGAATCTTCAGGTAACGGGCGGCCGATATGGTCGGGAAGCATCTCTTTCGGATTAGTCAATGTGCCCATCGCCCTCTATTCGTTGGAACAGCGATCCGACCTGCATTTTCGGATGCTGGATGGCCGAGACAAAGCAGGCATCCGGTACCAGCGTATTAACGAGGCCACTGGGGAAGAAGTCCCCTGGAGCGAGATCGTCAAAGCTTACGAATACAGCGACGACAACTACGTGGTGTTAACCCCCGAAGAGCTTAAAAACATCCAGCTGGATTCGGTAAAGACCATCGACGTCAAGGCCTTCGTGCAACGGTCGGAAATCGACGAGATCTTTTACGATAAGCCCTACATCGTGGTGCCAAAGAAGAAGGCGGAAAAGGGTTACGTTCTCTTGCGGGACGTTCTTGCCGAAACCGACCGGGTCGGCATCGCAAAGGTAGCAATCCGAACCCGCGAGTATCTGGCCGCTTTGGTTCCGCGAGGTCCTGCAATGGTCGTTATGCTCCTCCGGTTCGCACAGGAGTTGCGAAAGCCTTCTGCCTTCCGCGTACCGAGAGAGGATCCATCGGCTTATAACATCTCCGAACGAGAGCATGATCTTGCCCGGCAATTGGTCGAAGCGATGACGGTGAACTGGGACCCGAGTGAGTACGAGGACGAGTATCGGACCGCACTCATCAACTTCATCGAAGAGCGGGTGAAGTCCGGTGGACTTACGCCGAAGGCCCCCACGGAAGACGAGCCGTTGCGAGAATCCGCCAACGTCATCGACTTGGCTGCACTCCTGCGCGAGAGCCTCTCAGGCAAAACGGAAGAGGACAATCCCAAGCAGAAGCGCGGTTAGCCGGGCCACTTGCGGCGATGGTCCTCGAAGTCTGCCCACGCATCGATACCCTTCGCGGCGTCGCCGATGACCTGGGCGATCGTCTTCCCGCCCGGGGCGAGGCCGGCCAAGTCGTCCCAGGATACGGGTACCGCGACAGGTAGGGTTGGGCGGGCGCGCAAACTGTACGGTGCAACCGCGGTTGCGCCCCTTCCGTTGCGAAGGTAATCGATCAGCACCTTGCCCTGGCGCTCCGCCTTCGATACTTTGGCGATGTAACGCTTTGGATCTCGGATGGCCATGTTTTTGGCGAAGGCTTCACAGAAGCGTTTGGCCGCCGTCCAGCCAAGAGCGGGATGAACCGGCACCACAACGTGGATACCTTTACCACCGGTGACCTTAGTTACCGGATCAAAGCCCAAGCCGACCAGGAGATCGCGCACGTGAAATGCAGCGTCGACCACGGTCGCCCATGGCACGTCATCGGCGGGGTCAAGATCAAAAATCAAGATGTCGGGACGCTCCAGGTCGTCAACATGGCTACCCCAAGGATGGATCTCGATCACGCCAAACTGAATGAGGGCGACCAGGCCCTCAGTCGAGTCCACGTACACATACGGTGCTCCCTTCTCGTTATCTTCCTTAACCTCGATGCTGTGGACCGAATCCGGCAGGCCCTGCATCCGGTGTTTCTGGAAGAAACACTCCGAATCCACCCCTTCCGGGCAACGCAGGAGGCTGAGGGGCCGGTTGGCCAGGTGCGGTAGAAGGAGTGGGGCAATCTCGTGGTAGTAGGCTGCCACTTCTCCCTTGGTCAGCCCGCTTGCGCGATCCACCACGCGCCCCGGATTGGTTATCTTGCTCATGGACTTGCTGGGACTTTCAGCCCGTATGGTCTCGCGAATGCCGAGCAACTTAGCCTGGCGAAGCAGCCCGTCCGCGGACCAATCGAGGAACTGAATGGAAGCCCGGACTTCCGGGCTGACCCAGAACAGCTTGGCTCTGGGGTCTCGGGGAGGAGCCGGTTCGAAGGGGCTAGTATCTACCTGCAGGGCCTTCAGCTGTCGAAACAAATCGTGCCGAAGTCCGTCGCTAAAGCCGGTCCCGACCCTGCCGTAGTAGTGGAGCTTCTCGTCGGCGCCCTTGTCGCCCACTAAGATGGCGCCGATTCGATCATCCGCGTCGGACATCAGCGTGAAACCGCCGATCACGACCTCTAGAGGCTTTTCGCACCGCACTTTGATCCAGTTCTTCGACCGGACTGACTGGTACGCACTGTCTGCACGCTTACTCACGATTCCTTCGAGTCCAGCTCGACATGCGGTTTCAAGCAGGGCCTTTCCTGGACCGGCGTGATGGTCAGACAACCGGACTCGCGGCTGGGTGGAGCACGCCTTCGACAGAGCGTCCTTGCGGACCCCGAGCGGTAGAGAGCGGAGATCGTTTCCCTGCAGAAACGGACAGTCAAACGCGATGAACACTGCGCTTCCGGTTTTCGATGTTCGAAGCGCCTGCTGAAGAAGCGGAAACCGACTGACTCCCTTTTCGTCGAAGACGACCACCTCGCCATCGATGACTGAGTTAGGCGGAAAGGCCTGCGTCATGGCTTTCTCCAATCCTGAAAATCGGATCGCCAGACCGTTCCGTGTTTTGAACTCCGTATCGTCTTCCCCGACCCAGGCAAGGATGCGATACCCGTCCCATTTGATTTCATGCAGCCAACCGTCGGCTGTCGGGGGCGCGGTTGCGGGCGAACAGAGCATGGGAGCGAGCTCCTGCGGTACCGCTCCCGGAGTTCCGATTGGTTCGACCACGGATGGTCTTTCTCTGGTGGGCTGCGGTCGGCTCTTCGCCTTCATTTTCATCCACAGCCACTCGTCCTTTTCGCTCTCCAGGCGTACGAGAACGTAATCTCCCTTCAACCTTTGGGCGTCGATTCGGAACTCGATCTTTCCCTCTTCCAACTGGGTATCCACATCTCCATAAGGCTCCCAAGTTCCTCTGTCCCACCGGCTAACGGTTCCGGCGCCATACTGGCCGGCCGGAATCTCCCCTTGAAAACTCGCATATTCGATCGGGTGGTCTTCCACATGAACGGCTAGCTTTCGGTCACCGATCTTTTCGGGCGGACCCTTGGGAACAGCCCAACTCAAGAGGACGCCGTTGTGCTCAAGTCGCAAATCCCAATGGAGCCTGCGGGCGTGATGCTCCTGGACAACAAAGATGCGGCCAGCTTCAGCCGCGACAGTTCCTTCGGGTTCCGAAGTGATGTCGAACTTGCGCTTTTCGCGATACCGGTTGAGCTTGTCGGCCTTTTGCGTCACTACGCCAATGATTTTGCCCAAAAACAATGGTAGGCCCCGACCCTGCCGATGGGGGCCAGCGCCTACCTACCGTAATAACGAGGACCGATCCTAACGCTGGTTAGCGTTACGCCTTCGAGTTTCCCAGCCCTTTCTCGCCGCCTCGCTACGACTCCGTGAGGAGTAAGCCTTCCGCCCGCCCATGGCCTTGTTGGCCGGGGCCGACTTCGTTGCTGCTGCGGAGCCTGAGCCGCCTGGTTTCTTACCGCCGCCAGTTTGCTTGTTGACGGTCGACCAGGCGATTCTCTCCGATCTCTCCTCACCAACACCTTTTTCGCGATAGCTGTCTTCGATATGCTCAGCTTGTCGCTTTTGTTTGTCCGTGTATTTGGATTTGTCTCCAGTTGGCATTCTATTGGACCTCAGTTCAGAATACGACCTGGGTTCTTTGGGAGACCGAAGAATCTGGGAAGTAACCGTATGGAATGCGTATGATCACCCTCCCGAGCCTCGCGTCGGGATGAAGTCCAGCTCAAGCTCCTCTTCGTCGATATTCTCGCTCGTCACCGGCTCGTGCGCCGAGTGCGGCTGCCCCGGAATGTCGGTCATCAGCATCGATTCCTCTTCCAGATAAGCGTCCAACCTGCCGTTTTGCATCAGCCAATCAAGCATCTTCTGAATGCTGGTGGTTGCCAAGCAGATCGCGGTATCGGCGCAGCCGTAATACATAAACAGCGTATCGTTGTCGGGTCCCACCGTCCACCCGGTCGGAAAGACCACGTTTGGTACGTCCCCTTGACGCTCGTAGTCCGCCTCCGGACCAAAGATCCACTCATGGCCGCGCCGGAGTAGCTTTGTGGGGTCGTTGAGATCCAGCAACATGGCGCCGACGCGGTAGAGGCTCCCGGAGGCGTGCTTTCTCACCCCGTGGTAGAGCACGAGCCAGCCTTCGCTGGTTTCAATGGGTGGCGGAGATAGGCCGATTTTGTTTGCATCCCACCAGGCGCCGCGGCGAGCCTTCATCACCAACTTTGGCCTGCCCCAGTTCTTCAGGTCAGGTGAGTAGGAGACCCACATATCTGCCCTTTCACCGGTAACGGGTCGGTGGATGAGGGCATAGCCTTCCTTGAATCGCTTGGGAAAGAGGGCCGCATCCTTATCTTCGGGCTGCATCACCAATCCTCGCCGGCGATACGTCACGAAGTCCTTCGTAAAGGCCAACGCCACGCCGGGACCGCCTTCTCCAAAGGCCGTGTAGGCGATCGCATACTGCCCAAACTCATCCACGAACGTAATGCGGGGGTCTTCTACACCCCACAGTTCTTCCGGGAATCGTCGTGGCCTTCCTTCGAACGTCGGCTTTGAATCGATCGTCCAGCCGTCGATCCCGTTGTCCGAGACCGCTTTGCAAAGGTGCGAGATGCCGCGGTAGTCCTCACATCGGCATAGGAGTAGGGTCCTGCCATCGGCGAGCCTCGTCGCCCCGGGGTTGAAAACCGAATTGATGGGGTAGGGCCAGTCGGATGGTTTCAGAATCGGGTTGTTGGAGTTTCTTTCAAACAAGGTCATGCAACGTCAAACACCGTCATGGATTGTGTAGCAGAATAAACTGGGACGCTGACGTTGGCCAGCGCCAGTGCGGTCTTCGCACCTACAAGACTTATAACGGCTTCTGCGCCTTGGTTCCGATTCGGTCCGTATGGAGTGAGGCCATCGTAGCAACCACCCGTTTCTGGGTCAACCATTGAAACTTCCAGGTCATTCCTCCCGTGGTACCACTGGTATGCGCTACCACCTGAAACCAGCCATCGTTCGTCCTGTGTGGCATGGTAGGCGGCCAGGCAGGCTTCGATAACCGTCCACGCCTCGAGCGGCTGCTGGTCAAAGTTGCACCGCTGGCAGCCACGGGAGTAGAAGGAGTCGCTGCCGATGGGCCGAAACGTCCCGATTGGTGTGGACTGGATATCGCACAGCCAGTCCAGAGCCACCAGACCCTTATCCAGAAGTTCGTAATCCGCATCGTGTGAACCGGCCGCGATCAGGGCATGCGGCAGCAAGGCGTTGTCGTAGAGCAGGACGCTTTCGATCCAAGGCCACTCTTTATCGGCGTGCGCTTGCCAGAGGTCGGACAGTTCCCTCACCAACGACATTCTGATCGACTCGAATTCTCTTATGTCGGCGCGGGCACACTCGAGCAGACCAAGGATCAAAAGGGCCTTGCCCCGCAAGCTCGTGACCGATTGCATCGCGTGCTTTGACGCAGAAAGCATCGCTCTGGCGTATTGTCGCCGGTTTGAGGAAACGTCCTTCGCCGCGATGGTACCGAGCGACCAGACCGCTCGTCCGATCGCGTCCGAGGAAACCGGCTCTCCAAGCCACGTTCCATCGAAAGCCATGAAGTTCCTGAATTGCCTCGTGGTGGGATCTAGCGCATGCCCAATGAAGGCGAGATTGGTATCGAGGGCCCTCCTGACGTCGTCGCTTGTGTTTTGCAGCGTCAAGACCCGAGACAACACGAGAGCAGCTCTTGAGCAGTCGTCCAAACAGTATCCCTCGTGCCGGTTAGGGATGCCGTACGTCGAGTGCTGCAGGATGCCAACGCGATCCGTGAGCCCGACGAGATAGTTCAGACCGGGAATCGCCTCCTCGACGACGAGCTCCTCTGATAAGGGGATTCGATCGCCAAGGTTCACGATCGAAGCTGGGCGCCGCTCAATCGACCGAAAGGCCTCGGCGTAGCGTTTTCCAACTTCCGGCCACTGCATTTCCTTGCCGGCTTCGAACGCCGCCTTCTGGATTTGGCCCAACCGATGGTCATCGCTCAAGAGGCGACAGGACTCGAAAGCGATCGATTTTGGACAGTTAAAGGGAACCAGCACGCCCCGGCCAGCTGCCAATAGCTCGGAGGCGTGCCAGTAAGGAGTCGATATCACGGCATTGCCGCACCCGTAAGCATAGGCCAGCGTTCCGGACGTAATCTGCTGCCTCTTTCGATAGGGGGTGATGTAGATATCACAAGCATGGAGGCGGGTAGTCAGCTCGTCGAGCGAAACGTAGTTGTTCTCAAATCGAACGTGGTCGGCCATGCCGATATCGGACGCAAGCCTCACCAAAGAATCCCGATAGGATTCGCCGTGAGCTGCGCGGATCTGGGGGTGGGTTGCACCAACCACTGAATAGACCGTATTTGGATGCTCCCGAACGATATCCGGCATCGCCGAGATGACGTCCTCGACGCCCTTGTCTGGCGAAAGCAGTCCAAACGTAAACAGAACCCGCTCATCCCGGTACCCTAGCGACGCCTTCGCTCGGTAAACGGACTTTATGTCTACCGACGGAATGCCGTGGGGAATGACTTCGACCTTTGCCGAGTCTACGCCGTAAACGGTCTCGAGCAACTGTGCCCCCTTCTTGCTCATGCAGACAACTTTGTCGCTGAGATCCATGAGTTCCTCAAAAACCCTCCGCTGGTCCGCAGAAGGCTCTTCGAGAATTGTGTGCAAGGTGGGGACAATCGGCATGTTGACCCTCTTGAGCAACTCCAGCAGGTAGCTTCCGGATTGCCCACCATAGATTCCGAATTCGTGCTGGACGGAGACGTAGTCGAAGTTTCGCCGATCGATCCACGAGGCGGCACCAATGTATTCGGCTAACTCGTGCTGTCGAATTTTGTATGTGACTTCAAGCGGATACTGATAGGCACCGTAGTGATCTTCAACGGCAATCGCTTCCACGTGATGGCCGTGCGCCGCCATGGCATGTAACAGGTCGCAGGTAAACGTCGCGATCCCGCATTGACGCGGCACATAGGATCCGAGCACTACAATTCTTGACACTCCACTTTTTTTCATAGAAAACTTCTCTCAAACGCAATCCAAAAAACCAAATCAACGGATGTGGATCCGCGCCCCTTGCTGCCGGGAGGAGTAAGGCAAACGGCTGGGGCGCGGACCGTTGGGCAGTAAGCCCTAGACAGGGCGTTGCGGTGTAACGAAGATCTGAGGATTCATGGCCTCTTCTGCGGGCCTTTCGTCACCCTCGCGAATATCGGCAACAGCGTATTGCTGTTCCGTATATTTTGTAAGGACCTTCTGAATCGTGTCGATCGAGACGTTGTTGCTAGGGCCGGAGACACTTACTAGTACGCCGCCGGTTTCCAAATGGTTCGATAAGTAGCGGGCTGCCTCCTCATCGATGCCCTGATCCTTGAGGTAGCCGTAGGCTCCGCCGGCAATGGCTCCGGCTGCGGTCGTCGCCACAGCACCACCCACAGCAGTACCCAAGGCAGCGCCGCCGAGAACAAATCCGACTCCCGGGACCATCACGGAGGCCAAGGCCGCCAACACGCCAATACCGAGGCCGATTCCCGCGCCCTTGGTCGCTCCTTCGACGGCATCGGCTGCCGTCGTCACTGTTATGCCCTCGGTTGCCTTCGATTCGACTTCTGTTCCGGTTGTCGAAGGCTGCTCCCAAGCTTGCGGCATGTTCTTGACGTAAACGCTGATGTCGTGTGCGTCGACACCGTGATCTAGTAGCGCGCCGACCGCCCGTGAGGCGGCCTCATGCGTTCTAAACGCAACATGTATGTTATTCTTCATTTTGTTTTTGTTCCGAATTACCGGTTGGACCTCACGTTGGGAACGTCAGGAAGAGGGGCGTATTTCGAGCTGGTTATCGACGGTCTGGGTTGCTTTCTTGTCAAGCAGGGTCCGTTCGGCGATGCTTTGGGCAAGCATCTTCATTTCGGTTGTCCTGACATGACCTTTTAAGGTGACCTTCTCTTCTGTCGTCTCGACATTGATGTTGTTGCCGGAGTCGTTGAGTGTCGGATCTGCGATAATCGCATTCTTGATGAGGGGTGTCAAGGTAGCAGCAGCCCCAATGTCCCGAGCCGTTTCACCCATTTGTTCTGAGGTTTTTTCCATGGTTTTCTCTGTAGACCTAGAGGCCTCCTCGGCATCCTTCTTGACCCCTTCAACGGTATTTGCGCATCCAAGCAGAATGGCAAATAACCCCGCTATGAGGGGAAAAGTGAGCTTCTTCATCGGAACTCCTCCGTCTGGCGGTACTTTCCCTAATACGAAATTGCCGGTAAATCTGACAGAAGAGCCCGGAATGCGTTCATATAAAAGTCATAGGTGGAACCAGCCTGAGGCAGTCGCCGTCCTGTATTTATGCCTACCCTATCCGGCGAGGCTCATTCTTATAGGTCTCATATGATTCGCCCGATAGGCTCTACAGTGACCGTATGTCTAAGGCCCAGCAATTAAGGCGTTACGGCCCATATGCAATCGCCGTCCTTGGAACGGCCCTGGTTGCAGGTTTCCGCTTTTCGATCGCAGGACAAGTAGGTGAGCAAGCCGCTTTCATCTTCTTTGGCGTGCCCATTGCTGCGGCGGCACTTACCGGCGGCTTTCTTCCGGGTCTCCTGGCGCTTAGCCTGGGGATCCTTTGCGGAACGTTCTTCTTTGTCCAACCCTCGTCGCGAGTGCTATCGCCGGTCAACATTACGTCGTTCATCGCAACATGGATGCTGGTCGCGGTCATCTGCGAGATCGCGATAAGACGGCGAGAGTCGGAGCGTCGCTCTAACTTGCAGAAGCTGGAAACGGAAGAGCGACTTTCGGAAGTGCTCAATCGGATCTCCGACGGCTTCTTCATGATCGACAAACACTGGCAAATCCAGATGGTCAATCCGGCTGCTTTGCGGCTCATCGAGCGTGAGGAAAGCGAAGTGGTGGGCCGACCGATTTGGGAGGTTTTCTCCGCCCACCTTCAGCCCTCGGTGAGAAAACTCATGGAACGATCGTTCACGACGAGTCTGCCGGTGACGATCGATCTACCTGCCAGTGCTGACAGCCAGTGGTACCAGTTTCGGGTGTTCGCATCGCCTGATTTGGAGCGGATACCTGTCTTCATCCAGGACATCACCGCTCAGCACGAACTCGAGAGGACTCGAGAAAGGGCGCTTGCCCACGAGCGTGCCAAGCGCAGCGACGCCGAGCAACGCAATCGTTCAAAGGATGACTTCGTTGCCATGCTGTCCCACGAGCTGCGCACACCGATGACGGCTATCCTCGGATGGACCGAGATCCTTTGCAGCGCAAGCGATCCTCAACCGTTTCTTGGCGAGGGCCTCACCGCGATTGACCGGGCTGCCAAAGTTCAGGCCCAGCTCATTGACGACCTGCTCGATATGAGCCGCATCGTTACGGGAAATCTCGCCCTGCATAAGGAGATTGTCGACCTCGGGGAGCAATTGCAGGCGGTGGTTCGGGAGCAAGCTCCGACCGCCATGCTGAACGAGCGGACCCTTTCGTGCGATGCGTGCGATCAGGGAGTTCTCGTCCGAGCCGATGCCGGCCGCCTCCACCAGGTCATCTCGAACCTTGTAACCAATGGGCTCAAGTTCACCAACGAGGGGGGACACGTGAGTCTGGGCTGCAAGAGGGAGGGGAGAATCGCCGTCATTACGGTAACCGATGACGGGCAAGGAATCGAACCGGAGGTCCTTCCCGTGATCTTCAATCGGTTTCGACAGGGCCACCCCACGATTTCTCGCCGGCACGGCGGCTTGGGTCTTGGTCTGGCGATCGTCCGCCAACTCGTCGAGGCTCACGGCGGTACGGTAACGGCCCAAAGCGACGGCAAGGGAAAGGGGGCGACCTTCACCGTTCGGCTACCCATTGCCGAGGTTTCATCCCCTAAGGGACAAGTACAGAACGGCACGCCGAGGTCTATGGCAGGCATGCGTGTCCTCGTGGTCGAAGACGATGAGGCGACCCGGCGCGTCGTCGAAAAACTGTTGTCCATCCACGGCGCCACCGTGACCGCCACAGGTAGCGGTCAAGCCGGTCTCCAACTACTGGAGTCGACCAAACCCAGCGTCGTGCTCAGCGACCTCGGGATGCCAGAAATGGATGGCTTCACGTTCATCCAGAGGCTTCGTGCCCATGACGATCCTGCGGTCGCCAAAGTCCCCGCTATTGCGCTAACCGCCTTTACCGGGCACGAGGATCGAGACCGCGCGATCCTTTCCGGATTTGACTCATTCCTGGCTAAGCCCGTTGACACCAATCAACTGATATCCACGATCATGGAGATTGCGGAAAGGCCTCAAAAGGGACCATCGGAATCCTCGTAATGTGAGGTGGCCGGCCCCGAGAGAAGGACCGGCCATTGTGGGGTGTATGGAGGTTGGAGTTGGACGTTAAACTTTCTTTCTGAGCTCCCGAACCGTCCGGTGGTAGCCTTCGGATAGCTCGGACATGGCTCCGGCAAAGGCGTCTTTCATTTCGCCCCAGGCGTCGGGCGCGTTCTCCTGAATCGAATCCAGCTTTTCGCGCATTTCCGCCATTTGACGCTGGATGTCACGCCTTCCCTCGTTCCACCAATCCCTCAAACCTTCGCGGTTCTCATTCTCGAATTGGCGAAAGTCGGTCTCATACTCCGTCAGCAAGTCGCTGGCCTCGTCATAAGTCATCTCATCCCAGTTGACTTGCCGCCACGGTGCGCCGAATTTAGTCGCTCTTGGATCTGTTGAATACATGAGTTTTTTGCTCCTGCCGATTAACCGCTAAGCTTGGCTTTGCCGCCTCACGAAAACCGAGAGGAGGAAAAAGACCAGGAAAACGATGAACAAGGCCTGGGCTAACCCGGTCGACGTTCCCGCCGGACCAGATAGACCAAAGATTCCAGCGACAATGGCAACGACCAAAAAGAGCGCTGCCCATCGAGTCATCGTTAGTTTCCCGCCATATTCGGCATTTGGGCGCCTTCAGCCTTCCAGTTCACACTTCCTTCGGCAATTTGCGTCAGTGTGTCGTCCGCATTGTATTCCTGGCCCAGGATGTCCGATAAGCGGTTGATATCTTCCTGGTAGCCGAGGTGGGACGCAAACACCCGCAAGGTGCCGTACGCAGCCATTTCGTAATGCTCGACCTTTTGACAAGCGCTGATTAGCGCCGCATCCCGCACGGGACCGTTGTCGAAATCTTTGATGATGGATTCGCCCTCTTCCAAGAGGCCCTTCATTCCATCACACATTTCACCATCGGCATCCTCACCGTAGGTTTCGATCATGGCCTTGACTTGAGCTGCATGCCCGATCGTCTCCTGCAGATGCGAAGAAAGTGCCTGCTTCAACTGTCCATCGTTAACGGCATCGATAACTTTTGGCAGTGCGTTGGTGATTTGCTTCTCAGCACTGTATGAGTCTTGAAGCGTGTGGATATATAGCTCGTGCAGCCCGTCCTTTTGGTTCATCGTGTCTCCTCACCGAACGTAGAAGTTCGCTTGCGCTGGTTGACGGCAGGCTTGCTATGGACACCATCATGGTGCTGTTCGTGATTGTATGAATGTCGAAAGAACGGCGACGTAGCAAGCTTGGTCATGGCGAATGAGCCCAGTCCGTTGCGTGCACCAGCGACGAGCATCGGTATGACCGCAGTGCCCTTTTTCTTGAGCATCAGATAGGTAGCGGCGCCAACCGCCGCCGAAACAGCGATTGCCATCCAAGTGGGGGCACTGTCTTTCTCTTCAAAAGTTTTCATGGTGAGTCTCCTTATGTTCCGGGGGCTGGCACCGCACCGGAGGTCCGTACCGCTTGCACCAGTCTGCGGCGCGCAACAGCCATCTTGCGTTTGAATGACGTTCTGCTGCAGTTCATCTGCCGGGCCATTTCGACGTCGGTGATATCCTCCCGGAGACTGAGGCGGAGTGCTCGCTCCTCGTCGGGAGTCAAGCTCGAAAGAAGCTCTTCGAATTCCGTGTCGGGGACCTGAGCCATCACAGTCCGTTCAATGTCCGAGTCCGGGTCGATCGGCTCGAATCCAGGGTGGGTCAGCGCCGTTTCCTGAAGAGATACGGTCTGAACGCGGCGATTACGCGCCCTGATTCGGTCAATGTGGACCCTTCGGATGATCTGATAGAGCCAGTTCGGTCCCGTCGGCAATTCATCGGTCTTTTCGTAAGCGCGGTATGCCTTTACGAACGCCTCTTGCAGGATATCAGCAGCTTCCTCTGGCTCCCTGACAATACTTTTGGCGAATCTTAGGGCCTTCTGATAAGCCATTCCGCAAAACTCGTCAAACTTCCGCATTCTATCTAGCGTCATCGTCTACCTCGCACTTATGCGCAACAGGTGCGCTTCGTATTCAGGTTACGATAGTTATGCTATGAACAAGGCAAGTAAGGCTTCGTCGGCGATATGAAAATTGTCTGAATTGCCGCTTCAGCCCTGAATGCGGTATCCCACTCGAGGCTCGGTGATGACCAGCTTCGGATTGGCGGGATCGTCTTCTAATTTCTTGCGAAGGTACCCAATGTAAATTCGCAGATACTGAGACTCCTCGGAGTATTCTTCACCCCAAACTGTAGTCAATAACTGGCGCTGAGTAATGACGCGCCCTGCGTGCTTCGCAAGCAGTACTAATAAGTTATATTCAATGGGAGTTAGGTGGATCAATTCGTCGTTCTTTTTGACTTGCCGCGTATCCAGATTGATCACGACATCGCCAACTTCTATGTTTGGCTCCGAGGTTGGGAGCCCGCTCCGCTGGTAGCGGCGCCAGGATGAGCGAACGCGCGCCATGAGCTCGGCAACTCCGAACGGTTTGGTGACATAGTCGTCCGCTCCGGCGTCAAGGGCGTCAACCTTGCGGTCCTCATGCCCCTCTGCAGATACGACGATAATCGGTACCTGTGACCAGGTGCGGACACGCCGGACAAATTCCACGCCATCGAAGTCGGGAAGGTTCAGGTCAAGAAGAATGACCTCTGGACGGCCCTTCGTTGCGGCGGCGAGTCCCTGCAAGAATGTCGCAGCTTCAACTAGCCGAAATTCGGAGTCAGAAAACGCAGCCGCCAACAGCCTCCGAATCGCTTGGTCGTCTTCAACTACAAGGATCGGTACCTTGGGCGACGTTCCCGTCGTCGTCAAGTTTTCCGCTGGCTCCTTGGCAGTGGCCTGGGTGCCATTCGGTCGAATCTGAAACTGTGTATCCGTATAGTGGAAGTTGTTCATCGCTCCTTCTTGTCAAACGCCTTTCTACGGCCGTCAAGCGCGCTTTCGCGCGAACCTCAAAACACTGGCTTCTTCCGGGCGAGGGCTGGAAAGTCCAACATCCCTGCTTGACTCGCGGATTTTTGCCATTACCCACTCACCTGCCAGAAGAACACTGGCTTTAATCCTACTACAAAAAGCCGTGACCTCCTGCGGAATTTCAGACTATGGGTGTCCACCGGATGTTCCCAGCCAATTCACCGGGGGTGGGCCGTGGGCTGCCCGCGGTTGAGGACGGGAGCGGGAACCAATGTGGCCAACCCGCGACCTGCCACCCGAGAGGGCGATCTGAATGGCGGTAGCCACCCACTTGGCATGACTGGGCGAAAGTGCAGGTGGGATCAGACCGTGGAGCCGACGACAGGATTCGAACCCGCGACCCGCTGTTTACAAAACAGCCGCTCTACCACTGAGCTACGTCGGCTGACGGGAAAAGCTTACTTGGTCTTGCGCTTTCGGGTCTTTACCAGCCGCGGCGATCCGTCGGCCGAGTAGGCAATCTTGAAACCGGCCGGAATTTGTCGAAGGATCTCCTTGATGTTGTCAGGGATTTCCGTCTTCGCTCGCTTTCGGCGAGTTCGCACGGTACGGAACGACGCCAAGGCTTCTGTAGCGTCCGCCTTCGGCGACATGAGGGACGCCTTACCATCCGAGATCTCCAAAAGTTCGGCTGCAGGCGGGATGTGAACGAAGATATATCTGTCAGAGTTAATATAGCGGGCCTCGAATGCGTCGAGTGGAAGCTCGTACTTCTTGACACCGATCTTCAACGAAAGTGAAGCTTTTTTTGCTTTGGCGGCTCTTAGCTTCAATCCGCCTTTTACCTTTTCAACTGCTTTTGCCATGGATCTCTCTCTCCATCCTTGAGATGGTATATCGCATGATACCCAAGGAAATAGACGACAAGTTTCTAATTTATCAGCCGAGTCAAAGTCAGCCGTCTGTGGAAACGTTATCGATAAGGCGTGTCGATCCGATCCTAGCCGCAACTATCAGACGCGCACACGGCTGCCATCGGTCGACTTGTTGAAGGGTTTTCTCGTCCACCAGGGCAAGATAATCAACAGAAAATCCCCCTCCACTCAGTACTTTCACGGCGGTTTCAAACAATCCCGTGGTCTCAAGGCCCGGAACCGATCGAAGCCCAGATCTCAAGTTCATGAGGGTCTGATAGAGCAATACTGCTTTTGCACGTTCTGCCGGTGAAAGATACCGATTACGACTTGACATCGCCAATCCGTCCGCCTCCCGAACAGTGTCACAGAACGTCAGCTCAACAGGAACGAAAAGGTCTTCCACCATTCGTCGGATGACCATGCATTGCTGGAAGTCCTTCCACCCAAAGTAAGCTACCCTTGGCCTCAAAATATTGAATAGCTTTAGCACGATGGTTGCAACTCCGACAAAATGTCCGGGCCGATGCGTGCCTTCCCATAGGTCGGAAATGTCAGGGACCACAACCGACGTGGTGTCATCGGCTAGCATAGTTGTTACGTCGGGAGCAAACATCACCCGGCAACCGGCGGCTTCAGCGGCTTCGAAATCCTGCGCTTCCGACCTTGGGTAACGAGAAAAGTCCTCACCCGGACCGAACTGAAGAGGGTTTACGAATATCGAGACCCAAGCAGCCTCATTCTCGCTTGCGGCGCGTCGAATGAGGGACAGGTGTCCCTCGTGGAGCGCACCCATGGTGGGCACGAATCCAATGCCATCAGCTTGTGACCGTGCATGCTTGATCTCTTCGATCGTCCTGGCGACGATCAAAAGCCATGCTCCCTGGTCGGGAAGCGGGCGGCTCGCACGTCCTCGGCGTATTCTTCGATCGCTTTGCCGAGCAATTCCCTACCCTCGATATAGCGTTTGGCGTGGCGGAACATGCCTTCGCTCAGTCCCAAAACGTCGTGCAGCACCTGAATCTGTCCGTCGCAGTGTGGGCCGGCTCCGATTCCGATCGTCGGAATGTCTAGGGTATCGGTTATGAAGCGGGCCAAGTCGATCGGTATGAGCTCCAAAACGATCGCAAACGCACCGGCGTCAGCAATTTGCCGTGCTTCGTCGAGGACCCGCTCCCCTTCTTCAACCTCTCGACCCTGTACTTTGAATCCGCCAAACTGGTGATAGCTTTGGGGGGTCATTCCCACATGGCCCATTACGGGAATGCCTGCCTTGCACATTGCCCGAATCTCATCGGCATAAGGACCTTCGAGCTTGACGGCTTCGGCGCCACCCTTCATCAGCGTCACGGCGTTCTCTACCGCAGCATTGACGCCCGACTGAAAGCTTCCAAAAGGCATGTCCGTAACAAGAAGCGCCTGGCGAACCGCACGCGCAACGATCCGGGTGTGGTAGGCCATTTCCTCGACGGTTACCGGGATGGTCGTCGATTGGCCCTGGACGACATTGCCGAGGGAGTCTCCTACCAGGATCAGGTCAACGCCGGCCGCATCCGCCCATTGACCGCTCGGAAAGTCGTATGCGGTGAGACAGACGATGGGACGGTCGCCCTTCATCGCTCGTATTTTTGGAGCACTTTGTTTAGCCAAGTGCAGCCGTGACCTCCGCCGAGTGCCCTTCCGGCTTAACCCTTCGCCAGATCTTAAGGATGTTTCCCGCCTGATCTATCAAGAAGGTCGTGCGTTCCACGCCCATGTACTTCTTCCCGTAGAGCTGCTTCTCAACCCAGATCCCGAGCTTGTCCGCGAGTCCATGGTTCTCATCGACAAGTAACGGGAAATTCAAGGCGTGCTTCTTGATAAATTTCTGGTGGCTCTTCGCGCTATCTGGGCTAATGCCGTACACCGCGACACCACTCATTTGAGGCAGCGCGTCGCGGAATTGGCAGGCCTCAATCGTGCAGCCGGAGGTGTCGTCTTTCGGATAGAAGAATAAAACGGCTTTCCTTCCGGCGAGAACGGAGTTGTCGACGACGTTGCCGCCATCGTCTCTTAGCGAAAAATTGGGAAAGGCCTCTCCTTCTTCAACCATGAGTTGCTCTGCGGATACAGGAGGTCTAAACCCGGACCGGGCCGCATGAAGATGCTACCCGTTGGAGCTTCCGGTATTTTCGTCCTTCCCCATGCCTCCAGCAAACCATCGCGGAGACGAAGACGGTCGATCGTCATGGCTCCGAAGAGTCCAAGATCTTCCTGCAAGTCGACAAGGGGATTGAGGGTCTTAAGGAGCGCCTGGCTGGAGATCTCGTCCGTTCGCACCCAATCGAAATAGATGCGTGGACGACTCAGGATAAGGCGATTTCCATCCGGTGACTCCAGGTCGGCGATCACCTGGAACGGGGTCTTGGCGATGATAAATTCGCCGTAGCCGTCGACCATCACCTTGTCCTTCTGGATCCGGATGTCCATGCGCTTGATTTCCCGGAATTTTGTGAGGGCGAACGCCGCCAAGTCCGCTTCCCGGATGGCGACGTAACCCGTGCCAAGACCGCTTCGGCTTAGCCGGATCTGCTTCTTCGAAACCGCGAGCGCATAATCGAAGCGACAATGAGGGATGTCGGCGCTCAGTTCCTGAATGCGAAGTTTGCCGAGAGAAAACTCCCTCAGCCTTAGCTTTAGGACTCCAACCTTTCCCTTGGTAGATCGCCATGGTTCGGTGAAAAGCGGAAGCGCGTCCGTTTGAAAATTCTCCGCCTCGATGAGAACGGAGCTGATGTCGCCGAACGGGCCGGTAATGGGGTTGGCGAGCTTGCTGCGGACTTGGATTCTGGTCTCGGCTGTTGTGTTGAGGCGGGAGCGAATGTCCTCGGTGGCAAGCCGCTCGAATCGCCGGATCTCATGGTGTCCCAGCCCAAATAACAGGCTTGCTGCGGCTAACACGATCGCGTTCATTGAATTGGCACGCTATTCCTGTCAAAATCGTAGGAACAAGAGACGAAGCCGGCAAGGACGCCGACCCTTCGCATTTCCCTCACCTTCGAGGCTGATTTATGTGCGAGACGCTTGAAAACCCCACTGGATTGGATCACCACTATCGCCTGCTCCGTGAAACATGCGGATGGGTAGACATGTCCCATCTTGCCTTCATCGAGATTACCGGGGAGGACAGAAAGGGATGGCTTCAGGGTCAAGTTACCAACGATATGCGCGCCCTGCGGTCATTTGGCTCGCTTTCGGCCTGCATGTGCCAGCCAACGGGTCAGTTGCTGGCCGCACTTCGAATTTGGTCTCTTGCTGACCGCTATATGGTGCTCGTGGACCGAAGCGCCGTAGATGCCGTCTTGCAGCGGTGCCGAGAAATGGTCGTCATGGAGGACGTTCAAGCTCGGGCTTGGGACGGGATATGGGTTAGCCTCCAAGGCCCAACGGCCACCCGACAACTGACATCCATGTTCGAATTGCCCTCCCTAGACGCCGGCAACGTTTCGATTGGGAAGGCCGAAGCGGTGTGCCTTCGATCCAACCACTCGGGTTACGGTGGTTGGGACCTGCTGCTCCCCGCGACCGCAAAGGTTGTTCGGAAAAAGATTCTTGAATCGGTCGAACAGGTCATGCCCACCGCCTTCGATATCGCGCGGTTGGAGACCGGCATTCCGCGGTTCGGAATTGACACTGATTCCAAGACCCTTCCTCCTGAGCTCGGACCTGCCTTCGAAGCCCAGAACATCAACTACAGCAAGGGTTGTTACACCGGCCAAGAGATCTTGATGCGCATTCATAGTCGCGGCCATACCAATCGCACTTGGATGGGCCTGCAGGCAGACGCCGAAATGCGTGCCGGAGCGAAGATCATCAAGCAGCGTCAAGAGATCGGCACAATCACAAGCTCTGGTTTCTCTCCTACGTTTGGCCCAATCGCCGCCGCGTACATCAAGAACGAGTTCGCCATGTCCGGCGAGCAAGTCGAGATCGAAGGGCAAACCGCGGACGTTCTCGATCTGCCGTTTCTAAGGTTCGGATAGCCCGCCGGTAAACTCGGGATATGGAATTCCGGGTGGAGAGGGACAGCCTTGGCGAAGTCAAGGTGCCAATCGGTGTGTATTGGGGCAGTCAGGCGGAAAGGTCTAGACAATTGTTCCCCATCAGCGGCTTGACAGAACACCCCAGGATGATCGACGCCTTCGTCATGGTTAAAAAGGCGGCGGCTGAGGCAAACGCCGAGTTGGGACTGCTCGATGCGGAGGTCGGTCGTGCGATCGTGCAGGCCGCTGACGACGTGCTTGGTGGGAAATACCGGGATCAGTTCCCGGTCGACGTCTTCCACATGGGCGCCGGCACAAGCTTCAACATGAACGTTAACGAGGTCTTGGCGAACAGGGCAGAGGAGATTCTCGGCGGAGCCCTTGGCTCCTATTCGCTGGTCAATCCTAACGATCATGTGAACTACGGCCAAAGCACGAACGACACTTTCCCGACCGCTATGCGAGTGATGTCGCGATTGCTCCTATCCGATCTCTTGGTAGCCGTTGATGAGCTCGCCGTCGGCTTCGAGGCCAAGGGAAGAGAGTTCGATGGCATTCTGAAGAGCGGCAGAACCCACCTGCAGGATGCCGTACCAATTCGCTTGGGACAGGAATTTGCCGCCTATGCCGTCGCCATCCGTAAGGCGAAGCGGTGGCTGGTGGAGGCCGGCTATGAGCTTGAAGAGCTGGGAATCGGTGGCAGTGCGGCTGGCACCGGAATGAACACCCATCCGGACTATCGAAGGCGGGTGGTGGAGCGGCTGAGCTCTTACACCGGCATTCCGTTCCGGCCGGCAGGAGACCTCCGGGAATCGATGCAGAGCAATCTGGCCATGGCCGCCTTGGCGGCCGGACTGCGGTTGCTGTGTCTGGAACTGACGCGCATATCAAACGACCTCCGGCTGCTTTGTTCCGGCCCGTTGACCGGATTTGCGGAAATCGTGTTGCCCCCGGTTCAGCCGGGCTCGAGCATTATGCCGGGCAAGATCAACCCTTCGATGGCGGAGAATCTGAATATCGTTCTCTTTCAGGTTCTCGGGCAGTGTCAGAGTATCGACTATTGTGTCCAGGCGGGCCAGCTTGAACTAAACGTCATGATGCCGGGAATGGCATTCTCCTCACAGTTCAGCCTCCAAATTTTGACGAACACCCTAAGAACCTTTACGAGTAACTGCGTCCTCGGGATTGAGGCAGACGCCGAACGCTGCCGCCAGTACGCCGAAACGTCTCCGTCGCTTGCGACGGCGCTTAATACTTACCTGGGCTACAAGGTAGCGGCAGATGTGGTCAAGCAAGCCCTGAAGGAACGCAAGACAGTTCCAGAGATCGTACGGTCGCAGGGCCTTTTGGACGAGGAGACCCTTAAAAAAGCATTAGATCCGGCCTTGCTCACCGAGCCTGGAATACCTGGTAAAAATTAGGGGTTTTGGCCGGCAATCGTGCTAGGGTCTAGGAACACGAACCTATACGGTAGTCCTTTCGTCCTAATCTGTGGAAGGAACTCACCAACCAAGAGGTTTGTTCCTTATAATGAGATCAAGCGGTTCTGACGCGAGCCGCGAGAAACAAATCTCAAAGTCTTTGGAGCGACAACAACGATTGTCGACTAAGCCTCGAAAAGACGACGTGCACTACGGGCTTGTGCGGTTTTGTCCTCTCCTTCCGCACAGGCTCTTTTTTATTCTAAAGCACGCCCTTTGGAGGCATGAGAAACACCTCGTCAAAAGACCGATCTGCCGGAGACTCCAAAATATCCACGATCGTTTGAGCGACCGCCGCAGGCTTGAGCATATCGGATTGTTCCGGCTTCCAGCCCTTGCCATCCCATAACGGCGTATCCACGGCACCGGGCATCAGTCCGCTAACTCTTACCCCCTTCTTACGGACCTCTGCATTCAAACAGTTGGTAAACATTAGGGCGCCGGCCTTGGCCGCTCCATAAGCCGCCGTACCGGCAAAGGCGACCTTGCTGCAGACGCTCAGGACGTTGACGATATGGCCGGCACCAAATTCGACCATGGCCGGAAGGAGGGCATGGCACATCAGCATCGTGCCTATGAGGTTGCGCTCCACCTGATCCACCATTTCATCCTGCGATACGGTCATCACGTCGCCGAACCCGGCCCCGCCTGCCGCATTGACCAGCGCAAACGGTGAGTGAAACGTGGCGGATACAAACTTGGCAAGCGTCTCGTTTGTGCGGCTGGTGATGTCGTGGGTAAAAGTGGCGGCCGAGAGCGCTCCCATGCTCAGTGCCTCACCCCGAACTTCGTCGAGCATCGTGGTTCGTCTGGAAACCAAAATCAGATGCCAACCATTTGAGGCAAGCTGTAGGGCGGTTTCCCGACCTATCCCGCTTGTCGCGCCGGTCACGACGGCATGACGTATCATGCTGCAAGGTTATCCGCTTGGCGCGAGGCTATGCAGGCTTCCGCTAAGGGTTTTCGTGCCGGAATCATAGGAATAGAGACCAGCAAACCTCCCATGACTGCCGGTGTGGGCAACCCACGTCTCTCCGTGCAGCACCGGTTCCTCAAGCAGGGTATGGGAATGCCCGCCCAGAATGAGGTCAATCCCAGGGCATTCCCCCACGAGGGCGACATCCTGCGGATATCCGATATGGGTTAGAGCGATCAGCACTTCCACCTTTGGCCTGAGTTCCGCGACGATTCGCTTTGCCGTCTTGATTGGATTGAGCCATAGATAATCGCTGATCACCTTGCTGGCCATGCGCTCGGTCACCATCGGGACCATAACACCGAAGATCCCGACGCCGTCGACAACCACTGAGGCCTGGTGAACCGGTTTTCCGGCACGATCCACGAGGTTTGCGCACAGGATCGGCTGAGCGGCTCCTGCGAGTTTCTTCAGGTGGGCACTTGAGAGAACGTGAGACTCACGATTTCCCGGAACCGTTGCCGTGCAAGAGAGGTCAGCCAGCCGCTGCCAAACCGGATCGATCTTGGTCGGGATGGCGAGATTGCCGAAGCTAACCCCATCGCCACAGTCGAAGTACAGCTCGGCTTGCGATCGTAGCGCCTTGAGCGGCACCAAGCGCTTGGGGTCGAGTTTTCCGTGAAAGTCGCCGGTGTGGAGAATCCGCAGCGGCAAGGCGTTATTTTCTCGTCGCGTAGTTGGCGAGAGCGTCCAACACCAGCATCAGCGCCATGAATGCGATGCCGAAGTAAAGTGTCAGCCTCGACATCTGGTCCTCGAAGCTAGCCTTGCCCTTGAACGTCGTTCGAACTGAGCCGCCACCGGACATCGCATCGCCCTTGCCGGTCGCGAAAACGATCAGCGAGAAAAGCACGGCGACGATAAGCGCCACAACCAGGACGATGTTGTAGAGGAGCATGGACCTTGAACCTAAAAGTATACCTTCCAAGCTTCTGGAATCGGCAGGATCCAAAAGGCGACCTGGAGCAGGGCGTAAACGAGCAGCGATCCTAGCATGATGTGGAACATGCCACTGAGCAGAAGCTTTTGAAAGATGCTTCGTGGTTGTGCCCCCTCGGAAGCAAACCGTTGCAGAAGCTGACGCCCCGCTCGTACGCCGGCATCGAGTTGCCGATCGCTCGGCTTGCGTGTGGTGACGTGCTGCTGCAAGAGCGAGCCGATTGGACGCCAAAGTGATAGGGAGACGACCGCCGCTGCCAATAGCTTCAGTTCTTGATTTTCAATCCAAGTTGTCGTCGCCAAAGCCATGAACAGCGTCGCACCAACCGCCAAATTGGTCCCGCAACGCGGATGCACTCTGGGCATCCTGCGAACAGCCTCTTTAACGATCGGCTCGCCGCGTTCGATGGCGTGAACCGTCATGTGTTCGGCGGCATGATAACCCGTGAGGGGCAGAACGCGTAGGATGCCGAGGAAGGCGAACGCCGACGTGGATGCAATGAGAAGCGACTTGACGGCCTCGGGCCATGGCAAGGGCTCAACCAGCGAACCGACCATCACCGACAGGATCGTCGCGACCAAGAACATGGTGAACAGCAACATCCCGGTCGCGACAAGCGCGCCACCCCCAACCCCTCCGCTCACGGCGCCGTTTGTTAGGTAGACGCCGAATGGTGTGGCCATTCCGCCAACCACTCGCGGCCGCGGTTCGCTCGCCGTTTCTGCAACCAGTGCGGATGGTGTGATCAGGCCGACCGGTTGATCGAGCGCATCGACAACCGCAAGCGCAGGGGTCGACCACGCTTCCAATGCCCGCAGAGCTTCCACACCCGTCGCTGTCATGGGAAGGCTCGGAAGCTTTGATAGCGGCGCAGGCGCTGTTGATTCTGCGCCGTCTCCAATGGCCGCGCCGATGTCGCTTTCCCTTACGATCCCGACATAGCGGCCGCCGTCAACGACGAGCAGGGGTCTTCCCGATTCATGGATCCGCTCAGCGGCGATACCGAGCGACGTGCCGACATCCACGATTTCGGCAGGCACGAGGTGCCTGCCGATAGTTCCGGTAAGTCGGCTTAGGCCATCGATCACGGCTGTACGTACGGCTTGGATTTACCGCGTTTCACTCGGTCCAGCCAATAGTCGATGCCGTAATCGCCTTGAATGGCCTGCACACGCGGCAACCGGAGGTGTCGCAATCTCCTTGAGTTAGGCGAGAGTGCCGGACCACTCCCCGCTAACAGAACGGCATCGTAGGCATAGCGGCGGCCGTTGTATTCGAATCCCTCGAGCAGGTCACGGTTGTTCGGCAAGGACCCGTATGGCAAGGCGAGGTATTTGGCATCAACTCCCAAGCTTCTGAGCCAATCCTTGGATCCGGCGATTTCCTGTTTGACCTCATCCTCCGTCAGCTTCGCAAACGGCCGGTGACTGAGGGAATGGCTCGCGATCTCGCAGCCCCATCTTTCCAGCATGCCGAACTTCCTCAGCATGCTCTTACCTGACCCGAACGGACGGGGAGGCAGGACGAAGAAGACGGCCTTGACGGGAAACGTGCGTCTCTTTGCAGCAAACCTTTGCCAGATCCCAACAGCGCAGTTTGGGTCGACGTTGCCCTGCCTGTCGATACTCAGCTGGCTGATATGCGAATCGTCGAAAGTGATAATAACGGGCGAAGCACCCGACGGCAGCTTCATCCGATTCTCCAGGTATTCGCTCAGCGTAACCGGGCGATAACCCAGTTCGTAAAGGCGGCTCAGGTCTTTTCTGAAGGACTTGGCAGAGCGGACCCACGTGGAATTCTTCGCACCAATACGGTGATATTCAAGGATGAGAACGTTGCCTTGGACATTTCCCTTGCGCCTGCTGACTCGGACCGGCATGCTGGGCCGATCCAAAAAACCAAGGACAACTGCAAAAGCTACGCTAAACATCGGGCACCAAAAAGGCGACGAACCTCTATTGTGTAAGATCGGTGCTTTGGTCGTGTTGCGGGAGTGTTGCGCTAGAGCTCGCCATGCTCTTCCCTCCGGTGGCGCATTTCCGCCGCAAACGGCTCGTAGTGAACACTCACAAGGGCGCCATCCAAAGCCTCGCTGAGAGCCGACTCCACTTGCTCGGCAATCTCGTGCGCGCGGACAAACGAGAGGTCGTCGTCGAGGAGAACATGGAGCTCAAGCACATGGTGCGAGCCCATGGAGCGCCCTCTGACGTTATGCCACCCGCGAACACTTGGAATCCCCTCCAGGGTTTTTTCGATCCGTGTGCGGTCCTCCTCGGGCAGCGCTCCATCCATCAAGGGGTGCAGCACGTCTCGCAGGCTCGCTCCGGCAGCAACCATTGATATCACAACAAAGACGGCCGCCACGATTGGATCAAGGGGTGTCCAGCCCGTGATTCCGACCGCCACGAGACCAACCAAGACTCCTAGCGCTGCTAGGCTGTCGCTCCTCAAGTGAAGCACCTCGGAGCGAAGCGCAACCGATTTCGTTCGCTTGGCGACCCTTCCCAGGTAGGCGCCGACACAGGTGTTGGCAATCACGGCGTAAGCCATGGCGGCAATACCCCAGTCGATTTCGATAGCCGCCGGATGCATGAGGCGATGGTGTGCCATTACCAATATCCAAGCGGAAGCTGCCAGGACCACGACGGTTTGCAGGAGCCCCATGATGAGCTCAGCCTTGCCGTGTCCATAAGGATGGCTCTCATCGGGTGGCCGGGTTGACCATCGGACAGTTTGGAGAACCGCAAAGGAGATGAGTACGTCGGCGCCCGACTGAAGTCCCTCCGACAGGACGCTGACGCTACCGCTTGCCTGACCAGCGGCAACCTTGACGATGACGGCCACAACCGTCATAAAAAGGCTGAATCGCGCCGCTCTTTGGGCCTCGTGGCTCTCCTTCGCCTCCAAGCATGTTCATTTTGACACGGCGGGAGCTACCCGGACGAAAAAAGGGGCCGGCCCGCATTGCTGCAAGCCGAACCCAAAGGCCTACAAGGAAAAGTGGCTTCTTACCGGGTGCTGAAACTCTCGGCGAGCTCCCTCACCAAGGACATCTCACGCTCGGATGCAACGACCATGATCACATCGCGGTCGACCCAGCTCACGCAGTTCCGACTGCCGGCCTTCCACTCGTGCATCGCGACTTGGTCGTCAGATAGTCCCTCGATCTTGTAGGCCTTTCCGATAGCCAGCACGGAAATCGGTCCGACACGATCCTGAAGCTCGAAGCGAACGACGGGCCTACCGTCGATCACACGCCTCGCCATACCGATAACGCGGAGGTCTCCGGGCGGGACTGATACGGGTGCGCTACCAACTTCCTGATTGAGGACATTGGGAATATCTTGCGGTCCGAGCCGAGTGCGGAAAGGAGAAAGGCTGCTGAACATGCTGGCAACCTCGCTCGAACGCATCGAGCGGCTTGGATCGAGACGGTTCAGGACCCCGGCGCTGGTAATGGCGATGAAGAAAAGCCCGCAGAGGGCCCAGGCATATTTGCCGACGAAGCGCTCGGTTCGTTTAAGCCGGTCGATTTCATCGAGTCGGCCGCGGCACTTGTCCCAGAGTTCAGGATTGGGACTTCCATCGCAGCCGCGCTTCACGGTCTCTCGCAGTGCACAGACTGCTTCGAATTCGGATTTCGTTTGAGTACAGGTTTCGAGTTTTGCCCTTACGGCACTGGCCTCGTCCTCGGACAACTGTCCGTCTGCCAGTGCGTGGGCGTCAAGCCAGTCGCTCAATCTGTCGCTCCTTGTTTTAGATAGCCTTCTTTCATTGCAAATTCCAATAGTTCCCGCTTTAATATCGCTCGGCCACGCGCCAACCGCGATCGTACCGTTCCAATCGGTATCTGGAGCGCCTGCGCCATTTCTTCGTAGCTCAATCCTTCTATATCGCTAAGGATCACTGCCGTCCGAAAGTCTGGTGGTACTTTTGCCAATGCGCTCTCCACATCGGCGCCAACCAAGCCTTCCAGCAGGACCCGGTCCGGCATTTCACCTGCCGCCGCGACTGGTTCGGCAATATTGTCGTCATCCAAAGACGCTGCCTGACCAGTCCGCTGCCGCTGTCGATATCGGTTGATGTAGAGGTTGGTCAGAATCCGCAGGATCCAGGCTTTGAAGTTTCGTCCATCAAACCGGTCGAAGGCTTCGTAAGCGCGAATCACCGCTTCCTGAGCCAGATCCTCCGCATCTTCCCGATCTCGGGTAAAGCGAAGAGCCGTTCCGTAAAGCGATGGAAACACTTCCTCGGCCATTCGCTCGAACCTTTCTCGGTTTGGTTCCCGACGGCGGAAGAGCATTAGCGCGCGGAGTGTACCCGTCGCCAGGTTCAACACTGGGGTCGCTCATCGAGTTCCCATATGCTGACAACCGGTGAATTTGCTGCCAAAGGTCCCGGGGAGGATGGCTGGGTTGGAACTGCCATCCTCCACAGGCCGCTTAGAGCTTCAGATCGACAATCCCACTCACGCCCACACCTTGAACGCTCCGGATACTCTTGAGTTCCTTGTTGGAGACAGGAATCAGTGCTCGAAGGCGCACTTCTCCTAGGAAGTTGAGCTCCGGCGAGGCAACCGCGTTCACCTTTTCCACCTGGCTCTTGGGGCCGGTCACCTGTGCGGCACCGATGGCACTCGATCCGCCGCCGATGCCCACACTCAGGATCGGAACGACCTTCGTCCACTGCTTATCCGTATCCTTGTGATTGGTCAGCTTGTTGAGGGCCTTGTTCATCTCCGGTCCAAACTTCTGGACGGCTGCCCCGATGCCGATGATCTTGATCAGCTCCATCAGCTGGGCGGTGGCGACAACGGCAAGGGCCAGTGTTGCAAGGATCGCTAAAACTCGTTTGCTTCTCATGCTTGTTCTCCTTATGGGAATCACGTTCATTTTGCCCCGATCCCACCCAGGGCGCCAAACAAAGTAAGGCCCCCCGATCGATCGGGGGGCCTTTGGCTAGCAAAGTCTAAGCGTACTTAGAACTTGAAGCTGACTTGGGTGGTGAGATAACCGCCCTTGAGTGCGCCGGTAGCGCTCATGCCCGCAACGTTGCCGGTGAGGACATTGACTCGCTCGTGGTCGCTGAACTGATACATGATCTTCAGCATCGAATTGGCGCCGAAGTCATAACCGAAGCCAACGGTGAACCACTTCTCGCGAACGGCGTTGTTGCCGAACGCGCCGTTCTTGAACTCGACGTCCTCATACGAAGCCATCGCGGTCCAAGTCGGGTTGACCTTCCACTCGCCGCCGATCTTGAAGCTTCGAGCCTTGGCCTTGCTTCCAGCGTTGATGACGTTGCTCACGCCATCGTAGAACTGGCCAGCGCCAAAGAGTCGAATGTCAGCAGTCGGATCGATGTAGGCTCGGACATAGAAGCCCTTGAGGTCGCGCGGGTTCGTGATGTGACCCAGCTTGCCCCAAGCACCCGGTGCACCGAAGAATCGCTCGATCTGCTTGTAGCCAGCGTAAGCGCCCCAGTTGTTCTGCTTGTAGCCAACCTGTGCGTAGTAGGCCTTGTTGTCCGTGCTGCTCTTCTTGGTCGAACCACCGAAGTAGTCGCTCTGCGAATAGCCAGCCTTGATTTCAAAGCCCGAAACCATGGCATTGAGGTCAGCGCCGAATACCGAGACTCGGTTGACGCCGTTGACGGTTGCGTTGCTGTCCAGCCACATGTAAGCCAGGTTGAGTCCGCCGTAGCCGCTGATCGGCACGTCGGCGCGGACACCGAGCATCGTGTTCGCGGTGAACACGCCACCGGCGAACGGATCGTTGGCTTGGCCACCGAAGTTCAGGAATCGCGTCTGAAGGGCAACGTTGGCGCCACCGATACCGGTGGTCGTGTCGTTGCCGAGCTTGCCGCCGAAGACGTGCAGGCCGACGTTACCGAACATGAACTTGAGCAAGCCGCCATCGAAATTCTGATCGCCGTTATCCCATCGCTCGTTCGCGAAGAACGTGGTGGTGTCCGGTCGCTTCAGAAGCAGCGGGCTGATCTGATAGCCTTGTCGACCAACGACGGCATCGAAGCCGAGGCCGGCAATCGAAGTCGAGAACCAAGCCTTGGCTTCCTGGAAGTAAAGGCTGGTCGGACCGTCGGTACCGTTGGCATTGCGGCCATAGACGCTGGCGCCGTTGCCCGGGGCGAACTGGCCGCCAAAGTAGGCTGCCATGTTGCCATAGACGACGGTTGCCTTCCACTTGGGGCCCTCATCGTTCGTTCCTTCGAACGTGAAAGCGGCCTCGTGGAGGATGCTGAGGTCCTGGGTGATTCGGGCTGCGCTCTGGCCATTGAACGGGACGCCGGTCAAGAAACCGTCGCTGTTCATACCGACCAGGTTGTCTCGGCCGTGACCACCGGCAGCAAGAATGTTCAGGTCGCCGCTGATCTTCACCGGGAGTTTGTTCTTCTCGAGAGCCGAAACGCGATCGTTGAGGCTGGCGAGATCCTTCTTCATCTGCTCGACGTCGACGCCGAGGCTGGCGAGTTCCTTTTCGAACGTACCGGCCATGCGCTTCAGGGCAGCGATCTCATCGCCCCAGCCCTTCATGCTGTCCTGAGCAGCCTTGAGCGCAGCGAGCTCGTCTCGGAGCGCTTGGAGGGCTGCCTGGTCGGCGCCGCCGCTCTTGATCATCTCATCGAGAGCTCGGATCTTGCCGTCGAGGCCGTCGATCATACCCTTGAGCTTCGTGTAGGCGGCGTTAAGAGCCACCGCGAGCTCGTAGCGGGTGAGGAATCGGCTGCCGCGGAAGTAGCCATCCGGGTAACCGACGAGAATGCCTTCGTTCTTCAGGTTCTGCAGTGCCTCGTATGCCCAGTGGTTTTCCTGAGTATCCGGGAACGGATCCTGAGCGAGTGCGCTTGCCGAAATGACCGTACTGGCCATAACTGCGAAGGCGTACATAAGTGTTCGCTTCATTATCTTTACCTTGTTCTCCTGTCTAGGATAAACGCGAGATTTGGATACGAAGCGTCGCTCGGCAGCCTGGGAATGACTCCCACAACTTTCCACAGTTCCCTATGAGAACCAAGCGTCCAGAGCTGAACCGGCTTGGCGGCGCATCCTGCGTCTCTTGTTTTTCGTCGAGGCGGACCCCGACAACCGTATTATGCTACGCAAAAACGGAGAATGCAAGCACCCCAATCGTTTTTTGCCTGAATAAAGTCTGAATTTAGGTTCGAATGAGTTCAAGCAGCTCCGCCGTTTTCTGCTCCATGAGGTCTCGATTGCTTCGGCTTTCGACGTTCAATCGGATCACTGGCTCAGTATTTGAACCCCGGAGGTTGAATCGCCAATCTTCGTAGGCAATGCTTAGACCATCGATACGGTCGATTTTCCCGCCGGGATAAGCCGCTTCGACTCTAGCGAGAACGTCGGGTACCGATGCCACCACGGAATTGATCTCTCCCGAGCATGGGAAGCGCGAGATCATTTCGCCGACCAGCTCGCCCAACGATTTCCCGCTTTGGCTGATCAGGTGAGCGATAAGCATCAGCGGAATCATGCCGCTGTCGCAGTACCAATGACCACGGAAGTAGTGGTGAGCGCTCATTTCCCCGCCATAGACTGCGTCTTCCGCACGCATCTTCTCCTTGATGAATGCGTGGCCACTCTTGCATACAACCGCCTTCCCACCCAGGCGATTCGCGATGTCCAGGGTGTTCCAATACAGCCGGGGATCATAGATGATCGTTTGTTTCGGATCGACGCCCAGGATGGACTGCGCCAACAGCCCAACGATGTAATAGCCCTCGATAAAGTTCCCATGCCCATCGAGGAAGAAGCAGCGGTCGTAGTCTCCGTCCCACGCCACGCCGAAGTCGTAAGTGCCGTCTTCCCGCATTTTTGCTTCCATCTCCGCCCGTGAAGACTCCAAGATCGGATTGGGCACACCGTTAGGAAAGGAGCCATCCGGATCAAAATGCATACGCGTGATTTGGAGTGGCAAATACGGGGCGACTGCCTCAACGGCGATGCCCGCAGCACCATTGCCAGGATTCGCCAAGATGCGCAGGGGTCGGAGCTCGACCGGATTCACGAACGTCAGCAGGTGCTTGACATAGTCGGCGTAGAGACTCGGGTGAGATTGCCGGGGGGGTTGGGTGGCCGCGGAACGATCAAATTGCTTTTCAAAGGCGCGTTTCTCGATGAGGTTCAGCCCGGTGTCGCTGCTGATCGGTCGACTCTCTTGCCGGACCATCTTCATGCCGTTGTACTGCGGCGGGTTATGGCTTGCGGTGATCATGATTCCGCCGTCGTAGCCATAGAATGCTGTCGCGAAGTACACCATTTCGGTGCCAACCAGGCCGAGGTCGACGACCTTGATCCCGGCATCGGCGAGGCCATTGGCGAGCGAGAGGGCGAGCGACGGCCCGGAGAGCCGAATATCGTAGCCGACGCAGACTGTTTGCGCCCCGGTTTCGTCGGCATAGGCTCGACCAATGTCATACGCCAGTTCGGGATTCAGTTCATCGGGAACGATTCCGCGAACATCGTACGCCTTGAAGCACGCCAGGTATTGGCCCATTGTCGGACGAGTGTATCCCGACCCAGCAGCGGTAGGATCAGAGCGATGGGAGCCAAGCTGATCGGCGCGCATATGCCAACCGCTGGCGGACTCCATAACGCTATAGAAAAGGGGGCCGAGATTGGATGCTCTACAGTACAAGTCTTCACCAGCAATCCCCAACAATGGAAAGCAAAAGAGCTAAGTTCTGAAGCGATAGCTGCATTCCGGGCAGCTTCCGAAAGGACGGGAATACGAGCACTTGTCAGCCACGACAGCTATTTGGTCAATCTCTGCTCGCCCGAGCCGGAGATCCGACAAAAGTCCATTGCGGCGCTCAAGGCCGAAATCGACCGGTCGGCACAGCTTGGTATCCCCTTCGTGGTGTCTCATATGGGCGCCCACAAGGGAGAAGGAGAGGCAGCTGGTATCGCCAAAATCGTTGAAGCTACTCGCGAAATCCTCGCTGAAACGCCGGAGGACGTAACGCTCCTCATGGAAACGACGGCCGGACAAGGCTCGGCCCTGGGATGCCGGTTCGAGCAGCTTGCTGCCGTTCTGGATGGTGTCAAGGGAGCGGGCCGGCTCGCGATCTGTGTGGACACCTGCCACCTCTTCGTGGCGGGCTACGATATTCGAACCGCCGAAACCTACGAAGCCACGCTCGCAGAATTCGACCGGATCGTCGGATGCGACCTCATTCGTGCCATCCACGCCAACGACAGCAAGAAAGGTCTAGGCACAAAGATCGACCGGCATGAACACATTGGTCAGGGCGCGATCGGCACGGAAGCCTTCCGGCTCCTGGTAAACGATCCCCGCTTCGTCGATGTGCCGATCGTCATCGAGACCCCGGAAGCAGACACGCAGCACGCGGAAAACGTCCGCGTGCTGCGTGAGCTACGGGCCTAACGCCAGATTTCGACGTTCTGGAACTTGGACCCCAGCACGACTTCCGAGGTCCCGCCAAGCCAACCATCGAGGGCGGTGGCATAAACCTGCCGGAAGTCGATCGCGAACTTGACATCGCCATCGTCAAGGTCGTTTAGGTTCGGTATCGGACCGTACATCCCGCCCTTTACTCCGGAGCCGACGAGGAACATGGGTGCGGCCGCACCGTGATCGGTCCCAGCGCTGGCGTTTTCGTAAGTTCGGCGACCAAACTCGCTAAAGACCATGACAACCACCTTCTTATCGAGCCCCAGCGCCTCGATTTCCCGCTGGAACGAGAACAGGCCCTTAGAAAACCCATCCAATAATCGCTGGTGCTGATCCGCCTGGCGGGCGTGGGTGTCAAAGCCTCCGGCACTGAAGTAGATCACTCGCGTCTGCGGCGACGTGGCAACCAGCTGCGCGATCTGCTTGAACCCCACACCGAACGGATCGGTGCCATACGTTTGCTTCGGCTCGAATTTGGCGAGCTTGTCCCGGAGAGCGGTCATCGCGTCCAAAGCGGTGTTGTTGGCCTGTTGGATGACGCGAACATCGGCATTGGTCGACTCGGCGCCTTGAATCTGCCGCAGCATCTTCTCGGCATCCGGATCGCCGACCATGTTCTGGATATCGGCGAGGCTGGCAAAGCAGGGGATGCTGGCCGACTTGGCGCTAAGCGACCGCGGCTTATCCGTGGAAAGACCGAGTGCAACGACGGGGTTCAACGTGCCCTGACTAAGGCGTTCGTCGAAGTGGCGGCCAATCCAGCCATAGCTGAGCTTGCCGTCGGGACTGGCCGATTGCCAGATCTCCATGCTTTTGAAGTGAGACCGGTTGGCCTTCGGATAGCCGACGCCCTGAATAACCGCAACCTTCTTCTCGTCGTAAAGCGTTTTCAGTCCCCCGAGGCCGGGATGCATTCCGAGCTTATCGTCTATCTTCAGAACCGCGGAATCGGCAATAGCCAGATTAGGACGCAGCTCGCGGTACTTCGAATCGCTGTAGGGAATGATCGTGTTAAGGCCGTCGTTGCCCCCCGACAGCTGCACAACCACGAGGATCGTGTTTGGATCGACCTTGCCGCCCTTGCTTTGCCTTAGGACATCCGCCTTGGCAATCGTGGAAAGCCAGGGTGGGGTTACCAGTCCAACGGCGATCATGCCGCTTCGCCGCATCAGTTCGCGTCTTGAGAATTCTTCGCTCATGTCGTGCTTCCCTCCTCCTTCTCCATTGTATGTCGGTTTCGACGTTACCGCAAGGCTAACGTTCAACTGACTGGTAACATTCGTCCGCGGTGAAGCCTTCCAAGCCAGAGTCCCCTGTATTGCCCGCGATTCTCTTGGCGGCGGTGACCCTGATCGTGTTCTTTGTTCTCCAGAACTCCGGGCCCGAGAGTGCGGTTAGGCAATTCCACGAGGCCGCAATCAACAACTCGCCTCGCGAACTTCAGCAGGTGACCTTACAATCCGTTAACGAGAACTCGGATGCCTACATGATGGCGTCGATTGTCCAGCATGATTTCATGGCCGGAGCGCGAGTCAGAATCGTCGGAACTCGAAAGACGATGGACGGCAGCCCGAACCGGAGAATCGTCGACGTGGTGTATCTCTTCAACAACCGGGTCGTCAGAGCGGTGCCGTGGGTCGTGGTTCGCGAGCGGCACTTGTGGAAAGTCGATGTGGTCGCAACCCGGTTCGGGCAAGCCTGAGTTCGGGTTTAATCGATTATTCATGCATCGTCACGGTAGGGCGAATTGGCTCGTGCTGGCGGGAATTCTTGGGGCGATTGTCGTCGTGATGGTTTTCACCCTTAGCGGCGAATCCCCTAGCTCGGGCGCGGGAAAGTTCATGTCAGCGCTGGCCGACCACGACATCGAGAAGCTGGTTAAATACGGCCACCTGCCCGGCGATTCTCCGGAATCCGAGCGGGCAAAGTGGAAGCACACACTGGAACGAGTCGCCCGGTACTACCGGTTCCAGTGGGATATTACGAACTCCCAGGTCATCGACGAGAACAACGCGACCGTCACCTTAACTGTCGTTAGGAACTCGACCGATCCCGGCGCGTTCGACCAGAAATTCGGGCTCCCGCTGGTTCGAGTGGACGGCCATTGGCTGGTCGACGTGCGTGGCATCCCTCGCGATCTGTTTCCCGGATTGCCACGATAGGCCATGCTGCTCCTTACCCTCCTTATCGTCGGCGCAGACAACACCGCCTTTGCGATCGAGGCGCCAGAAGCTAAAAAGGTCGAGTTTGCCTCGGATTTGACGGATTGGAAACCTGTGCCGATGAAAGCCCGGGGCCGACAATGGTCCATCGCCTATGATCTCCCCAGGGAGGCGAGAATCGAATACCAGTTCATTGTCGATGGCCAGTGGATGCTGGATCCGAAGAACAAGGCGACCGTCGACAACGGAATCGGGGGGCGAAACTCGGTTTGGACCGGCCTTGGGTATCGAGCTACCCGCTTCGCTCCGTCGCCGATCACGTGGAAGAAATCCGCGTTCCCGCTAAGATACGGTTCGTCCGATCGTTCGGAAGTCGTGGTCTATACCCCGTCGATTCCAGGAAAAGCCGACATGCCTTGCCTGGTGATGTTCGACGGCCCAGACTACGTCGCGCGCGGCCGAGCGTTGGACATCGCCGGAAACCTCATCAGCAAGCGCCAGATCACCCCGATTCAATTTGTGTTCTTCAAGACGGTCAAGGACAGATCCAACGAGCTGTGGCGGCAATCCTCGGACTATGAATCCATGGTGGTCGGCGCAATAAAAGGACCGCTCCGGAGTGCCATCACCGCTGATTCTCAGAAGCGGTACACGGGGGGCGCTAGCTTGGGAGGTTATTTTGGACTCCTGCTTCTCCGGAAGTACCCCGACACCTTTGCGGGAGGACTCTTGTCACAGTCTGGAGCCTTTTATGTTGCCAAGGACCAGCACACGACGGAAGCCCTGAAGCCGGTGCCGCGGAAGGCTCGAATCTTTCTGGATTACGGCGAATACGAGAAGGGAATCAAGAGCGGCAACCTGGAACTTGCGCCAAGGCTAAAGCCCCGCATCGTCACAATGGTTCATTCGTACGAGGGCCACAATTGGACGGCGTGGCGAGAACGGCTGCCGCTTGGTTTGAAAGCGCTGTTTGGAACGTCTAAAAAGCAGTGAAGCGCCGAAGCCTCTGGATGCCGTTCCTTTTTCTCGCCGCTATTGGTGTTGGCGTCGTCGCCAGCTTGAAGCCTTGGCAGGCCTATCAGAAGCAACGCCATGAGGCGGAGGCCGCTAACAAGGAGATGAAACAGGCGGAGCGAAAGCACGCAGACCTGCTTCGCGAGCGGACCCAACTCGACAGCCCGATTGGACGGGAGGAGATGGCGCGTGAACAAGGCTTCACCAAACCTGGCGAGCGGCCGCTGGAGATCGATCCGTGATTCCCCTTACACTCACACTTGCCCTTCAACTCACGAAGCTTGACGTAAAGCCGGACGACCTTTACAAGGGAACGGTCGAATACCACTTCAAGGATGATGAGGAGGAGATCGACATGCGCTACATCGATGACGTGGAGTACCGCGTCACGAAGGTCGGCGATGGGAAGATCGAGATCGACCTGAAGCGGGTGTCCAAGTCGCTCTGGCTGGACGGTAAACCGGCGGCAACCGGATTCACGGAGGACTGGAGCCATTACAAGGTCGTGCGATCCGATGTGGGCAACTTGGTATCGCTGGACGGACCTTCGCAAGACTTGTATTCAGATGCTCGGCTCGAGCGCTTGATCCTTCTTGCCGCCAAAGGCATGACGATTCCCACCTCCGAAAGCCTTGGTGGAGCCGCGTGGACGATGGTGTTCGATCCCAAGGGCCGTCGCTTTACCGGCTCATTCACGGAGTCCACCCTGGATCGGCCTTATCGCGCGAATTTTTCCGGAGAGATCGACGAGAGGGGTTGGGTTACCGAGCTGGCCGCACATACGCTGTCGGCGATTCCGATTCCTGGCTCGGAGGACGAACGCGCCAAGCTGTCGTTGAAGGTCAAAGTGTCCTACGTCAAGCCGAAGGGCTAGGGTCCGTGGATCCGGCAAACGCGGCGCGGCGCACGCTCGGCGGAGAATGTTCGTGTAACCACCTCGGGGCAGTAGGCTGAGGCCCGTGCCCCTGAGTCAGCGCAAATCTCCAAGGTGACCGACGCACGCTGTGGGGGTTCAGACTTGGCCTGGTATCCATCGCTCTTGGTCGCAGCCGGGGGCGCGCCATCGCCCGTGGAAGCCTCATCCGGCGTGGCGCCGTTATCACCCGTCTCGGAGGGTGCAGATTCGTTGACGTCGGGCAACGGCTCGTCGAGTGGCTCCGGAACAATCGCGTCCTCGGCAACGGGAGGTTCGGGATTACGCCTCGGGGCAAGGACATCGGATCCTCGTCGATTTTCCGTTTTCTCGCCCACGACCTCCTGGGCCCGCTCCATGATCTCGCGCCACATCTGAACGGTGACCTCGCCGCCAAAGACGCCCGGCATCTTGCCATAAACCCAGGCGTGGGCCTTCTCGTCATACTGCTCGTTGGCTATCCAGCCAATCCCAACGAGCTGATCGGTGTAGCCACAAAACCACGCGTCGCGGTGCTCGCTGGTCGTGCCCGTCTTCCCTCGGGCGTTGAGGACCGATCGTGCCCGCCGGCCGGTTCCGCCGGTGACGACATTCCGAAGGAGGTCGTCAATATCGCCAGCCGTTTTGTCACTAATCACGTTATCGACGATGCGTGGATCGTTACTGAGCACAACCTGGCCGTCGGGCCCGATCACCCTGCGGACGCCGAAGGGAGTGAATCGGTTGCCGCCGAGCATGAACACGCTGTAGCCGGTGGCCATTTCGAGAGGTGAAACGGCACTGGCTCCGAGAGCGAGCGGTAGGTACGGGTCGAGTTTGCTCTTGAACCCGAACGAATCCTCGGCGATCCGTATCGCATTGTAAACGCCGACGGTCTGGAGGGTTCGGACGGCCGGGATATTGATCGAGTAAGCCATTGCGGACCGAACGGACACCCTGCCTCCGTACTTTCCGTTCGAATTGTCGGGCGACCAAGTTTTGCCCGTGGCATTGTCGCGGATTGACAGCCGTTCATTGGAAACCGAATCGTACTTGTCCAACTGACCAAGCTCGAAGGCTGCGGAATAAACGAACGGCTTGAACGCGGAACCCGGCTGCCGTTTACCCTGGGCGACCATATTGAACTGGTTGCGCTCGTAATCCGCGCCGCCCACCATGGCCAAAATCTGTCCTTCCCGGTCGAGTACCACGAAAGCCCCGGTCCGCACGCCACGGCCACGGTACCGTCGGACAAGGTCCCTTACGCCCTGCTCGGCCCCTTTTTGGATAGCCATGTTTATGGTGGTTTCGACCGTGTAGCCACCCCTGGAAATATCCACGCCCGGCATCTCACGGTGGACCGTGTCCATCACGTAGTCCACGAAATACGGCGCGAGCCGCTTCGAGGCCACCACGTGGTCACGCCTTCCGGCAAGCTCCACGTTGGCCTTCTTGGCCTTTTCGTATGCCTCGGGGGTGATCATGCCTTCTTCACGCATGATGCCGAGGACGACGTTGCGGTTTTCGATTGCCCGGTTCAGATTCGCGTACGGGTTTTCATGGCTGGGCCTGCGCACACACCTTGCGAGTAGCGCTGCTTCCGCAACCGTGAGGTCTTCGAGCTTCTTGCCGAAATAGACATCGGCGGCGGCCTGGATACCGTAGGCTCCGGAGCCATAGAAGACCTGGTTCAAGTAGAGCTCGAGAATCTGGTCTTTTGTCAGCTCGTTCTCCATCATGACGGCTAGGGCCATGTCCTGGATCTTTCGCTGAAGCGTCTTCTGACCCTCGGAATAGACCCGCTTTGCCAGCTGCATTGTGAGCGTGCTTCCGCCCTGGGCTACCCGACCTTCACGCGCATTGGTGAGCAAGGTCCGCATGAGTGCAATCGAATCGACTCCGCTGTGGCTGTAAAAACGCTTGTCCTCTGCGGCGAGCGTGGCGTCGATCACGACTTTCGGGACGTCCGCTATCTTGACCGGCCGGCGATACTCTGTGGAAATCGTGAAGAGCACCTTGCCATCGCCGCTAAGGATTTTGGTCGGCTGCTTGGCGAGCTGCGTCATCACATCCGGCAGCGTGGGAAGGAGCGCTGAGGCCTTGTCGAGCTGCTGCCGCCAGAAGATGCTCGCCCAAACGGCGCCACCCACAACGACGATGAAAAAGACCGCCAGGGCGATCTTGAATCGTCGGAGCCAGGGTCTGCGCCGCTTTTTCGTATTCACCTGTCCACGACTTGCTGCAGAAAGGGCCACGTGTTCCTAAGTATAACGGACGCCTCAGCCAGGAGGAATATTTCTCACGGTGGGACGATTGCCCCCGGCGGTTGCATCCGCGGGGGGCTGGTCGATCGCTAGCGTGCAAAAATTGGGTGGAAGTTTGGATGGAGCGATTTGGCCGAAGCCATGAGCCGGTCGGCTTCGGTCTTGTTCCCCAGGGCGGCCTCGATCTTGGCCAAGCGGTACCACAGCAAGGCGTCTTGGACGCCTGTCCGCATCGCCTTTTTCATCGAACCTTTGGCTTCAGCAAACTTCGCCTGCTTGTATTGGGACCACGCCAGGTTCGCGTAGGCCTCGACCGTTTGGTGGTGGCTCATCTCGCTCGCGGCAACCTTGGCCGCTTCCGCAACGTTGCGATCGTGGTCGAGCTGGAACTGCGCCACCATGATCTCCTCGCCCTCGATGCCGGCCTCGTGGTACCGCTTGACGGTTTCGCCGATTCTCGCAAACGCTGCTTCAGCTTTGTCCGAATCGCCCGCCGCGATGTGGTAGTCACCGAGCTCAGCCAGATACGGGATAGGCGCGGCCTTACCCTCGCAGGCCCTTGTCATCAAACCAATCGCCTCAGCTCGCTTCCCTTGCCCGAATCGAATCCGAGCCAAGCCGGCTTGGGCGTGACGGTAGTTCGGGACCTTTTCAAGCGCGCCAAGGAACTGCTTCTCAGCAGCCGGATAAGCGCCGGATCGCCAGTAGAGATCGCCGATCTGGGTACGGCACCAGGCAGCGTTCTCGCTGAACATCGACCCGCAAGCCAGGGCCTTCTCCATGGTCAGGATCGCGCCCTTGATGTCTCCCATCAGATACCGGAGCTTCGACACCCGGCTATAGGATCCCATGTCGGGCTTGGCGTCGATCATTTTCTGCGCGGCTTCCGTAGCCGCATCATAGTCGCCCAGTTCCAGACAGGAATCGACGAGCACACCGTATGCCTGATGGGTGGCCCCGTGCTGTATTGCCTCTTTGGCAAGCTTCACCGCCCCGTGAAAGTCGTGGAACACGGTTTTCGATGCGGCGAGCCGGGTCAGGGCAACTGGATCACCCGGATCGAGGGCGACAGCCTTCTCCAAGCAGCGTCGGCCCTCGACGTACCAGGCCAGCTCACCCGATTCGCGTCCCTTCTGAAGCTGTGCCTCACCCAGATTGACCAGGGCCTCCACCGATTTGGGCTGCTTTTCTGCCACAGCCCGATACTTTCGAATAAGGCCGTCGGTCGGGGTTGAACCCAGTTCCGGAACAGCCATTGAAGTCGCGGTGGCTGGGCTGGGGCCACAGCCAGACAAGTTCGTCACGGCAAGGAGGATGCCGGATACGAGGATCGGAAGATGTTTCGTGCAGTTCATGGAATTTCTCGTGCAGGTCGGATTGGCAGGTTCCCCCCGGCGCCGGGCCCGAATGTTCGGGCGCCGGCAGCCAGGTTTGTCTGCACTATTGGTGGAGGGAATTCGTGGGACCACCGTGAGGAGTGCCCGCATGGGGGAAGACGCGGTTGTAAACGGCGTCATTGGCGCTCACGTTGTCACCAAGAAGGTTGATGTTCTCGAACGTCGGGCCGCTCGCGACCGCCGTCAGCGCGATATCGACGACGTCGTCACCGAATCGCCGACCATTCGGCCAGCCGCTCGGCACCTGTCCACCCGTGAAGGCACTGGCCACGGTGTCGCCACCGATGAAGCTCAGCCGGTTGAACCCGTCCTCGCCGGCAAGACGCACCGGAGGAGTGGAGAGATCGACCTTGAGCACGTCGGGAATGAAGATTCCGACGAGGTCGCTGCGGCCGTTAACGACGAAGTTGGTGCCAAAAACGGCATTGAGCAAGAAGGCAAGCTCGCAGTTCTCCGCGTACTTCTTGAACGTCGCCTCGTCCGTTTCCGGCAGGGTCTGGTTGTAGATGTCCTTGTCCCTCAGCGCGACCAAGGTCTCATTAAAGAGGGGGTTGCCCATGCGGCCGACCTGAATCCAGTCGCCCGTGTTGGTCCCCGCGCGCACATTCATCGACGGTCGCGACGTGGTCGCGAAGACACCAACCACGGGGGTCTCGTTGCCCTGGACGATCTGGAAGATCGGAATCTCGATCGAGATCGCGTGAACGTTGTAGCTGCTGAAGCCATCCTTGCCTGGGCTTCGAACACCAAGAAAGTCGAAGATCCCAGGAACGTCGGCATAAAAGCCGTCCTCCCGCTGACCGCAGAACGATCGGCTGCCATCGCGAAGCTTATAGATGGTCGCGGCGGTGTATGGATCGAGTTCGGCAGCCGTCATGGCGCCTTGGATCACGTTGCCCTGCGCGTCGAAGTACCGCGGCGTGGTGCGCGGGCCGACGTTGACGGGGGGCGAGATCATCATGTTGCCCACGTTGAGCATCCGCGAGCCGCTCGCATCGACGCGCTGGATCGTGTAGGTTTGGACAAAGTTCTGCCGGGCGTCGCCGGGGATCATAATCGCGCCAGCCTCGGTACCGAGGCCATACGACAGGATCGTGTTCAGATTTTTGTAACCCGTCTTGAACCGGAAGTTGTAGCGGATGTCGCCCTTGCCGGTGAAGAACGGCTTGCCATCCTTGAGCTTCGCTTTCTCAAGGTGGATCGAATACATCACGTTGTCGTCGAACCGGTAGTAGTTCACGCCATTGCCGGGATCCTCGAGGGGATTGACCGTCATGACGACGTTGAGGACCTTCTGTCCAATGTGGTTCTTGCCAACAAAGGCGTAGACGTCGGTGATGTTCGCCGACGGGTCCATGTTGATCAGCGGCGCGTCATTGTGACTGGCGCCGAAAGCCGTCACCGCACACCAGGACATGGCTGCGGCCAGGCTCGCTCGTTTTAGGTTTGTCATTCTGTGTTCTCCATTTCGCGGCTGAGATTCCCGCGATACGAGAACATTGAAGTCGGCGGGTCTGATGGACACGTGACCGGCGACTAAAGGTTTGATGAACGGGGTGGTCGAAGCTCATGCGCGCGAATTACTTGCCGAGAATGACTTGGGGACATCCGCGAGGGACCTGGCGAGGTCCGCGAATGACCTAGCGACATCCGCGAGTGACCTGGCGAGGTCCGCGAATGATTTGGCGAGGTCCGCGAGCGACCTAGCGACGTCCGCGAACAACTCAGGGAATCGGCGGATTCAATCGATCGGCAACCGCTTCCAAGTCGGCTCGCCGCTGCGCAAAGACTCCAGGGTGTCCTTGAGGTGAGGCTCGTCGAACGTCGTGCCGATTCTCATCTTGACGTTCGGTATTACGCCGATCGACAGCGGGTCAGCGGGTTCGACATGGACCCAGCCGACGCCGCGTAGCCAGACCTCGACATAGGAGTGCCAGACGACCTTGCCACTGGTTTGGTTGGCTTCGGCCCAATTCATGCGCACGATCCGGCACGGGACCCCATTCGCCCGGGCAAGCGCCGTGAATAGCGTTGCCTGCTGGTGGCAATGGCCCTTCTTACTCGCGAGCGTCTCGCCCGCCGTCCTGGCGTTGTCGTTCGTCGCGTACTTGATGGTTCGCTTGAACCAATCGGCGATCTTGTAAGTGGTCTGGAGGTCGTCCTTGCCCTTGAGGATTCCGGCCTGGACGAGGACGCTCTCCGACCAGGCGCCATATCCCTCATTGCGGAGGAACGGCTTGACCTCGGCGGGGAGCGCCGCATTGGCCTTTCGTGAAAGGACGGCAAGACGCTGGCTAACCGGCTTGACGGTGATATCGACCAAGATTTCAAACACCGATTTGCCAGGGGACCTGAACTCCAGTTCACGAAAGCCCTGTTCTGCGCTGACGGTGTAGGCGCCGCCGCCGATCACTCGGAAACTGGATTGCTGGCTGTCGAGGTCGGTATCAGGCAATCGGAACCGCAGCACCTTCGACTTCTTGTCCCGCCGCTTGGAAGGGTCGATTTTGAAGCGCCATTCGTATCGGCGGGGCTCGATCCGCTCGAGCTGCTGCTTGATGGGATTGTAGGCATCGCCGATAAACGGCCGCCCCATCAGCAGCGCGTGGTTGGCCACCGACCTCGCTCGCTGGTAGTCGCCCAAATCGACCAAGCCGGCGGTGAGGTCGAAATATCCCCAGCCGGTCTCTTTCTTTCGCAGAGCCTCGTCGGCTGCGTAGACGGCGCCTTCGGGATTGCCGAGGTTGCGACGCGCGCAGCTAAGGCATCGCCAGGCCCACTCGTCGTCCACGTCAAGCTGGAGAACGGTCGCCGCCAACCGCTCGACGCTACGCCAATCCTTGTGCTCCATCGCCAGGGAGAGTTGGCCTTTGAGTTGGCGGTCGTCGACGCCCTGGGCCATTGTCCCCGCGCCGGCGGCGATTACGAAGAGCAGGAAGAGGTAGCGCATGGCTCTAGAATGCCGTTTGCGGATGCTACCCATTGTGACGGGCCGCACAACGCCCGCCGCTGATTATCCTAGCCCGTGCGCTTCGCGGCACGAATACGCGCCATCTGCCTCTCAAGCTCGCGGGTTGCTTCCTCGCTTCCCATTCGCGATTCCTCTCCACGCAGGGCCGCACGGGCGGCTTCCAGCGCTTCCTCTGCCTCGCGAATATCGATCTCCGAAGCGTGCTCGGCCGAATCGGCCAGGACCGTCACCTTGTCCCCGGTGATCTCCATAAAGCCGCCGCCGATCGCAACATAGCGCCGCTGGTTGTTGGGATCGCTGTATTCCACCAGGCCCGGCCGTAGGGCCAAGATCATCGGTTCATGGTTGGACATAACCCCAAGGTAGCCGGCCACACCGGGGGCGATCAGGGATTGCACCGGCTCGTCGACGACGGTGCGATCGGGTGCGACAACCGAGAACTGGAGCGTTGGCATGGGAACCTACCGAGTTTACCTTCGAGGAACATTAGGAACCGAAGCCTTCCCTTCCGGGAGCTCGAAGAGGCTTTCGGGAAGGGACTCTGGATACGAAATCTCGTTCAGGCGATGCTCCGTGCCGCGCTGTAACGTTCCCATATAGCCTCGCCAATCGGGATCATGCCACTCCTCCTCCCAATGAATCATGCCATCGGCAGGCGAAGCGTACAAGTGCCACTTTCCCCCATCCTGCTCGACTGTGTAGCGATCCCACGTTCTCCCCTTGAAGGGCACGTCGTGCTCTAGCGAGACAGCAGTATCCTTCCAGAGCGTACCGACAAGGGATTCAAGCGTAAAATCAATCTCCAAGAAGTCCTCCTTCTTTTCCCGGTCGGCCTCGATGACGGTGATCTCACCCGAAGCTAGATGGAGCTTCCTAATTTGGGTGCGGGTTGTCAGCACAACGATCTCTCCCTTGTCAGGATGGTTTATATCCCGCCGAGTGGCACTAGGGCTGTAATAGCACTTAGAAAGTTGCCGAAGACCACCATCTGGCATGACGGCGGACGAGGTGTAAACCGCGTATGCCGGGGTCTGCGAGAGCAGCTTGCGCAATGCGGCCGCAGCAACAGCCCGAGAGGGATTCCCCATTGCGAAGATCACGATTCCCACGGTGACCGCACCAACCAAACCAAGGCCAAGGCGTAAGGTTCGCCGCCTTTTTGTGGGAGCCAGATGCATGGCAGAAGCTATGTGACTGGGGTCAGCCGAGAACTGTGCCGTGCGAAGTGAAGCCAGGCCATCCTCAAGTCGATTCGAACTGGGGTTTCTCATGGGGTAGTTCCTCCGTTTTGTCGTCTAGGAGCTTTCGCAGGCGTTTCCTGGCGATCGAGAGTCGCGAGGTGATGGTTCCAACCGGCGTGTCGAGCATTTCGCTGATCTCGATCGTGGAGAATCCCACGATCTCGTGGAGTACGAACGCTGAGCGAATTGGCAGCGAAAGACGACCGATCGCCTGCCAGACGGCAATGCCTGCCGAATCCAGTGCTGGAGTGGTAATCGCCTTACCGAGCAACGCGTCGAGCGGTGCGTTGAGGCGCCTTCTTCTGGCGCGCGTCGAATGCTCTCGAAGAGCGACTCGATACAACCATGTTTTGAGTGGCGCCTCACCTCGATACGATCCAACCTTGAGCTGCACCCGGATGAAAGTCGTTTGCGCCAGGTCTGCGGCGTCATCGGGCGAGTTTCCGAGGGCTACAAAGAAGCGCTGCAAACCCTGGTGGTGTTCCCCAACAAGCCTGCGGGCCGCTGCTTCATCGCCTATCGCAATCTTTGCGGCGAGGGTTAGGTCGTCTTGGTACACGGTTCGTCCAAAGGATGCTCCTACATAACAGATGCCGGCTAGAGCCCTTCCTATTGACGCGAAACGAAAAACTCTAGGGCAGCGTCCAGTACTGGATCCGGCCCGTGCTGCTGCCGGTGATGAGTTGCTTGCCATCGGGGGAGCAGACCATCGAATAGACATAGAACTCCTCGTTGGATCGCAAGACCGGCTTGATCTTCGGTCCGAGGACCTGGGTCTCGACGTTGAGGAGCTGCACGTGCTCATCCTCGGTGCCGGCGGCGAGCCACTTGCCGTCCTTGGAGAAGGCTAGCGAGAGGACGGCCTCCTTCCCAACCTTGAAGCTGCCCTTGGTCGCCCAGCCAGCGGATTCGAGCAGGACGACCCTGCCGAGATTCTCGGAGCCGCCCGAACCGATCGCAAGATACTTGCCATTCGGCGAGTAGGCGACTTCGGTGCCCATACCCTCCAAGCGGGTGGTCGTAGACCATGATTCGGTATCCCAAATCCGCACCGATCCTCCGGTGTCGGCGGTTGCGAGGAACTTGCCGTCGTAAGAAAAGCTCATCGAGTTGATCGAGCCATACCCGGCGATCCGCCGCAGGATTTTCTTGCTTTCGGGGTCGATCACGGCCAGGGAGATGTCCAAGCCCCCTGCAACGAGGACCTTTGCACCATAGGCGACTTCCGTCGTGCCCCCATTCTTCAGCTCATACGTTTCGATTTCTTCGCCATCAATGGTCGAGAAGACGCGAAGGGTTTCGTTCTGCTCCGTCCCCACCGCAATCTTCTTGTCGTCTGGAGAAAACGAGGCACAGGATGCGGAAAGCTCCCCCTCCGTGAGGTCCATCTTTCGACGGAACGACTCCAAATCCCACAGCACGACATTGTCGCCGGCGCCGACAGAGGCGAGGGTCTTGCCATCATGGCTCAGCGTTAGCGCCATGCAGTCCAGCTCGAACGCCTGGATAGACTTGACGGGCTTTTCGATCGTCTCCGTTTGAGCCGCGATAGCGGCCGTTGCGAGAAATACCAGCGACATTCGGAGCATGCAACCATTTTGACGCGCCACCCAGCCCTTAGGGATCACGTACACTCTTGACCGGCTTTGGCTAGGCTCCGTATTCCCCTCGATCCCCGGATCAGCAGCGAACTGTACAAGCACCGCGCGATTATCGTGAAGGGCCTCGTCGCTTCCGGTTTTGCAGCGGGGCTCATGGCCGCGACGATTCCGTTCATCAAGCTGATACTCGATTCCGTGGAGCAACGGCACTTCGAACGGCTTTGGTGGCTAAGCCTTGGCGTCATCGCGCTCTTTAGCGTGAAGTATTCCTTTACCCGGGCTCAAGCCTTCTACCTGGGCAAGGCGGCTGCCCGCCTCACAAGCGACCTTCGCATCCGGATGTACGAAAAGCTGATGCGACTGCCGTTGGGCTATTTCCACGAGAAGAAAGCAGGCGCACTGCAGAGCGTGCTCACCAATGACGTCGGCGTTTACAACTCGGCCATCAGCGTGGTTCGCGACTCGATCGACGGGCCGATCAAGGCGATCAGCGGCCTCGTATCGATTTTCATTCTCCACTGGCAGCTCGCCTTGATTTGCTGCGCCGTGCTGCCTGTCATGGCCGTTGTCATCCAGCGGAACGGTCGCAAGATCAAGGCCGCCCAGCACGATGTCCAAGTCGACCTCGCCAATCTCAACGCGATGACCCAAGAGTCGCTGCAAGGCGTGCGGATTGTCAAGGCGTTCGGCGCGGAAGCGATGATGAAATCGCGCTTTGAGCGGCTGGTCGAAGCTAGCTTCCTCAGCCAGATCGTTGCGATACGGCGTACCGCGACCCTGCGGCCATTGGTCGAGCTGATCGGCGCGGTTGCGTTGGCCCTTGTAGTGTTCGTTTGTGGCTACTTCGTGCAGAACGGGACCTTACGCGTCAGTGATCTGGCCGCCTTCATCATGGGTCTCGATGTCATCAATCAGGGCTTTAAGAACATCGGTTCGCTCGTGAGCACCAGCAAGCAGGTCGAGGCGGCAGCCGACCGCATCTATTCCGAAATCCTCGACGTTCCTGAGCCCATGGCGGACAAGCCTGGCGCGAAAGAGCTCAGCGAGTCCATGGGCCGGATTGAATTCGACCATGTTAGCTTTGCGTACCCTGACGGAACCTTGGCCCTCAAGGATGTTTCCTTCATCATCGAGGCGGGTCATAGCCTGGCCCTGGTCGGGCCGAGCGGTGCGGGCAAGAGCACGATCGCCGATCTACTGCAGCGATACTTCGATCCCAGCGAGGGCCGCATCACTTACGACGGTGTTGACATTCGCGACCTCAAGACAGAGTGGCTTCGGAGACAGATCGGCGTCGTCCCGCAACAGACCTTCCTGTTCGCCGGAACCATCGCCGACAACATTCGGATGGGACTGCCGGAAGCGACCGATGGAGAGATCTCAGAAGCAGCCATTGCCGCCCACGCCGAGCCGTTTGTCGCCACGATGCCGAACCGGTACGAGACGGAGCTTGGCGAGCGGGGTGTTCGCCTTTCTGGTGGCGAGATGCAAAGGGTTGCGATCGCAAGAGCCGCTGTCCGCAAACCGAGAGTCCTGATCTTGGACGAGGCGACTTCAAACCTCGACGCCGTAAGCGAAAAGCATGTCCAGGAAGCCCTGGAAGAGATCATGGAGGAGCGGACTACTCTCGTCATCGCGCACCGCCTTACAACAGCCGCCCGTGCCACCAAGATTCTCGTTCTTCGTCATGGGGAGGTCGTCGAATACGGCAACCACAGCGATCTGATGGAGCGATCCGGCGCCTACGCGGCCATGTATCGCGCTTTCAGCTCAGGTGTGATCGATGCCTGAGCTCCGGATCAAGGAGCTGCGGGCAGGGTTCGGCGGCGAAGCCTTCGTCCGCAGCGCGTCTTTCGCCGTAGCCGAAGGCGAAGTCCTTGCCGTCGTTGGTCCCAACGGTTCCGGCAAATCGACGATGCTCCAAGCTCTGATGGGGGTCGCCAACGTCTACGGCGGCGAGGCGGCCTTTGGCGACGTCGACCTTCTGAAGCTGCCGCCCAAGGAGCGAGCCAAGTGGGTCGCGGGGGTGCCGCAAATGGAGACGTTTGCCTTCCCATTCCCAGTCCGTGAGATCGTGGCCATGGGCCGTTTGGCGCGGTCGACTGGATTCTGGGAGACCCAGGACGACCATGCCGCCATCGATCGAGCCATGAGCACAACCGCTTGCGAGGAGCTCGCTGGACGACCGATCGATCAGGTTAGCGGTGGAGAGCGCCAGCGTGTGCTCATTGCAAGGGCGCTCGCCCAGGAGACTCCGATTCTGCTCCTCGACGAGCCGAACACCCACCTCGATCTGCGGCACGTCAGCGAGCTGGTGGAACTGGTGCGGCGCCTTGCCCGAGAGGGCCACGTCGTCCTCATCGCCCTCCACGACCTTGATATGGCGGCCGGAATCGCCGAGAGATTCATTCTTATGGAGGAAGGCAGGGTCGCCGCCGAAGGGCGCTTCGATGATCCGGCACAGCTCAGCCGGCTTGCCAAGGCTTATGGCGTTGATCTACGGTTTGCCGATCTTGATGGCAGCTCGCACATCATTGCCCGCCGTCCATAAAGCGAAAAGCCCCCCGCCCTGCTTGAGCTGGGGGCTTGTGTTCGAACGAACTACTTGACCCTTTCGAGGGTGTAGACGAGGGCTTCGATTGTCATGCCGCCCTGTGAAGGAAGATCGGTGACACGGCCATCGCTCTTGTTGAGCTTGCCGGTCTTGACATCGACCAGCGAGGTAACCGAAACCTTCAGCGGCTGCTCGGCTTCCGGAATGTAAACGTCGAGCAACGACAGGATCTTCGCGACACCATCCTTGATCTCCTCGACTTTCATCTTCCCCTTGACCTTGCTCTTGGGATTGTCTTTGTCGATCTCGTTGAACTCGATGGTCTCGCCGACTTTCAGGGGCTTTTCGCCGAAGTAGGACGAGTACTGCAGAAACTGCATGTTCATCATCGGGTTGCCGGCTTCGCGCTTGTCGAGCGACTTTCCGAACTTGTTGACCTTCGATTTCTGAGTTGGGATCTGCTGGCTGGGCATTTCGTTGCCGCCCATGCTCATCTTGAACTCGGGGATCTCGACTTCTAGATCGGCATCACCGTTGTCGTACACCTTGGTGATCGACTGGATGATCTTCATGAACATGTTGAACTCACCCGGGCCACCTTCGATCGACATCTTCATGGTGTAGGTGTCTTTCTCTCCCGCCGCATATCTGCGTTCAGGAGAAAGCGAGTCCTGAGAAAAGGCCGCTGTTCCGATAACGACGGCGAGTAAGGTGCTGATAACTCTCATAGAATTCCTTCGTTGAATTTATAGGGAAAGGGGTACGCTCCCCAAGTCCCTAAGCATATCGTACCGATACGGCGAAAGGTTCCCCCAGGATGCAACGAGCAGGATTCCCACTGACAATAGCGGTTGCCGCGGTGATGATGGCAGCATGCGGCGGTGGTGGCTCGGGGACGGCAACCTCCGGTGGTGGATCCAACGGCGGGCAGACCGGCGGGAATGTCGACGAGGTCCAACTGAAGCAAGCGGGCGGCTTGGCGAGTTGCTGGAACGGAGACCTTGTCTTCGATATCGGCCCGCGTTCGATTCTCGCTGATACGGTCGTAAAGGTCACCAAAGATCCATCGGTGGCAACCCCGAGCTTTGGCACGATCATCCGCGCCTATACGTTCGAGCCCTTTCCGTTCTCGTTTATCCAGTTTCCTGGGGTTCGGGCAAAGTACGATCCATCGAAGGTGACCAACGAGTCCAAAGTCAGCATCTACGTGATGGTCGGAGGATCGTGGGCCGAAGCCATCCAAGCGAATACCGACGTAGCCGCCAATGAGTGCACCTGTTTGGTCGCCGGGCTGGATCCCATCGCCATTATTGAGCGGCGTTAGTTCAACTGGTACCCTTTTGGCTCCACGTGAAAGTTCGTGAGCTCCGCCAGAAGTATTTGGATTTCTTTATTTCGAAGGGTCACTCTCTATACCCTTCGGGATCGCTGATCCCCTACGACGTCACCGGCCGGCTGGATGAATCGCTGCTGTTCAATGGCGCGGGAATGGTTCAGTTCAAGCCGTTCTTCCGTGGCATCGCCGAACCGCCAAACCGACGACTGACAAACGCCCAAAAGGTGGTTCGCACCGGCGACATCGAATCGGTCGGCAACCACTCGCATCTGACCTTCTTCGAGATGCTGGGCAACTTCTCGTTTGGCGATTACTTCAAGCAGGAGGCCATCGCGTTCTCGTGGGAGTTCCTGACCGCGCCCCAGTGGCTAAATCTCGATCCCCGGCGACTCGCGTTCACCGTGTTCGAGGAGGACGACGAAGCGTTCGAGCATTGGAGCGCTCACCTTGCACCACTAGGCATCGAGCCCACCTCCCGCATTTTCCGACTCGGCGAAGAGACCAACTACTGGCCGGCGGGAGCCTTTTCGTCGGGACCTCCCGGTCCGTGCGGACCGAATTCGGAAATGTTCTATTGGACATCGAACGACGTCCCCCCGCCCCCGACAGTGGCCGGGGGTTACGATCGAGATGGCTTCCTGCGGGACGATGCGGCGAAACTGTGGCTCGAAATTTGGAACGACGTCTTCATCCAGTACGAGTGGCAAGGCGAACCGCTCGAGGAGGGCGGGTACCGGAAGACGGGGATGCCTTCGCTGCCTTTTCAGAGTGTTGACACCGGCATGGGCCTCGAGCGCACGGCGACCGCCCTGGGCGGCTACCGCAGCGTCTACGATACGGACGCCTTCTCCGGGATTATCAAGCTCATCGATCGGTTATCTGCCGAGTTCGCCTCCTCGACGGCAACGTACGGTCAGGATACTGCTCGCGACACCGCCGTTCGCATCATCGCGGACCACATCCGGACCGCATCGTTTTGCATCGCCGACGGCATCCTGCCGAGCAACACCGGGCGCGGCTATGTGTTGAGGCGGCTCATTCGGCGCGCGGTGCTCAAGGGCCAGAGGGTGCTTGGCTTCGAAGACCTGTTCTTGTATCGCGTCGTCGACGGCGTGGTCGAGTCATTGGGTGACCACTATCACGAGCTCGTTGACCGAAGGAGCGTGATCGCCGAGACCTTGAAGAACGAAGAGGCGCTGTTCCGTCGAACGCTCGACCAAGGCTCTGAGATTCTTCTGCAGGCCTTGGCACGCCGGAAGGGGGAGGTTCTCGACGGCGAGGTGGCTTTCATGCTTTACGACACCTACGGATTCCCGCTCGAGGTGACGCAGGAGCTTTGCGAGGAGGCGGGCGTGACCGTCGACCTCGCCGGCTATAAGGCCGCCTTGGCAGAGGCTCAGGAGCGGTCCCGTGGCGCCGACCAACGGGAGTCGGTGTACGGCGGGGTCGGTGTCGCGTTCGTCTTTATCACGGACGACGGTAAGGCAACCCCAACCGAGTTTCTGGGATATTCCGAAACCGAAACCGACGCTGTCATTGTCGGCGCCTTGCCGCAAGCCGACGAGAACGGCAAAGCTGTCGCCGAATTCGCCGTTGCGCTCAACCAGACGCCGTTCTATGCCGAATCCGGGGGTCAGGTCGCGGACACGGGTGTGTTGATCGTTGAGGACACCCGGTTCAATGTGGTCGATGTCACGAAGCACGACGGCGTATGGGTTCATGTCGTCGTGCCGGACGTGCCGCTTGGCCACGAGGGGATGCCCGTCGACCAAGCACAGGTTTTCCTGCTGGAGCGCCTCATGAAGCGCAAGACGAGGGCGGTTGTCGACACAAATCGCAGGACGGACGTGATTCGCAACCACACCGCCACTCATCTCCTTCACGCCGCGCTTCGAGACACGCTTGGGACCCATGTGACGCAGGCTGGCTCGCTTGTCGCACCCGATCATTTGAGGTTCGACTTCACCCACGGAAAGGCAATGTCTGCGGAGGAGATCTCTCGCGTCGAGGGGATCGTCAACGAGCACGTTCTGTCGGCCGAGGGAGTCACGATCTACTCGGACGTGCCACTCGACGAGGCCAGAGCCATGGGAGCGATGGCGCTCTTTGGCGAAAAGTATGCCGATCGTGTGCGGGTCGTCCAGGTTGGCGACATGTCACCCGACCGTCCGAGCTTCAGCCGTGAGCTCTGCGGCGGAATTCACGTCCGAAACACCGGGCAAATCGGGCTATTCAAGATTCTTCACGAGAGCAGCGCGGCCTCTGGCGTCAGACGGGTTACCGCCATAACCGGCAGGGGCTCGCATCGATGGGCCAATGAGCTTCATGGAAACCTCCATGAGGTGGCTGAGATCGTCAAGTCGACGCCAAAGGACCTGAGGCAAGCGGTGGAACGGCTGCTGGACCAGGTTAGAGAAGAGCGGAAGCGTCGAGAGCAGGCCGAACTTAAGGCCGCTCGAGGCGGCGGGTCCAACGGATCTGGACATCCGATCGTCGAGATTGGGCCTGTGTCCTTGATGACGGCAAAGTTTGAGATCGATCCCAAGCTGGCCGCCCAAGAGGTCGATGACGCCGTGGCGCAGCGGCCCAACCTCGTCGTCGTCGCTGCCTGCATCCTGGATGGCAAAGTGACCTTCGTGGCCAAGGCGGGCCCGAAGGCAGTGGAATCTGGAGCGCATGCCGGCAACCTTGTGCGAGAGGTTGCCAAAGCCGCCGGAGGCGGTGGAGGCGGCGGACCGACCTATGCGACGGCGGGAGGACGCGACCTAGCCAAGGTGGATGAGGCACTCGAATCCGCTGTCCAGGTATTGCGGGCCGCCGTAGATGGCTGAGAGCTACTTCGCTGCCTGATCAACAGCCGGGATAATCAGGATTGCCCGGTCTCCTTGATCGAACACGGTGAAGCCAAAATTCTTGCCGATGTCTCCCAAGGCTTCGCGAGCGGGAACGTCCACATAGCTCGCTGTGATCTCGAAATCGGGCAGTCCAGGGGCGATTTCGATCGTTAAGCCCGCTTGCTGAGCAATGCGCTGGATGGCGTCAACGAGTTTGATTCGCTCCTCCCGCAGCGTCACCTTCGGCTCGCGAATCGCAGAGCCGATCGACGCGACATCCTCCTTCGTCGCCGAAACATTGGGATCTCCGGAGGTGGTCGTTCCCGTCTCCGGGTATGGATTCGGAGGAAGGTTCTTCAGTGAATCTGGCGACAATTCGGCTGAATTCGCGACCGAATAGCCGCGCGGACTATCTGGGTTCCGATTCAGTAGGGTTGGACCCACGATAATTGAGGTGGCAGCCAAAGCAATCGCCGGCAATCCGACCAGGATCCAGCGTCCAATCTTCGGCCGGTTCCGCCACGGAGCTGACGCGCGCCCAAATTCGGGGACGCGATGTAAGTCGTCCAGTTCGGGCTTCGCGCCCTTTAGACCCGCAATCATCGTTGCACGCTTGAGAACTTCCGAACGCAGCTCCGGTCGCCGTGCGACGAGGTCCTCCACCGCAGCGTCGTCGCGGCTTTCCGCAACCATCCACATCAGTTCGTCGTCTGACTGACTCCAGCGGCTCATGCTTCCTCCTGCTCGTAAAGTTTCCGAAATCTTTCGCGGGCCCTGAACAGCCGCGTTTTGGCTGCATTTGCGCTGCAAGACAGAGACGTCGCGATCTCCTCCAAGCTGAGCTCCTCCCAATAGAACAAGATCAGGACCGCCCGGTCGATGGGCTGAAGTTTGCCCAAGGCGTCGTTGATTTTCGGATCGACGACCTGGACCTCATCTTCGCGACCGATGTGCTGGGCAGATTCGATCGGAAGTTCCGACTTCCTTCGGCGGATGGAGCGGGCCTCCTGGATGCTGCGATTGACGGCGATGCGGTAAAGCCACGTGCTGAATTTCGACCGTCGGTCGAATCGCCGCAGGTTCCGATGGACGAGGCGAAAGATCTCCTGGGTGGCATCGGAGGCATCGTCGGCATCGAGAAGGACGCCCTTCGCGATGGCAAACACCTTCCCGTAATACTTCCGGTAAAGGACTTCGAACGCCTGTTCGTCGCCAGCCATCCACCGGTCCTGCAGGACCGCATCGTCGTCCATATTCGCGGCATGCGCCGGATTAAGGGCCATCGATAGCACGCTACGGCTTTGGACGACCGCTCGGCTTCCTGAGGTTACCGGTTGGGCGGCGGCCCGTCACCATCCTCGTCGGGGAGGGTCAAGCCTCCGCCTTCCTTGTGGGCCTCGGCCTGCCGCTTCACCGCTTCGTTGATTTTCTTAAGGACGTCTGGCGGGAGAGAAGTTATCGGTCCGGGCTTGCCTAGCTTTTGGTGGTCGTTCAAGGTGCCGCTCATGCCAAGTCTTGACGTGAAGTGGAAAACGAATGTCAGCTGAATCTGCCGTCCGGCCTGGAAACTCACGAACTCGCCCTGTTCCGTTATCCATGGGAATTTATCAGGATGATCCTTGGCGAAGAGATTGAAGGCGATCGATTCGATGTCCTGCGGATAACTGCCCCACCGCTGGTCAGCATGGGAGGCAAAAATGACGTCGCTCGTCGCCGACTTCATCGTGAAATATCCGTTCAAATTCAGTCCGCTGGGGAGCGCCTGAGTAGGCTCGGTGGCAACTGAGAAGTCCCCAAACGACGGCATCTCGGTCATCGTCTCTTCCTGACCCGGATTCGAAGATTCCTCTGGGATGAGGTCGAGAGTCGATCCACCCCCCCAACCCGGCGTTGGACCATACACCATTTCGGTAACGAGCTGCTGCTGAAACGGCGAGAGCTGCTGGAGATGGATCCGACCATTGGCAGTGGCAAGGACCTGCCTCTGGGCAGGGCTTAGGCTTCCGTATAGCTTAAGGTAGTTCTTACGGTCGGCTTCGCCACCAAACATTGGGCCGCCCATGTTGCCATCTTCGAGTACCACTCTCAAAAGCATGTCTGCCAGCCCAAACATTCCTCCGTCACCAGATTTCAAGGCAAACTCGGCTTCGCTGTCGAGCGTAACCCGCCCTTCTTTGCGGACACGCCGTAGGTAAATACCAAGGGCCTCACGGTCTGTTCGGGAACGACGCGTGGCGACCGGGCTGATCGGTTGAATCGTGAGCCATCCGTCCTTATGGGCTGTCTGCATAAAGATCGGCATCGAGACAACCTTCAAGTAGACCGACGGAGTGAGCTTCATGCCTCCTGACATAGCGCCCATCATGGGAAGGAAGAACATCATGTCGGGCACCGAGGCGATGACGTTTGTCTTCTTTTGCTCGGCAACTGCGTCTAGAGCAGGCGTATTCGTCGCATCCAGGAGCTCATGTTTCTCGGGGTTGCAGATGAAGTCGATCGTTTCTGGGGAAAGGGGTCCGGCAGTGTCATTCATGCCGAACAAACCAATCATTTTCTCAAGATCCTTGATCACGGGCGATAACTCGATTGGCTTCTCGTCCTTACCAACTTCAAAGATCTTCTTCGGGTCAGACCACTCGCTCATATCGGCCATGTCTTCGAAATTCATGTCGTCGCGGGTAGATAGCAGCAGGTTGCCTTCGGCGTCGCACACGTGAAGAACGAGCGTAATCTGGCTGAGCTCCATTCCCATGTTCTGCGGTTCGGCGATGAGAAACGCCTTTGCGGGTGGCTTCTTAAATGGCCGCTTAGGGCCATTTGGGTCATGCATCGAGATGTACTCTTGCTGCTCGCCGAGATCCGCCGCGACCTCTTGCGCAACTTGAACTCCTTCCGTAGTTTCGACCGCAGGGGGCGGTGGAGCCATGTTCATTTCGGGTTCCGGTAAGGAGGCATGGGCGTTGGCCCAAGCAGACTGCTCGGCTGCAAGCTCGTTGAGCGCAACAACCGCCGCGTTGGGAAGGGGTCGCTGCATGCGCGTGGGTGAGGTGGCAAAGACCACGCGCTCCGTCGGTTTGATCGCCGCAAATGCAGGAGCGCCGATGGCGGTAATCAACCTGATCATCGCGCGGCGGCCCGGAGTCTGCTGGCTTAGCTTTTCGTACTTCTTCCACTGTGCGGCGTTATAATTCGCGTTCTTCGAGTTCATCGCCTTCTGAATCTCTCGCATCTCGCGGATCGTCGTCGAAGCGCTCTTTTCAGTGATCGGGTCACCGAGCTCTTCCTTTTTCTTAGCCAGGGCCTTGGTATAGTTGGCCAGCCTCTGCTGGTATTCGCGGTCCTCGTCGCGCTTCACCTTTTGCGCAGACCGCGACAGCGAAAAGCCGCCAGACTCCTCAGTCCATGCGCTCGCCACCAGATCGCCGAGCCGGTTCATGACGTCGACCAACTTGGCGTCTCTTACATTGATGTAAACAATCTCGTTCTTCAATGCTGGAGCTGCACTCAGCTTCACACCGGCTGCGGTCCCTAACGCCTCGACGACCGTCCGAACCGACGCCACCGGGTGCTTGAACGTAATCGGCTTACTCAGTGCGTCTTGGGGCGAGAAGCCATGGGCAGGCGCAAGCACGAGGCTAATAAAGAGCTGAGTGAGCATGGGCGTTTCCTTCCTAACCGAGTATACGACGGGTTATTTCGTGAGGATGCGACGATAATTTTGCGTCTTGCGCCGCACGCTCTTTAAACTCTTCGGGCAACCTGGCCAAATTGATTAGATTTGCCACCACCAGGAGGGCGATGGCGACCACGGCGCCAGCCCGGATTCGGCTTGCCAACCAGACCGAGAGCCCAGTGCCGAGCACGAGCGCAATGGGACCGATCGCCGGGAAAAGGTAACGGCTTTGAGCCTGAAAATACGTGAGATTGAACTGCACATAGAGAATCAGGATAAGGAGAAAGAAGGTACCGGACAGGAGGAATCCGGCCTTGGCAGAGGCTGCTTCCGCCACCCGTTCTTTCCGGAGGCACCCGATCGCAACGATGGCCGTAATGGCGGCCAGGATCCGATAGAGGTTTGGAAGCCAGAAGATGTCCATATATCCGAACACCCCAAAGAAGCTTCGAAGCGTCCACCATCCGAACAGCTCGGTCCAGTATCGGCTCGGTCCGAGCGCCTGAACCAGGTCCTCCGTCCTGGGGTTTCCCGTAAAGGCCTCCCTAAACGCGCTCATCGCAAGCGGGTCGCCATAAAGCCCAATATTCCTCATCCACCAGGGAAGCGCCATCACAACAGCGAGAACGACTGCAGCCGATACCCATTTCCAAGCGGTACGGTCTCGCTTCGCGGCAACGTACCCGGCCACTGCCATGAGGGGAAGGAGGGCGACTGCGGTCGATTTCGTATTCAGAGCCAGCCCTGCCAGAGCCCCGATCAAGAGAGCTCTCCGCATCGTCCACCCGCTGGCGTCTGCGTCCAGCAGCCAAACCAGGGTCCAGGTGCACAGGCAAAAGAGCAGTGGATCGTTGCTCACCGCAGCATGGAGTGCGAGAACCATCGGAATGAGTGCCCCTATTGACGCGACCAGCAAAGCAACCCAGTCGTTTCCCGTCGCCTTCTGGCCAAGTCGAAAGAGCCCGATCACGGTGATCGCCCCGATAAGAGCGTTGATCCACCGGAGATGAATGCCGCTGGGTGAGGTCGGTTCCAGACCAAACACCTTGCCCACAGCGGCGCCGAGCAAGTAATAGAGCGGCGGCTGGTGGCTTTGGTAGGTTTCTCCAAGGTTTGGGTCGCCCGGCTTCAGCACCGGAAAGCCCTGACCCTCAACGAGGCCGGCGATGTAGTTGGCATGCTGCCTTTCGTCGGGCGCCCCGATGTCGATTGCCGGAGCAGGAAGGCCTTCAAGGGTTCGCTGATTGGCCAAAAAGCCCGACTGCCGATAGGGCGTGGCGTAAATGTAGCCCCCGGCAAGCGATAGGAAGAGGAGGACGACGATCCAAATCCCCGATCTCGGCACCGTCCGATTATGCGCGGGATTCACCACCCCGCGTGATACAATGGACCTGACTGCATGCAGCCCCCGAACGTTGCCTGCCTCGACATCATCAGTTCTTGGATATCAAGATGAGAAGCAAACCCATTCTAGCGATCACTATCGGTGGAATTGCGGCCGTTGTTCTTGCACAAACGAGTGGTACGGGCGCCAGCCTCCTCAAGGCAGTTGGCGACAAACTCTTCAAGGCAGAATCGCTGCAATCGACCTATACCGTCACCCGACTCGGTGGAACCTCGCAAGAGTACACCGTCGCGCTGTCAAAGCCCAACAAGCTGAGACTCGAATCTTCGGACAGTTTAACGGTCGCCGATGGCACCACCATCACGATCTATGACAAGAAGGGTAAGACCTACTTTAAGCGCGCCCAGTCCGATGCCGAGCTAAAAGGCTTACTCGCCAGTGAAGCGACCCAGTTGTGGTCCGCTTTCTTCGCCGAAAAGCAGTTCGATAACGGCTACAATGCGAAGGCGATGCCAGACAAGGTCCGCAAAGGCACGAAGTTCAAGGTTTTAGAGGTAACCGCCAAAGACAGTGCCGACGCAAAGTGGACACTTTACGTCGATCCGGCCGATTCACTTGTCAAACAGGCTGAGCTTTCGGTTGCCGGCAAAGAATCCGACACCATGGTCTACGACGTAAAGTCGATTGCCGCCGCCGCAGGTGCCGATCTCTTCGCTTTCAAGGCTCCGGAAGGATCGAAAGAAGTTAAGGAAGAAGACCTGATCTCGGACCGTTGGTATTACAGCCTTGCCGAAGGAAAGGACGTTGCCAAGAAAACCAAGCGGATACTACTCGTGGACTTTTACGCTGATTGGTGAGGCTTCTGCAAGAAGTTAGACCGTGAAGTCTACACTCAGGATTCCTTTAAGAAAATGTCGAAATGGTTTGTGTTCGTCAAGATCAATGGCGACCACCAGCAGTCGGAAGTCGCTCGATTCAACGTCAGCGGCTACCCCACCATCAAATTCATGAAGGCCGACGAGTCGATCGTTCATGAGATGGTTGGCTTCCGGCCGATCGATCAATTCCTGGCTGAAATGGAGAAGGCCAAGGGGAACGCCGGCATCGGTGGTTAAGGCAGCAATCGGGGGCTGCGGTTACGCTTGAGAGGACCTTCTATGAAGAAACTATTGCTCGGTATCTTGTTGGTTGCGACCGCTGTGGCTGGCCATGCTCAAGAGATGCCGCCGGTACCGGCGGAGATGTCCAAGGTCGACTACTGGGTTGGCGAGTGGACGGCCAAACTGACGACCTACATGATGGGTCAGAAGGGATCTGCAGATTCCACCGTTACCTATAAGAAAGTACTCGGCGGACGCCACCTGCATGGCATGCACTCCTATAAGATGGACGGCATGGAAATGACCGGCATGCAAATGCTGAGTTATGATGCCAGTACCAAGAAGTGGGTCAGCTATTGGTTCGATTCCTTTGAGCCGACCGGGATGGAAATGACCGGACCGCTTGGCAGCGACAAGATCGTCTTGGTAAGCAAACCCACCAAGACGGCGAGCATGCCTAACGAGTTCACCATGCGGGCTACCTATACCAAGAAATCTGACAAATCGCTCGATTTCAAGTTGGAGATGAAGGAAGCCGGTGACTGGCAAACTTTGATGGAAGGAACGTATACGAAGAAGTAAGGGACAACCTTACTCTTTTGCCGGCCCGCCAATCCGACAGAACTGGCGGGCTTTATCATTTTTAAAAAATGCCCCGACCTCGTTGGGTCGGGGCTATGCGTTGGACCAGTATCCTTGTTTGTTGCTTGTCTTTTTCGCTAAAATCGCGCCTTGGTTAGGGCGTGCGGTGCCTTCTCAGGAAGGCGGGAATGTCGAGGTCGGATTCGTCGAGCGCGATCGGAGGAGGCGCCTGCTTCGGGATCGGTGGCGGCGTTACCCCGGGGATTGCGTACTCGGCAAACACATCGCGGTCCAACGTCGCACGTTCGGTGGACATGCCGGCGGCGAGCAGGGTGATGGACACCTCGCCCTCCGACGACTCCTTCATCACGTGACCCATGAAAATTTCCGCGTCGCCGGCATCGGCAAATTGCATGATGTATTCCATCGCATCGTGCGCCTCGCCGAGGCTGAAATCGGCTCCGGCGGATATGTTCACGAGGAGTTTCTTGGCGCCGAGAATGCTGGTTTCGAGGAGCGGGCTGTTGGCTGCTGCCTGGGCGGCCAGTCGGGCGCGCTGCTCACCTACCGCTTTGCCGAGGCCCATCAGCGCGACGCCGGCGTCCTTCATGACCGTCCTGACATCGGCGAAGTCCACGTTGATGATGCCGGGCAGCAGAATGATGTCGCTGATTCCCTGCACTCCCTGTCGGAGGACATCGTCAGCGGCCAGGAACGCCTGCTGCATCGTCGTGCGCTTGTCCACGAAGCTAAGCAATTTGTCGTTGGGAACCACGATGAGCGTATCGACATGTTCCTTCAGCCGGGCGGCTCCATCTTCGGCCAGCTTCTTTCGTCGCGGACCCTCGAAGAGGAAAGGCTTGGTCACCACGCCAACGGTGAGGATGCCCATTCGGCGGGCCATCTCGGCCACGATCGGCGCTGCGCCGGTACCGGTGCCACCGCCCATTCCCGCCGTGATGAAGATCATGTCGGCGCCTTCGAGCAGCTCGTGAATGGCTTTCTCGCTTTCCTTCGCGGCGGCTTCGCCCACGGTCGGATCGCCCCCCGCACCCAGCCCCTTGGTGACGGTCTCGCCAAGGTGGAGCTTTCGCTTGGCAAGGCTCGTATCGAGCGCCTGCGAGTCCGTGTTCATCGCCACGAACTGCACGCCGGCGACGCCGACCTGGATCATCCGGTTCACGGCATTGCCGCCGCCTCCGCCGATGCCAAGCACTTTGATCTGGGCCTGATGGTCAAACAGGGTTTCCGAACTGGCGTATAGGTTCACCGCTCATAGAGACGGGAAAGTCAGGTCAAACGCTTCGCGGAGTAACCTGTTCACATGGCGGAAACCACGGTCGGGGTGATTATGGGCAGTCAGTCGGACTGGGAGACCATGAAAGCCGCCGCCGAAACGCTTGCCGAATTCGGCGTGCCGCATGAAGTGGAGGTCGTCAGCGCCCACCGGACGCCCGACCGCATGCGCGAGTACGCGATGTCGGCACGCGAGCGAGGGCTGAAGGTGATCATCGCCGGAGCGGGCGGCGCCGCCCACCTGCCCGGGATGACCGCCGCCTGGACGACGCTGCCGGTCATCGGCGTTCCCGTCCAGAGCAAGGCGATGTCAGGGGTGGACTCGCTCCATTCGATCGTGCAGATGCCGGCGGGCATTCCGGTGGCGACCGTCGCAATCGGGAATGCGAAGAACGCGGCCCTGCTTGCGATCGCGATCCTGGCGGTCACGGACTTGGCTTTGGCGTCGAAGCTCCAGGACTTCCGCCGGTCTCAGGAGCAGTTGGTTCGGGAGTCGAACGCCAAGGTTGGGTAACAGGTCCAAAGTTCGTCGCAACAGAGGACGTCCCAAACCTGATGTGTCCCAAGGCTATTCTTGATTTGCCAGAGGCAAGGTGCGCTTGTTCACGCGGTCATGGAGGCCGTACGGATGACGCGGACCCTTGTACGGATCATCCGTACAGGTCTCCGGATCGTCCGGACGCATGACCGGATGAAGCGGATGCGCGTCCGCAAGGCTCGGGCAAGCGGCCGGATGGACCGTAAGCCCGTCCGATCGGCCCGGACGCCTGTCCCAACCCCCCGGCCTTCGGCCGCGGGTGGCCGCCACCGTTCATTTGGGTGGCATGCATAGCGTCTATCTGCATCGAACTTGATAACCCGCCAGCGATGCATGTAGTTGCGGGGCCGCGCCACGGCCCGAGTAAGCTGACCTCATGCTTTCGGGGCCATATGATGAGATCGTGGGAACATGCATCGGGGCTCGAATCGACGGGCTGGTGTGGCATCACCCGATGCATGCCACCCGATCCTGGAGGGAGAGGGTTAGGAGGATTGCGGCCACGCGCCCGCCGCCTCATGCTATCGGGGCTGTATGATGAGATCGTGGGAAACATGCATCGGGGCTCTCCAATCGGTGGGTGGTGGGCGTCAGCCGATGCATGCCACCCGTCGGAATGCCTGCGGCACCCGGCGCCGGTCTCAGGAGCTGTTGGTTCGGGACTCCAACTCGAAAGTGGGTTAGGATTTCGTTGCCCACGCATGCTGACCCAACCTATGGGATCAGAACGGCATCCTCAGCGCGAACTATGCCTATTTTCCGATAGTCCTTCCGCTTCAAGATCGTGACCCACTTGCCCTCCTTAGACCCTTCGAGCAAGGCCACATAGTCCTTGCCCACGAACAACCTCGGCCATGGTGCCGCCTCGCAAACCTTCCGAACTCGCCATTTACCTTGCTTAAGTTCGGCGACATACAAAAATGACTTCCACATATCCGCGACTGGCGCGCCCCCGAAGTGACACACACGGTAGTCGTCGGAGAAAACCATCTGTCCGTGTGACACCGCGGCCCATGAAGAGTTGAAGTCAAACGGGCTAGATGGACTAGGAGACAGGCCGACAGAGGCCTCGTGAATCGCATCCAGCAGTTTTGGAAAGGCACGCTCTATGCGAGGATCCGGTTTCTCCTTGACCAGCTTCTTACCCTCTTCTACTACCTTGCCACGGGCATTTCGGACCTCATAATGGAGAGGCCCGCCAGGATACGACCCAAGAGCAAATCTACTGTCCGATATCCACCAGGTGCGAAGATACGGCTGCGGTGTAACAAAGGTGCTGTGGGCCGGGAATCTGGCGACCGAAGTGAGGAAGATTCGCCGCTGGCCCAGTACCTCGTTCGAGGGAAAGTCCGCAGCAAGGGCCAGGCCGTTTGGCGACAGCGAAAGTGACGGGCCTTTTAGTTGTGGATAGGCGAGCTCAATCCTTCCACTTTCCAGCAGCTTAGAGCCAGCGATGGAATAACGGTGAACCATCAACTTGCCTTGGTGGTACTCGGCTGTGAACAGGAGGGCTGTTGTGACATTTTGAGGCGCAAGAAGGATGAGAGCTAGCCACATCTTAAGTAATCCATCACGGACAGGCCGCCAATTACCGGATCCTACCACTGCAGGGGCTCGGGGTGGCCAAGTTTCCGCGGTTAACCCAGGTACCGACAGCATTTCGGATGCCAGGTGCTCGGTTCCAATAGCTGAGCCGATTGATGTCTCCCCAACAAGGCAAGGGTGCTACGGGATGGACCTTTTCAGGGCAAGACGCCCTTAGAGTACGGCATTGCCTTTACCTAACGCTGGGACCGTGGCTCGCCGGAGGTTCGCCCTCCACTAGACCTGCCGAGCGCACGTGAATCGCCCCAGAGTGGGACCCATAACCAAAAAAAGCCCCCGCCACAAGGACGGGGGTGGGGTGTCGGGGTGTTAGGCGATAAGGCTTACCAAGCGAACCGGCCGCACTTGACGAAGGTGATCCAGATCTCGATCGGCGGCTCATCCTGCTTCAGGTAGTAGCGGACTCGGGCGCCGAATTCGTTGTGCGTCACCGCATCGCGGAAGTTCTTCGCTACTGCCTTGGCGTCGATGATCTCGACCTGCTGCCCGTTCGCATCCAGCTGCCAGGACTTGCGGAAGTAGCTGTTGTAGGCGCTGCCGAGGAGTTCGGCCCGGGCGTCGTTCTGGCCGTTGAAGGCCCAGATCGGATAGTGGTTGTCGACCTGCGAGAAGACGAGTCCGTTCGGCTGTACTGGCTGGGTCTCGAAGGTGAGAGCCATGGCCGGCGCTTCGAAGTTGCCCCACGGATTCGAGTCGAAGTGGCCGTCCGGCTTGACGTAGACCATCAGTCGCAGCGGTCGGTTGGAATTGTTGGCGGTGCCCCAGAGGACGTCCTGCTTCTGACCGAAGTTGTATTCGCCGACCATGATCTGGCCCCAGGTGTTGGAAGGCGGGGTGTTGCCGACCGTCGACATCGTGACGAACCAAGTTGGGAAGCGGTAAACGGCGCGGGTTACGTCCGGATCGAAGAACTGGAGGCGGAAGCTGACGGTATTGGCGTTTTTGAGCAAACCGTAGAGCTCGTTGAAGAGAAACTTGGGCAGGAGGATGTCGACCTCGCCCTTCTCGTTGGTCTCGACGAGCGGAACCGAGTTGTCGAAGATCGCGACGAAGGATTGCGTATAGACCTCGGGGGTTACCGCTTCGACCTTGACGCCGAGCCGCTTGCCCGCCATTTCCGAACCGAGCTTGGCGTGGATGGCGAGACCGTTGCCGCTGGGCAATTCAAGGCCGCCGCCCTGTATGGTGCCGTCCTCCTGAACCTCGATCTGGAGATGGCCATCCTTCTCTTCGGTGGCGACGCCAAAGCTGTGGGTACCGGAGCGCATCTCCACGAAGTCCACGCCGCTGGGCAGTGTGCCATCGAGGACGATGCCGAAGCGACCCAGCTGCCGCATTTTTGCCTTGATCACCTTGGCGTCGGAGTCGACTTCCAGACCATTCAGGCGCTGGATGCCGGTTCCGGTGTCGATGGCGAGGGAAAGGTTCTCCGGCAACGCTCCCTCTGGGAACGCATCGAATTTGATCTTCAGGATCACGTCCTTGAGCAGGCTGACGCCATTGCCTTCGACATTGACGAGCTTGCCGTGGGTGACGTAGTTCTGGAACCCGCCCGCATCCCGGCTCGGCTGGTTGATGTTGATCGTCGTGTCGGCACTGAGGGCGCCGGCGGGAATCTCGACGGTCACGCGGCCATCAGGTGTCTGGAGATTGCCTCCTTGGGCAGCCTTCACGGCTTGGGATAGCGAGTCGTTGGCGCCGCCCGTCCCGCCGCCGTTTGTGCCTCCGCCGGTTGTGCCTCCGAGGCTACCGGCTCCTCCGCCGCCGCAGCCGGCGATCGCTACGGCGAAGCCGGCGAGGGCCAGCGGCCACCATTTGCGCACGGCATCGATCATCGGTGAATTCCAGTCGTTTTGGCGCTTGATACGTGCGCCGTCGTTCAGAGTCGTGGTGTTCATGTTCTTTCTCGTTTTTCTGGGCTCTCTCGCCCGAATGGACATATCGTAGGATTTGAACCTGACAGAACTCTGACAAGCCCTTGTCAGGTAGGGCGATGGTCCCAATTCGAACCTGGGGCCGGCGAGTAAAATGACCGGCAATGAAAGTCCTTGTCGCCGACAAGTTTGAGAAAGTCGGCCTAGACGGCCTTGCCGAGCTCGGATTGGAGATCGTTTACGACGCCGATCTGAAGGAAGACGCCTTGGCCGCGAAGCTGAAGGAGACAGGGGCGGAAGTCCTCGTTGTGCGCTCGACCAAGGTCACGGAGGCCATGATGGATGGGTCACGGCTGGCCCTCATCATCCGCGCCGGAGCCGGATACAACACGATCGACGTCGCCGCAGCCAGCGCTCGGGGCATCTACGTTTCCAACTGTCCTGGCAAGAACAGCCAAGCCGTTGCCGAGCTTGCCTTTGGCCTTATCTTGGCCGTCGACCGACACATCCCCGATAATGTGATCCAGTTTCGCGAGGGCAAGTGGAACAAGAAGCAGTTCAGCAAGGCAAAGGGCATACACGGCTCGACCCTTGGCCTCATCGGTATGGGCAAGATCGGGCAGGAGATGATCATCCGCGCCAGAGCATTTGGCATGCAGGTGGTCGCCTTCAGCCGCTGGATGACTCCGGACGTCGCCGCTGCCCTTGGCATCGGTCGGGCCTCGACGCTGGAAGAGCTTGCGCAGCAGTGCGATACCATTTCGGTTCACGTTGCGCTGACCCCGGATACCAAGGGAATGCTGAACGACAAGTTCTTCAGCGCCATGAAGCCCGGGGCGTATTTCATCAACACGAGCCGCGCCGAGGTCGTGGACCAGGCAGCTTTGGAAAAGCACCTGAACGAGGGTCGCATCTTCGCCGGGCTGGACGTATTCGACGGCGAACCCAGCACTGGCGAAGGCACCTATGACGGATCGCTAAAGGACAACCCCAACTGTTATTGCACCCACCACATCGGCGCAAGCACCGACCAGGCGCAGGATGCCGTGGCCAGAGAGGTCGTCCGCATCGTTCGAGAATATAAGTACACCGGCGTGGTTCCGAATGTGGTCAACGTCCAGCGGGCGGACCAGGCCACCCATCTCATCGTGGTGCGCCATCAAGACCGAGTGGGTGTCCTCGCCCATGTCCTTGGCGTTCTAAAAGATGAGGGGATCAACGTTCAGGAAATGGAGAACATCGTGCTCGGCGGCGCTCAAGCCGCAATTGCACAGATTGCCGTCGACAAGCAGCCGACTGCGAGCGCGCTGCTATCGGTAAAGACCAATCCGCACATCTTTGATGCGAGTGTTTTGCCGATTAGCCGATCTTGATGATAATGGTGCGCTGGATCGTAGGCGTGATAGTGGCGGTTGCGGCAGGCTGGGCCATCGTTGGCTTCCTGCCGGCCACGACCATGGCCAACGAGCCCACGCCGAAAATCTCGATTCTGCGGGTCCTGGCTAAGCCGGTCGTTGAAAGCGGCCGCGCCAAGCACGAGCCCGCCAAGGGCTGCTATTTGGGCGCCTATGTGGAGCTGGATCCATCAATCAGCCAAAAGCTGATGGTCGATGGACGGGGCCGCCGGGATCCGGCCGCATTCGAGAAAATCGTACAGAAGCCGCACGCATCCTACTTTTTCTATCTTGGGTACGGGCGACCGCTGCCGTCGGAATACATTGCCGCACTGCGGGATCGCGGGAAGCTCATTCAGATCGCGCTGGAACCCAACGCAGGATTGGCGACGGTGCAGGACGATGACTATCTGCGGTCGTTGGCGGACATGATGCGCGATTCAAAGGCTCGCATTTTCCTCCGGTTTGCAAGCGAAATGAATGGTGACTGGGTTCGATACCACGGCGATCCGGTTTTGTACAGACAGAAGTGGCGACTCGTCCATCGCGTTATGGCGGAACGCGCGCCGAACGTGGCGATGGTGTGGTGCCCGTACGCCATGCCGCTGGGCACAATCGATCCGTACTATCCCGGAGACGCCTATGTGGACTGGGTCGGCGTCAACATGTACAACGTCACGTACTTCAACCAGAACAAGTCCACGCCTGCACACGACATCGGACCGTTTGACCTCTTGGACCCGATCTATCGTAAGTTCGCCGATCGGAAGCCGATCATGATTGCGGAGTACGGGGTAACCCATTTCTCGGCAGTCGAGAACAAGTACGTCAGGCAATTCGCCGTTTCGAACCTGGACCAGCTGTACCAGGGCCTGCGAAAGCGTTACCCCAAGGTCAAGGCTATCTATTACTTCAATACCAATGGGATCGCGCTAAAGCACAGGCGGAACAACGACTATAGGGTGACCACCGATCCAACCGTCCGCGCGACGTATCGGAAGCTAATCGATCATCCCTACTTCTTATCCGGCGCTCCGGGGGGCTTGCCAGGGGAAAACGAATTCGTCGTTCGCACTCTTGACTCTGGTTCGACCGTCGATAGCCCGATAGCGGTTCGAGCCGAGGTCTCGGGAACCGGCCTCGCGCTGCGCTACAAGTGGGGCTACGTGGAGCTGATCGCCGAGCCTGACGGCCACGTGGTTCTCGATCCTCGGGCGCTCGAGCCCAGCACGGGCGCCCTGACGATCGAGGCTGTCGACGCAGACGGCAACGTCGTTGCTGCGCGCCAGGTCGAGCTCACTTTGACTCGGCCGAATTAGCGTCGAGCGCGTTCTGAAACGCCTGATCGACACCATCTAATCGCACCTTCGCCCGGGCCAGCTCGGTCTCCAATGCCCGGCGAACCGACTGATACTCTCCGTATGCCTTGCGAACACTCGATAGATGCAGGCCCTGAAGAACCGGATCGGGGAGGGAGCTAAGCCTGGGGTCGAACTTCGGCGGTCCGGGCACGAATTGGAGCAGTTCCGGTAGCGGTTTGGTTCTGATGAGCATTTCGATGTGCGCAGCAGGTTCTCGCAGAGCTCGGATGTCCCGAAGGGCTCTAACCACAACGTAGGCCGAGTAGACGGACAATCCGGCGGCAAGCCATAGCATGATCGTCCAGAATTACGGGGTGCGGCTGGGTTGGTTTCGTCCCATGACATGGTTTCGAGCGATTCGATAGACGATATCGATCGGTTGAGAGGCATCGACAACAAACGGCGACTCCCCTTCACCCGGCCATTCGAAAGTCCTGATGTGCTGTTCGATCACAGCGTCCGACACATCATGCCGGTTCGGGAACATTCGATTGTGATTCAGGCGACGCCAAACCTCATCGGGCTCGATCTGCAACACCAGTAAACAGGAACGGACGCCGAGCCGATCAGCCAGTTCGCGGAAGCTATCCCGGAGAAATCGATAGCACAACGTGTCGTCGATTACCACGCTCCGTCCTTCGTTCAGGCAATCCTCAGTACGCCGCAACGCCTCTTTGTGGGCGGCCGCCCACTGGCTATCGCTTATGGGTTGGTGGTTACCCATCTCCTGGTGAATCCCGTCGAGAGAGATGATGGTAAACCCATCGTCTTTGCCAAGCCGCGCGGCGATCGTGGACTTTCCCGCAAATGCAGTGCCGCAAAGAAGCAGGATCATGGTCAGGGAACCTGCACCACGTCCATCGCGATCCTTGCTTTCAGGTGCCGGCGCGAGGTCACAATCCACACTTGACCAGCGTACATGATGCAGAACCCACGAAACGACGTTGGTTGCGGTTTGGGTGGGAATGCATCTGCTGCAGAACGCCGAGCTGGCAAGGGCTCGACCTAAGGAAAAAATGCCCTCCTTGGGGGTCGGCGGAGGGCAACAGGTGGGGATTAACAATTGCATGCGCTGATTACAGCGCCGCTATACTGTCCGACAAAAAGGTTAGCGAAAAATGACTGGAAGATGAACAGTAGATGAACCGATTAGCTTTCATCAAGTAAGCGTTTAACAATGTCCTGCACCATGCCGGGGTTCGCCCGGCCCCCCGTCTCCTTCATGACCTGTCCGACGAAGAAGCCCATGACTCCGGTTTGGCCCGAACGGTACTTGGCCAGCGGCTCGGGATTCATGGCAATCGCCTTGCGAGCCGCCTCCACAATCGTGTCCACGTCCGATATCTGAGTCAGCCCCTTTTCGGCCACCACTTCCGCCGCCGTTCGACCTGCCGAAAACATCTCCTTGAAGACATCCTTGGCAATCTTGCCGCTGATGGAACCGGATTCGATCATCCGCGTCAGCTCGACCAGCATCGTCGGGGTGACTTGAGAGGACCTTGGCGTAAGACCTTGATCGTTGAGCATCTTGGCAAAGTCGCTGCTCATCCAGTTAAAGACCGCCTTGGGATCTCCCTTAAGGCCGACCGCCTCCTCGAACCACTCAGCGGTCTCGCGGTCGGCGATCAGCCAGTTCGCATCATAAGCGCTGAGACCCCAGTCCTCTCGATACCGTCGAAACTTGGCAAGCGGCAATTCCGGCAGCGTAGCCCGGACGTTCTCGATGAAGGCTTCGTCGAAAACCATTGGGGGCAGGTCCGGGTCGGGAAAGTAGCGGTAGTCGTTCTCCGCTTCCTTCGTGCGCATCAGGAAGCTGCTCTCGGTTGCCTCGTTCCAACCGCGCGTTTCCTGCAGGACCTTTCCACCCTGCTCCAAAACGGCGGTCTGGCGACGGATTTCGAACTGCGCGCCCAGTTGAACGCTCCGAAAGCTGTTCAGGTTTTTTAGCTCGGTTTTCGTTCCGAGCTTGTCTTCGCCGGCTGCCCGAATGGAGATGTTGGGCTCGCAGCGCAGGGCGCCCTCTTCCATCTTGCCGTTGCACACGCCGAGGTAGATCAGGATGTTGCGAAGCTGGACGAGATACTCCTTGGCTTCCTCGGCGTTAGCGATATCTGGAGGAAAGTCGGTGACGATCTCCATGAGCGGCACTCCCGCCCGGTTGTAGTCCACCCCGCTGCCGCCACTCGGTAAGTGGAGCAGCTTGCCCGTGTCTTCCTCCAGGTGCACGCGCCGAATCCTGATGCGCTTGTATCCGTCGCCGCTCGGAATCTCCAGATGCCCGTAATAGCCGATGGGGTTGGTTTCCTCGTACTGGCTCACCTGATAGCCCTTTGGCAGGTCGGGATAGAAGTAGTTCTTCCGGTGGAAGATTGAGCGCCGGGCGATTTGACAGTTAAGGGCCAGGGCGGTGCGCATGACGAATTCGATCGCCTTTCGGTTCGGAACCGGCAGGGAGCCAGGCAACCCGAGGCATACCGGGCAGACTCTCGTATTGGGCTCGCCGCCAAAAGCGACGGCGCAGCGGCAGAACATCTTGCTGTCGGTATCGAGCTCGGCGTGAACCTCCATGCCGATGCTGGCAACGTATTCGGGCACGGTCAAAGTCTACCGGCGGAGTACTCTACTGCCCATCCATGGCCGTTGCCCTGCTGACCATCGCCGCTCTGCTGGCCGTACCGGCGCTGGCCGCAGGTGGCAGCGGTGGGTTCCTGGCGGGCTATTCGCGGGGAGAAAGGTTCGGGATTGCCGGACTCATCTTGCTGGGCTCCCTTGGCACCCTGAGCTTCCTGGCGTTATGGGCGGGAAGCTTCTCGACGCGGGCCGCGACTGGCCTGGTTATCGTCATTGTCATCACCGCGGTCCTGTGCTTCGCCAAAGGATGGACTGCCGACACCACCCGGCACGGACGGGCGCTTGCCGCGTGGATCCTGTTGTCGGTTCCGGTGCTCGTGTTCGCGGTGCTGACGGCGCTCTCGCCACCCGATACGACCGAGTGGGATTCGATGGCATATCACCTCGCCGTTCCCAAGCTTTGGCTCCAGAGCGGCGGCCTGCGAGAAATCTGGTTCATCCACCACTCGAACTTCCCGTTCGCGGTCGATTCGCTGTTTGCTTTCGGCTTGCTGACCGACGAATGGGCAGCGAGGCTGTTTACCGTCTTCTTTCTGCTTTACGGCCTAGCCGCTGTGGCCGGCTTTGTGCGGAGACGGCTTGGCGGGAAGGCAGCATGGATCGCGCTCGCCGGATTCGCCTACGTGCCGGTCGTCGTCTGGCAGAGCGGCACAAACTATATCGACGTCGCCCACGGCCTCTTTGCCGGATTCGGTCTGCTCTATGCAGTTGAAGCTCTCCTGGAAGAGCACCGGGGGTGGTGGCTGCCTGCGCTCCTGATCGGCTTTGCGTGCGCAAGCAAGTACACGGGTCTGCAGACCCTCGCCGTCGTTGGCCTGCTGGCGGTGGTGATGACGGTGCGCAAGGGCGCCAAGCCCCTCCGAACGGGCCTATCGATTGCGATCGTTTCCCTCGTCCTGGCCTCGCCCTGGCTCGTTCGAAATGTCCTCAATACGGGCAATCCCGTCTATCCCTTCTTCTACGGTGTGCTGGGCGGCAAGGATTGGGACGAGTTCCGGGCGAAGATCTACACCGAGGAGCAGAAGACGTTCGGGGTGCTCGGACCCCAGAATCTCGGCCACGCTGTCCTCGGCCTCGCCTATCAGCCAGGGCGCTACAACAACCCCGCTCCACAGTCGGGGCAGGGTTTGCCCACGGCGAGCGTCGGCTTTGCCCTACTCTTCGGCAGCTTCGTCCTCCTTGCTTCCGGACGGGGCGGCGGTTACGAGCGCTGGCTACTCCTGGCAACGGGGATCAGTCTGCTGCTATGGTTCGGGCTTAGCCAACAGAGCCGTTATATCGCCAGCTTGGCTCCGGTCCTCGCTTATCTCACCGCTTCCGCGTGGCAGGCCACAAGGTGGCGTCCCGCGGTGGCCGGCGCGGTCGTTGTGCAGGCCCTGGTGACCTTGCTTTGGTGGTGCGGCGCCTTTCTTCCCGATCGACTTGCGGTCGTTACCGGAGAGATCAGCCGCGACGAGTATCTCGGCCGCCGGGTTCCGTTTTACCGACCGGCGCAAGCGATCAACGAGCTGGCGAAAGGAGGGAGCGTCGCGCTCTTTGATGAGGTCTTCGGCTACTGGCTGGACGTGCCCTACGCCTGGGCGAACCCGGGCCACAGCACTCGCCTCCCATACGACACGATGCAGACCGGCGCAGATTTCGCGGCCGGTCTACGAGACTACACCCACGTGTACGTCAACATGCTGGGCTCCCCTCCCGACTTCGGGGAGCGTTGGCGAGCAGCGATGCAGGGCACCCCGCTTCCCGCCGATGAACGCACCGCCTTGATGAGCGATCTGCGGACGAAGTGGAAGCCTCTATTGGCGGAAGCGGTTGCCGAAGGCCACTATGTCGTTCAGCAGGATTTTGGCCGGGGCATCCTGCTTCGTCGCGCCGATTCGTCACAATGACGGCATGCGATGCTTGCTTTGCGCCCTGGCGATTTTTGCCGCCGTCGTTCCCGCGGTGGCTCAGTTGACCGAACGAGCCGTCACCTATAAGGATGGCGAGATCGAGCTCGAAGGCTTTCTGATTTTTGACCCCAAGCGGGCCACGTCTGCGAGCAAGGCTCCGGGCGTTATGGTCATTCACCAATGGATGGGCCTCACCGACTACGAGAAGAAACGGGCGCGGATGCTCGCCAACCTCGGATACGTCGCGTTCGCCTGCGACATCTACGGCAAAAGCAGTCGGCCGAAGAACGCCGAGGAAGCCGGTGCCGCCGCTGGCAAGTACAAAGGCGACCTGACGACGTTCCGCCGCCGTTTGAACCTGGGCTTGGACGTGCTGAAGTCGCAGGCGATGGTGGACGGCAAGAAGCTCGGCGCGATTGGATACTGCTTCGGCGGCACCGGTGCGCTAGAGCTGGCTCGGAGCGGCGCCGATGTTCAGGCGGTCGTGAGCTTCCACGGTGGGCTCGGCACGGCCAACCCGGCTGATGCCAGCAAGATCAAGGGCAGCGTCCTGGTTTGCCACGGCGCCGTCGACCCCCTGGTTCCGCCAACCGAAGTATCCGCATTCCAAAAGGAGATGGAGGATGCCAAGGTCGACTACCAGTTTGTCGCTTATGCCGGCGCCAAGCATTCGTTCACCCAGGAGGCCGCCGGCAACAATCCAGACTCTCCGGTTGCCTATAACGCCGCTGCCGACCGCCGCAGCTGGGCGGCTATGGTGCTGTTCTTCGTCGAGGCGTTTCTGAAGTGACCGCGGCGGAGCTCGTCGACAGCTGCCTGATCGAATTGGATCGGCACCTCGAAAGGGTCGAAGCCGTACGGCGACGTGTCGACGACAGCGTTTGGAACAGAAGGACAGCGCGAGGCGAATGGAGCGCCGGCGAGGTCGTGGAGCATATGGTCCGCACCCACCAGCCCTATATGGAGAGGGTCGGAGCTGCCGTAGCCGCGGCGGGACCGGACGGTGGCGCCCCCGTTGAGCACACGTGGTTCGGCGGACTCTTGATCAAGGCATCGGGTCCGAATGGCAACGCGAAGTCGCCCGGATCGACGGTGCCGGCCGAGCGCCAATACGACGAGGTCGACTATCGGCGCTGGGTCGACCAGGCGGGGGCGTGGAGAGGAATCGTGGAATCGGCCAAGGGAAAGGACCTTACGGTGCGGATCAAGAACCCTTTCGTCGGGATCATCTCCATGAACCTCGCCGACTGCCTGGAGCTCGTGCGTGATCACACCGAGCGGCACGTTCGCCAGATCGAAGAACGAACCGCTCGGTCTTCGGACTAGGCCAGGACGACGGCCTTATGCGGCAGGGCGGTGCCAAGCACGCCTTGCTCCAGTCGGTGCTTGCGCCTTAAGAGCAGCGCCTCCCGGGCCATTTCCAGGTGGTAGAGGGCGGTGGCATTTTCCTCGCAGGCCAGGTCGCGCCCTTGGTGGTCGAGCAGCTTCTTTTGGATCACCTCGATCACGTCCTCGATCAGGCACCCATTCTCCCCCACCTCCAGTGGGTTCCCGTGCTGGAACACGATATGGACGAACGGCTGTTCGACGAGATGCTCGCTGCCGTCGATGCTGCGAAAGCGTTCCATATTCTCACTCATCGGATCACCTCCTACGTGTATGGTACGTTACCGCCGCCCGAATGCAAGGTTTTCCCCAATTTTCCCAGGCGATGTCATTGAAAAGGAGGGATGCCCGTGCAGACTTCCTCGTGATGTACTGTGAGGCAAGTTGGTTGAGGACGGGACGAGGCGCTATCGATGTCTTATCGGTTGCGGTCCGGTTCAACGGTGGTACCCAATCGGTTCGGATACTTGTTTCATGCGGTGCTCATCCGACCTCGTAGTTACCAGAACCGATCCACATCGCCGGCTAACAACGCGCTGATGATCAAGCGAGTGACTTGGGGTGGTGGCGGCGGCAACTAAGCCAATCCTTCTATCGGGCGCGCGGGGCTCTCTCCGCGCGCCCATTTGTTTCAAACGGCTACTTCTTAGCCCACTGCTTGCCCTTCTTGGCTTCCCAAGATTTGAGTTCAGCTGGTGTGAGGAGGGCGCGGATCCGGTCTTCCGTCTTCTTTTTGATGCCACCAATCTCACTGGCGTGTTCGTGCGTATCGATGCGACCACCGTTGGCATGGGCGATTTCCATCATCTCGTTCTGGTGATCTTCGACGATGGCTTCCAGTTTCTTCGCCTTCCCAGGCTCAAGGCCGAACCACTTGGCAATCGTCGGATGAGCCAGCGCAATGAGGCCCTGATGCTGGCTGTAGATCTCGAAGAGTCGCGTGCGCTGCTTGTCGTTCAGCACCTTGAGGGAAGCGGCCTCCATTTCGTCCAAGTCCATCTCCGGCGTAATTCTTAAGCCGACACGGTCGCCCTGCCGAAAGACGGCGCCATCTGACGCCTTCTCGAGCGCCTTCTTCTGGCTCTCCGTCAACGCCAACTCCTTCGCCACATCGGGTTGATGCATCATGGTGAAGATCGGGGTGGCGCTCAGCCCGCTTTGAATCCGGATCTGGGCCAAACCAAGGGCGGCGGTCAATACGAGCGACGCGACGACGAGTGAACGAAAAGCTAACTTCATCTGATTTCCTCCGCTCCTGCTCCGGAGCTTGGATCTGTATACGACAATGTTCGTACTAAGAGTTTCGCATTCGATTTCCATTTTTTGGCGGTGTAGGGCAATCTAGTCGCCCGGACAGGTATCCGATAACTCGGTTGAAGCCTATGGAGCATGCATCAACTCTCATCACCATCGATCCAGACAGCTGGGAGGTCGGCATTCTGGCCCTACCGAAGCGATTCTCACGCGGCGCAGCTTATGGATTCTGTAACGGGCACCCGGTCGGTCGCGCAGAGGCGGCTCGTGCTCAGGCATACGCTTGCTGGTGGCCAGGAGGCGAGCCTTCGCTCCTGGAAATCAACGAGAAGACCAAGGAAGTGGCGACCGGACGCGCCAGTCACGGCAACATCATTCCCGGTCACCAACGAATACGTGATGGAGCCATGACGGCAGCCGAGTGGCAGTTTGACGGCTCAACATTATCTGCTCACGATCTCCACGATCCCACGTTTGCGAGCACCTGGGCAACGGCTGCCGGCGGCGGAGCGGTTATCGGCATGGGTAGTCGCGGGCGGGGCCCAGATGTCGGGCTGCTGTGGAGGGATGGAGCGGATCCCGTGGTCATCGATGGCCCCGGCGACGTTTCCCTCCGCGCAACGGACGGTGTTCAGATCGCCGGAAGCATCCGTGGACGTGCCATGCTATGGCGCGAAGTGGGTCAAGACCCGATCGACCTCGCCCCCGACAAGTCCTTCGCGAGCGAGATCGAGGCTCTCGACGGTGAATACCAGATCGGCAGCGTGTTCAAGGGCATGTGTGCCCGTGCCGGCTTGTGGCAAGGGTCGGCGGCCTCGTTCCGCGACCTCACTCCGAAGGGGTTCCAGACCGCGCGCGCCTATGGGGCGGCCCAGGGACTGCAGGTCGGGATGGTTCGGGTCAAGGACGTCACCCGCAACGGGTCCACCGGCTGCGACAACCGTGCGGTCCTGTGGGAAGGGGCCCCAGACCGATGGGTTGATCTCAACGCGATGCTGCCACCGGACTACAACGCATCGGTCGCATGGGCAATCACCGTGTCTGGAAACGAAATTCGTATATGTGGCGAGGCGAGTCGATATGAAGCCACCCACGCCGGCAGTGCCAACGAAGACCATTGCGTGCCGATCGCTCACCCCGCTGTCTGGAGCGCGCGCTTGCGCGCCGCGTAGCACAAGCAGGGCGCCACATCTCTTTTTGGAGAGGTGGCCCGAATTCGGGCCACTTCTCGCTGTAGAATTTGAGCGTTCGATCGGTTTGCATGGTCGCCCCGAAGGAGCTAGTAGGATTGTGACTCCATCCCCTCGTCGCGTTCGGACCGGTTCGGGTCAGGCGCCTCAAACAGATCTTCAATCAGCTTCCGGAAGTCTTCGGGTTCGTTGAAAGGCCATTCGTTTACTGGGGGGAGCAGGCAGCCGACGTTCCTCCGCCACACCAAATAGTCAGCCGCGTCGACGTCACCGTCTAAATTGGTGTCGCCCTCAAGGGGGCCCGGTAGAGGATAGAAGTCAAAGCCGGGAATGCCGAAGTCCCCCGGTAGTACCAGCGGAGGGAGCGGCGCGACAATGTGGCAATCGGGCTTGTGGGTACCACCGCCTCCACAGTAAGGACAGTGGCTCGCCACCGAACCGAACGAAGCGTTCAAAGTCGCACCAATCGTCGGATCGTGATAGCTGTTGCCATTAAACATCAGGCCGGCGTCGCCATCGGTCCTCACTCCCCGGTCGCTTAAGAACCCGTATCCACCGGGAGGCGGCTGACCGTAAACCGTCTGTCCGAAAGCGTTGTATATCTGGACCAGACCGGTGCCCTGGCCCCAATAGTTGCTCGAGGTTCGCAGGTTGCCGAAGATGTCCTGAGCCCCGTAGTCGACCAAGGAGGAAAACGGTTCCTGGACGCTGAGGAGACCGTGACCCCAAAGCATCATGCGGAAGGCGGGCCAGCCCTGCACATAAGTGTCCTCGCGAACCAAATGCGAGCCGTCGTACAGTGACGAGCTATGCGAGTAGAGGCTGCCGCCGAAGAAGCGGTAACGACGGCTGCGCCGGCCCAGCGCGTCGTAGTCGTAAGCGGCATACGGTTGCTGGAAGGAACCGTTCCACTCGTCAATAGCCCTTAGTCGCCCGGCTTCGTCATAGCTAAACCGAAGGTCTTCGGGACCTTGAATTCGCTGGATAAGCCGCCCGGCCGGATCGTGCCAATAGAAGTCCGTTCCCAGCTGGCTGGTAGCGTCGATGATGCGGTTGTCGTTATCGTAGGAGTAGGTGGTTTGGTTGCCGTTCCAGATCTGGGCTGCCCGGTTGCCCGCGATGTCGTAACTCCACTGGAAGTCGTAGGGCATCCACTGGAAATCCGAGCGCTCTTCACGCACGACGCGCCCGAAGAAGTCGTATCCGTAGCGAACGACAGCCCCAAACATCTCGCTCGATTCGACAAGCCTCCCGTCCGCCTGGAATCGATACAGGAAGGATTGCATCGGATTCTGATTGACGTCATAGTGAGTCTGCGAGACCAAGCGTCCGCCGGAATAGCTATAGTAGGAGCTTGCTCCATTTCCCAGCTGCCGGAATGCGATTCTCCCATCCAGGTCATAGGAAGAGAAGTGGGTGACAAAGCCGTCGTTGATGCTGACAACCTGGCCCCGAGGGCTATACGCGTATTGAACAGTTCGCTGGCCGCTTATGCTGGTGTCGGAGGAGAGGATCAGCCGATAGGCCGCATCGTAGTCGTAGGTCAGATTGAAAGGAGGGCAGTCGATCGAGGCGACGAGGCCGCGTGGATTGTACGAATAAAGGGTCGTTCCTTCGGAACCCACCGTTCGAATGAGCCTGTCGCGACCATCATACTGATACTCGGTATCGAACGAGGCCGGATAGTCGATGCGGGTTAGTCGGCCCCACTCGTCTCTGAGAAAGTCCGTTCGCTGCCCCAATCCATCGATAAAGGCATTGGGAACGGTAAAGCCTGCGGTCTGTGCGGCTGTGTCGAAGATCTGTCGCGAGACCCTGCCCGTCGGCGTCTGCACTTGAGTGGCATTCCCATACGCATCCCGGCCATAGGTCCACGTCCGGTTGCTCGGGTTGGTGATGGAAATCAGGTTGCCGAGCCCGTCGTAGCCATAGCTGGTCGTCCGAAACGATCCTGGCGATATGTAACGCCGGACTTGCAGCATTCGATCCTGGCTGTCATAGATGTAAACCGTCCGGTGGCGTCCACTTTCAACGTTCCCCCAGGCATCGGTAACGAGCGGCGCAAGCACCTGGACCAGGTTGTTTCGCGAGTCGTACGAGTAGTCCCAACGATTGCCGGCTGGGTCCTTCCACCCCACGGCGTAGCCCCGGCTGTTCACGTCGAATTCATAGCGATCTCCCGAAGGCTTGACCACCGCGCTTAGCGCATAGGGATCGTCGGGATCCGAATATTCCAGGAAGGCGTTGAACCCCAGTTCGTCCTGTACTCGGACAAGACGGCTCGAGGCATCGTATTCGAACGTTTTTGAGTGTCCCAGCGGGTCAGTCACGACGCGCAGGTTCCCCTGCCGTGCAAACGTGGTCCGCTCCGTGCTGGAATTGCCGGGCTCCTGTATGGCCGAAATCTCGTTGCCGGAATAACTGAACTGCTGGCTCAGTCCGACGGGATCGGTAACGCTGATGATGTTGGCGGAGGGATTGTAACTAAAAGCGTAGGAGTGAAACTCCAACCCTTGCGGGCCCGTCACCGGGGGCAGTTGCACCGCGATGAGATTGTTTCCCGCGTAAGCGAATTGCCACACTCGTTGGGGGACGTTGGCGACCAAAAACTCGAGCGAGCTCAGCTTTCCGAGAACGTAGTTCAGCCGTAGGGCGCGACCGGATGGTTCGCTTACCCTTACCAGGCGGTTGGCGGCGTCATAGGTCATCGTTGCACTCACGCCCTTGCTGGTGAGCGAAGCGAGCCGATAGCGTTTGGGGATCAGGTTGCCGCCCACAGGTTGGAAGGTCAAACGAATTCCGTTCGGCATCCGAAGTTCCAAATTGGCGCCCACTTCGGTGAGCTGGTAGCGATAGCCATCTTGCGGAACCCAGGTCGCGCCGCTCTTGGCCAGCATGCCGATCCGGTGGTCGGCGAACACCACGGCAATGCGATCGGTACCGGACTGGCTCCACCGGAGCAACCGCGTCCCGTAGCTGTGCGACCATTTCGTGCCGAGCGTTCCGGTGCCATAGGCTGCCATGCTGTTGTGGTGGATGGTGAAGTCCATCTCCAAACCGCCGACCGTTTTCCAGTGGATCAGGGTTAAGCTCGACTGCTTGGCAAACGAATAGGGATTGACGCTGCTGGGCCCGCCCTGCCACTTATGACCGGGGCCGGCATTGAGGGCCATATCGGGAGTGGGATAAGGAGCAAGCCCTCCCGGCTGGGCATCGACAGGAAGCGTAGCGACGGCGGCCCATACAGCCCATGTGGCGATCGACCGGCACCCGAAGAACCGACGCGCGGTGTTGTTCACGTTCCTCCTCGGCCGCGTCAGGCTGTCGCCTTGCGCGACACGATCATGGTAACACAGCTTTCCTCTATATCGGCCCTCTATTTGCTATGGACCCCGCATGTCGCATCTGCCGATGCAGGCATCCGCAAGGGAGGCGCTTTAAGCCCCGGCTGGGGAATAGAGGGAAACCGACGCGTTCGCCCATAGTGCCTCGATCATCGTCCTCCGGCCGATTTCGCTGCCGTTGGTGATCGCGGTTGCGGCGCCGGCGGCGAGCCCCCACCGAAAGGCCTCCTCGACCGAGTCGCCCCGTTCGATCGCCCACAGGAAGCCGCCGAGCATGGAGTCGCCGCTGCCGATGGTGCTGACCGATTCCACGTGGGGGGTGACCCCCACCCAAACCGATCCTTCGGCGACGAGAACGGCCCCCTTGACGCCCATCGATACGATAACCGTGCCCCTCGTCTTCTCCTGAAGGTAGAGGCCGGCGCGTACAGCATCCTCGACATCGGAAACCGGAAAGCCGACCAAGCGTTCGGCTTCGGCGGCATTCGGTTTGATCAGGTCTGGGCGGTGGTCGATCGCAGCCATCATCGGCGCGCCGTCGGCATCGACGAGGACCTTGGCCGGGGATCGTCGCACGACCTCGACGAGCTCCGTGACATCCTCGGCAGAGAGACTGGGCGGCAGCGATCCCCCGATCGCCACCCACGACGCCGTCGCCGCAAGCCGACCGACATGCTCCAGTAGCTGGTTCCAATCCTCACGGCCAATCTCGGGACCCCGCGAATTGAAGGTGGTGGGGGGCTGGCCGGAGCCATCCTCCACCGAGAAATTCGTGCGCGTTTCGCCGTCGATCCAGATGAAGTCGTTGACGACGCCCTGCCGGTCGAGAACCGAGGCCACGAACCGTCCGGTGTCGCCGCCGAGGAAGCCTGTCGCGACGGTTTCCCCGCCGAGCTCGGCCACGATGCGGCTCAGGTTGCAGCCCTTCCCTCCCGCATCGGTCTCGGTCTGCTCGATGCGGTTGGTGTCGTGCGGCCTGAGGCCCTTCACGAGCAGCGTATGGTCGACGCAGGGGTTGAACGTGACCGTGAGGATCATGGCGCGGAGCGATTGATGCACACTAGGGGATAGAGCCAGTCCTTAGTCATTCGAGTTGATTCCATGTTACTCATCCAACTCGCCACCCTCGTCGCAACCATCGGCAGCCGGCAAGAGGCTCACCCATTCTCCGTTATTCAATCTTTCGATCTAAAGGGGGTCAGCGCTGCCAGTAATGCAGCCTTAATTGCGAGCGACTCGCTAAGAGGCCACCTAACCGTTGACGATCGGGGTACGTCGGCCTTTTGCTGGAGCGGGGCGGTTTGGGACTTGCGTCATGGCGCGGTAAGGCGCGACTTGGCGCCGCTTGTCGTTCGCAATGTTGAGACAAGAAACTGGTTGCCGGTTCTGTCGTCGAATGCCGACCGCGCGAGCAAGATCCTCGGTAACGGTTCCAGCCCCTTTGGCCGGATTCTGCAGGTCATGGCATTCGACGGTCGCAGCGTGACGGTTTTGCTTGACGGGTCTGAGTTGCCCCCTGGAGAAACAGAACGGGAACGTGCCTTGGTCCCTGGACTTAGAGTCGTCGCATCCTATGATCTCGGGAAAGAGGGTGGCGCTCGCGCCGTCACCGCATGGACGCAAGAACCGAGCCCTAGATGGATCAGCCCGAACGCCGACCACGTGATCGGCACGGTCAAGGGAGCGCTCGCAGTGTGCGTTATCCCTTCAAAGCCGCCAAGAGGGGTGAAAGAGCACGGTAACTTAAAACGAGTCGCAGGCGTCGCTGCTAAAAGATTCCGCGGACTGCTCAGCCTCAGGTCAAGAGGATTTACGCCGTTTCAGCCGACGGCGAGCGGGCCGTGGTTACGAAGGGACCGCAAGGCAATCTGGTGTTCGGTGAGATCCATGTCAGGTCGGGCGACTTTGCGCCACTAGACGTTGACAGCCAGAATCACACGCGAGTAAGATACGTGGGCTCGACACTCTGGTACTCGCCGGCATCCGGCGATCCGCTTGTTTGGGACGGCAGGAAGAAACGTTGGGCTGCCGGACCCGGTGGTCGGTTGGCCGGTTCTTCGTTGGACGGCACTTGGCTCCTGATGAAATCCAGTGCAGGCTACCGGCTCGTGAAAGTCAAGTGGCACTAGTTGCCTCTGGGAGCCTATTTGGACAAGCTGCATCGCTACAGCGATTTAGCGCCGATTCTTTTCGCCAGGGCTTCGCCGACGCTTGTGTCTCCATGCCAGCAGCCCACCGCCGATCAGGGTGGCGGCGAACGTCCCCGGTTCGGGGATGATGGATACATAGTCAACGAAGTAGTCCATCCGATCCTCCTCCGATGCGGCGCTGAACGAAAGGTGGGTGCGCTGGTAGGGCATGTAGTTGTTCTGGCTGCCTTGCAAGATCAGTTCACCATCCCAATACACACTAACGACACGACCTACTCGCGTGATCTTGGCCGTGAAGAAACCACCCTTCGGTATCGACTTGTTGATCGTCAGTCGACCAGCCCCTCCGCCCAGGATGATGTCGGCAAACAATCTGCCAGGCTCTAAGGAAAAGGATGCGATCTTTGAATACGGGAACGTATTCCACGCCCCAAAACCGATACCGCCCTTTGTGGTGTCGAGCCATCCCAGCCGGGTTTCGGTCTCAAAGTCCCAGGCGTTTTCTGGAAACCACTTGTCCAACCAATGGACGGTCTCAGGACGAACCGGGTACTTCATCCCGGTCACATGGAGCAGCCCGTCATGAGCGGCATAATGAATGCTGCTTCCGTACTCAGTCCATTTGGACCACTTGTCCGTGATGTTGTAGTTCTCGCCCTCAAAATCGTCGCGCCAGCCAGCGTATGCGAGCGAGACAATAGTGCAACCCGCTAGGCAGCAAACGGACCTATTCATGATGGAGTCACCTTCACATACTTGGCGGTTGAGGGCACCTTCTCGCCGTCCTCGTCAATCATGACGAAAAGCATGTAGTTCCCCGGTGGAGCGACGTACTGGTCGGAAGGTGCAGTAAGGACCAGTGCCGTCAGCGTTTGGGATACGATGCTCAGCGGAACGTAGCGCTGACTAGCATCAAAACCGTGCGTTGTCGAGCCGAGCCTTATGAGACAAGCCTTAGTGATGGGCGATGTGCGAGTCAGTAGCACATTAAAGTTTCCGGACCCAACTTGGAGTGTAGAAGGTGCCGTTGCTATTTGATTAGGAATCGCCGTTGTATTCAAATATGCCGGTTTGAATATCTGATAGAGCGGAGTTTGATTGCCCTTAGCATTAAACTCAGTATCAGAGTCTCCACCGGCCACAATCACCTTTCCATCCGGCAGCAACTGGGCGGTCGCATGATACCAACGCGGGATCAATCGTCCAGGTTGAGGCTGTGAGGACCAGCTATTGGTCGCCGGATCCCATATCTCCGGTGTGAATCGAGGTTCCTCATAGAGGTCGATCCGATTGCCACCAATCGCGAGCACCCTTCCATCGGGCAGAATCACGCAATTGTGCAACCTCCGCGTCTCGGCCATGCTCGACGTTGTCGAATTCCAAACGCCGGTCGAATGATCAAACCGACCCGTGGTGGCTATCGCTGGGCTCCGACCGCCGCAGCGCATGATCTTGCCAGGCTCGTACATAGCCCCGCTTGCGTAGTCGGTATCCGAGGTCAGGAAGGTGGCCGAGCCTTCCCAGGCGTTATCGGCAATGTCGTAATACTGCGTTTGATATTCGGTTCCGGCCTTGAAGATTCGGCCGTCCGGCATGATGTACAGGTGAGGGTAGTAGTGCCGAACGTTGGGATCTTCATCGAGAACTCCAGTTTCAGTGTCCCTGGGTGGGGTCCAGGAGTTACTCGGGAACGTGTTCAGTTGGGGGATTCGGACGTTGTCCACGTCCATGTCGCCGGTCGCGACAACGGTTCCGGCATGCACAAACACCTTGTACTTCCACGTTCCGCCCTCGTTGACGCGGACTTCGATCGCCGTCGGATACCACCGCCCCCGACGACCGACCGCCTTTCGCGTCCACGTCTTGGCAACGGGATTGAAAATGATCATCTCGTCCGCGCCGTAGCCGTTGTCGATGTGTCCGCCCGCGCAGGCTAGCGATCCATCGTTGAGCTGACAGGTTCCGGTGCAAAAGAGATTCGCGTACGAGAAGGGTACGTTGGAGTCCCAAGTCCGAGCGTTGATATCCCAGAGCCGCGCTTCCGGGGTCTGGTGCCCCTCAGATCCAGAGCCGTACTGCCACACCAGCAAGTACGGCTTGGTGCCGTCATAGACATGCGACATGTGAACCGGGATGTAGCACTTGTCCAGGTTCGCGAGATCGCCGCTAGATGGCGGATCGCCCGGCGTTACCGAGTTATCGTTCCAAAAGAATGGACCTTCCCAGGATGCGGTCGCCATACTATTCCGGCACCTCTGATCGCGACATCAGCTTTCCAACGATCGATGACTTCACGCTTGCATTATATGATGCTTCTACGTCGGTTTAAGGCGCTGCTTTATGGATGTGTGAAAGGTATCGGGCGGGTGGCCGGGGTGTGGTTGGCCATTCGACTTCCCTTCTCCATCCCTCCTTCCTGTTCCTGGTTGCTCCGGGTTCGCAAAGCTAACCAGGGCGCGAAGCGTTCTCGCATCCATCATAGAACGGCCGATTTCGACTCGGGGATTCCGGCTGCACCGCGAAGCGGTGCCAGAACTTAGCCCCGGGTCATTCGACCCGGGGTTGGAATCCGATACGATAGCCGACCCTGAACGGGTCGCAGAAATCAGGCATCATGGCTCGGCAGAGCCCCGCTTTCCAGGGATCCGCAGGCAGGCGGGACGCCTGCGCTCCAGGTTTTGTGGGGGCGTAAGGGTTCGGTTTTCCTCCCAATCTGTGCCCACTTCTTCCAAATCTGGCTGAACCTTTGCCCCAAAAGTGGCCCAAGAAGAGAAGGAAGTTGCTCAAGCGAAGAAATCTTGGGCGACTTTCTTCTCCAAAGCTCGAACTAAAGCCTTTTCGCTTCGAAAAGATTTCCTAAAAGCTCGAACGGAATCCTTCACCTCTCGAATGGAATTCCTAAAAGTTCGAACAGATTTCTCTTCCTTCGGAACCAAATGTCCGAATAACGATACCTTTCGGACGACTTCTTGCACAGTAATGGGCAACGATGGCTCAGACCGCCATCGCTTCGACGAGCAGCAGCTTTTCCGGATCGACGGTGCGTTCGGAGCTGAGGACGTAGCTGAGCGGGTGGGCTACGAGCTTGCCGCCATCCACCCCAACCATTTCGCCCGAGAAGCCGCTGAGCAGACGGTTGGCGGCGAACGAGCCGAGCCGCAGCGCAAGCACCCGGTCGAACGCGGTCGGGCTGCCGCCCCGCTGGATGTGGCCGAGGACCATGTAGCGGGCTTCGAACCCGGTGTTCTTCTGAATGAAGTCGCGGATGTCGCTGGCGCGGGCGGCCCCTTCGGCCACGATGATGATGCTGCTGCGCTTCCCTTTCGCGTGGGTCGATCGCATCCGGTCGCAAACCTCGAGCAACGAGTACGGCACTTCGGGGATGAGGATCGACTCGGCGCCGCCGGCGAGGCCGACCTCCAGTGCAATAAAGCCGTTGTGCCTCCCCATGACCTCGATCACGAAGACCCGCTCATGCGAATACGCGGTGTCGCGAACCTTGTCCACGGCCTCGAGCGCGGTGTTGACGGCGGTGTCGAAGCCGATCGAATAGTCGGTGCCGCTGATGTCGTTGTCGATCGAGCCGGGAACGCCCATGACCGGGAACTGGAACTCTTCCCAGAGCGTCCTCGCGCCGGTAAGCGAGCCGTCTCCGCCGATGACGATGAGCCCTTCGATCTCGTTCTCGCGCAGGTGGTCCATCGCCTGGAGCCTGCCTTCCTGGGTCATGAATTCGCGGCTGCGGGCCGTGCGCAGGATCGTGCCGCCGGCGGTGATGACGCCGCTGACCGACTTGGAGTCGAGGGGCATCACTTCGTTGGCGATAATGCCGCGGTAGCCATGGAGGAACCCAATGACGTCGGCCCCGCGGGAGATGGTGGTTCGGACGACGCCGCGGATGGCAGCGTTCATCCCCGGTGAATCGCCCCCGCTCGTGATGACTGCAATCCGTTGCATGTTCGTGACCCGCTAAAAATGCAAACGCCCAAGGCGATCACGACCTTGGGCGCGTCGTTGCGTCCTCGACCCCTCTTAATGGACGGATTTGCTGCGTGCGTATGCCGCGCTCTTTTGTACCCAAAACAGGAAGTTGTCGTAGTTGTCGAGGATTTCCTTGGGCATGCGCACGTATTCGCGCATCGGTTCTGCGGTCGGATCGGTGCGAAGCAGCTCGGCGCCGGGCATATTGAGCGCTTCGGAGCGGTCCAGCTCGGAGAGCTTCAGGCCGATGTCCTCACCCACCAGATAGGCGAACATCTTGTCGCCCGTATAGACACCCATGCCATTCGCCATTCTGCGGGCGCGGACGTCAAACCCTTCCGCCGCCTTCATCATCTGTTCATAACGAAGTGGTCGATATACCATTCAGCTACCTCAACCGAGTTCATTCGGCTCGACAATGAGCCGGATAAATTGTCTGCGGGCCGTTCCGGCGGCCATAAAAACGGATACGACGAAAAAATGCAGCGGACCGATTCCAGCAGATTCCTGCTGTTTGAACTAGTGTTGCGGCAATGCCACGATTTGAGTTCAAATCCTCCTCCCCAGGCCTCGAACGTCGCTGTAAAGGGAGACGATTGAAGATCCCCTTTCGACACGTCCCCACAGGGAAATTATACAGCGAGTTTGCAAAATCGCCAAGAGGATTCTCTTGGCGGGCGAACCTCAACTTGGGCCTGCACAGCCTGAAAGGAGGCGGTAAGGTTGATTCGTGGAAGCCAAACGGCTGGTGATTATCGATGGCTATTCGCTGATGTTTCGGGCGTTTTACGCGACCCGATTCATGAGCACCACCGACGGTCGCCCGACCAATGCCCTCTATGGTTTCGTGGGGATGCTGTTCGTGCTTCTCGAGAAGGTGCGTCCCGACGCTATCGTCGTGGCTCTCGATGCTCCCGGCCAGACTTTTCGCGACGTCGAATACGCCGAGTACAAGGGCACCCGCCGAGAAACCGCGCCGGAATTGATCAGCCAGCTCATCGTCTCGCGGGACTTGATCGCCGCCCTCGGCATCCCGAGCCTCGAAGTCGTCGGTTACGAAGCCGATGACGTGGTGGGCACGATCGCGAGAAAGGCCGAGGCCAGTGGATACCACACGACGATCGTTACCGGCGACTTGGATTCCCTTCAGCTCGTCGACCCCTGCATATCGGTTCTGACGAACAAGGTGGGCGTAACCGACACGGTTACTTATGATGTGGAGGCCGTTGTGGCGCGGTATGGCTTCGGCCCCGAGCATATCGCCGACTATAAGGCCCTAGTCGGCGACACCAGCGACAACATTCCCGGCGTACCGGGCATCGGCGAAAAGTCGGCCACGAAGCTGATCCTCGAATTCGGTTCGGTCGAAACCATCGCCGAGCGAATCGACGAGGTCGAGGAGAAGTTCCGCAAGAAGATCGAGCCAAACATCGAACAGATGATGAAGTCGAAGTGGCTGGCGACGATCGACTGCAACGTGCCGGTCGAGTACGACTTCAATCCGTTCGTTCTAACCACCGAGCAGCTCGAGCAAGCCGCAGCGATCCTCGAATCGTTTGAAATGAAGAACCACCTGCGCCGGCTGTCTCTGGTGCTTGGACCCTATCTGGATGGTGCGGTTCGGGACGAGCCGGTCGCCTCCGACGTCCAGGAAAGCCTGCGAGTGAACGACCTGGGCCGGACGGAGTCGTTCGCGGACCTTCAGGCATGGATTGCGGGAAAGCCGTTCTCGGTCCTCTATGGCTCGGTTACGGGCCAGCCCTCCATGTTCGAAGACGGCCCAACGTCCATGGCCTGGGTGGCGGTCGGACATGAGGTCAGGGAGACGTCCGGCGAAGCCGCCGACCGTTTGGTAACCGAACTTCCCGCCAGCGCGATCTTGCACGACGCGAAGCCGATCTGGAAGCGCCTCGGCATCGACGCGGTGCCGGGCTTCGATACAAGCCTTGCCGGCTTCGTGCTCCAATCAAACCGCGCCAATCCCGTCTTGCGCGACCTGATCCAGGGATACCTGGACGTGGAACAGCCGAACACCCACAAGGGGGAGGCGGTTGGCCTCGCTCTGTTGCAGCCGGCTATGCGGATTCGCTTGGAAAAGGAAAGCCAGCTCAAGGTGCTTGAGGATATTGAGCTGCCGCTCGTTCCGATCCTCAGCCAGATGGAGATGATGGGGGTGGCCGTCGACCCCCAACACCTCTCGACCCTTTCGGGAACCCTCTCGGCGGAAATCGACAAGATGGCCGCGAGGATATTCGAGCAAGCCGGGCAGGAGTTTGTGATCGGCTCTCCAAAACAGCTTGGCGAGGTGCTCTTCGACAAGCTCGGCCTTCCCAGCCAAAAGAAGACCAAGACCGGGTACGCGACCGGCGCCGAAGTGCTCCAGGAACTCGTGAACGACAATCCGATCGCAGCCGACGTTCTCAACTGGCGTGAGCTTACGAAGCTGAAGAACACCTACGCCGACTCTCTGCCCAAGATGATCGGACGGGACGGTCGGATACATACGACTTATAACCAGACTGGGGCGGCGACCGGGCGACTGAGCAGCAACGACCCTAACCTCCAGAACATCCCGATCCGGACCGAGCTTGGCCGGGAGATTCGAAAGGCGTTCATCGCGCCCCCGGGCGCCAAGCTCGCCTCCTTCGACTACTCCCAGATCGAGCTGCGGCTGCTGGCCCACTACTGCCAGGACGATGCGCTCGTGGACGCCTTTAGCCACCGGGTCGACGTCCACCGCGTCACCGCCTCGCTCATGTTCGGCGTTCCTCAGGAGGAGGTGAGCAAGGAGATGCGGGGGCGGGCCAAGACCCTCAACTACGCCGTCCTCTACGGCGTGACGGGCTATGGATTGAAGCAGCAGCTTGGCGAGGCGTTCAGCCTATCGGAAGCCCAAGCGCTGATCGATCAGTACTACGAGCGCTTTCCCAAGATCAAGAACTTCACGACGAGCCTGATCGAGGAAGCCCGTGCGAAAGGCTTCAACACCACCCTGGTCGGTCGTCGTCGTTACTTCCCCGATATTCACGCTCCCAAGCGCAACGAAAGACTCTATGCCGAGCGACAAGCGGTCAACGCACCGATGCAAGGATCGGCCAGCGACATGATCAAGCTGGCAATGATCAAGATCCACCAGCGCCTCCGCTCAAGCCATACGTCGATGCTGCTGCAGGTGCACGACGAGCTCCTTTTTGAAATGCCGGAGCGGGACGAGCGGGACATCGAGCCGATTCGGGAGTTGATGGAGCAAGCCCTGCCGCTCTCCGTGCCCGTAGAGGTCGACGCCAAGCTCGGCGAGAACTGGAGCGAGATGACGGAAACCGAACGGCACGTTCCGGTTGGGTAAGGTAGCCGATTGAGATGAGAAGGAATTCTGCAACCCGCCTGGCCGCCATGGCCCTGGGCATCGTCGTCCTCGGCACGGCAATTGTCGGCTTCACGCCCACCGAGAAAGCAAAGCCCTCGAAAGCCGTTGCCCGCGGAAAGTATTTGGTGACCGTCATGGGCTGTGGCGACTGCCACTCTCCCTACAACGACAAGGGACAGCCGATCAAGGGACGCGAATTTTCCGGTCACCCTGCCGGGGCTCCGCTGCCAACCTGGGACCCTTCCATGCTGGAGAAGGGCAACCTAGCCACGATCGCGCCAACTGCAACTGCGTTCGCAGGCCCCTTCGGGCTGTCTGTCGCAGGCAACCTGACGCCGGATCGCGAAACCGGAATCGGTAAGAAGACGGCCGACGAGTTGGTGAAAAGCTGGCGAAGCGGAAAGCACTGGAAGGAAAACCGGATGGTCTTGCCGCCGATGCCGATGCACGCTTACAAGCACCTCACCTCCGAGGACATCAAGGCGATCTTCGCGTACCTAATGACTCTGAAGCCAATCAAGAACAATTGCCCTAAATCACAGCCGGCACCCATGCCCGGCTAGACAACGCCGAAACTTTGAGGGGGCGGAGCTTGCGCTTTCGCAAGCTCCGCCCCCTCGTTAAGCCAACTCCCGTACGCGATCCTTGGATTAAGCGAGCGATTCCATCGGCGCGGTCCTACGCCGAGAGATTTGCGCCGGATGGGGCAAGGTACCATTCGCGCAAGCGCGATGAGCGGCGGCGAGCCTTCCATCTTTCAGAGAGGAAACGAGGGGGTCGAGCGATTTCCCGATACCCACGTGCCAATCGCGATGCTCGACGAACACCTGATGCAGGGGCACAGCATCGACGAGTTTTTGGCGATGTACCCCAGAGTCAAACGCGCTGACGTTCAGGCGCTTCTGCTCTCACGGGCCGATTCGGCCGACGTCTACATTCTCTTTCTCGATATCGTGGGATCGTCCAAACTAGCGCCAGCGGAGCAGCTAAGCGTAAGCAGTGAACTGAACAGCATCGTTAGCAACACCGAATCCTTTCGAGCAGCGACCGACCAAAATAACCTGGTGTGCAGGCCGGTAGGAGATGGCATGGCGCTGGTGTTCTTCTCCGGAATCGACGCGCCGTTCCAATGCGCGATGGAGATCGATCGTGCGATTCGCCCCCACCCGACCCTAAAGCTCCGAATGGGTATTCATTGCGGCCCCGGACACGTCGTCCGAGACATCAACGGTCGCATCGACATCGTCGGGGATGCGATGATACGGGCCAAGCGAATCATGGACGTGGGCGATTCCGGTCACGTGCTGCTGTCCGACACGGCCGCTCAGGCACTGGAGTCGTTCCCGGAACACACCGCGAAGATTCGGCTCCTGGGAACCGCAGAAGGCAAGCACGGCTTGAGTCTGGTTGTGTGGTCGCTGGTGGCGCCCGGATTGGGTAATCCGCGTCCCCCGAAGGCTATCGTGGATCACCTCATCGACCGGTTTTCGGAGAACGAAACAGCGAACAGAAGAGGAAAATCGAGTTGGACATGGATCGCCCTGGGAGTAACCATCCTTACAGTCGTTGCTTCGTACGTTTTCCGGCTAGATGACCTCTGGACCCCAGCCACAACACGGCTGATACAGTACGCGCTGCTGGGCCTTGTGGCCCTGTTCGCCTACCTTTCGACGCGGAGATAACGAGACGACCGCCGCTACCTTCGTTCCGCGTCCGCGTGCCCGTTCCACCATCCGTTATCGGGTCGGCCATCGCCGTTGAAGTCGTCCATTCTGGCCAGCGCCATGGTGCCGGCGTGGCCGTCGGCGTAGGCGATGGCGACCCGTCGAGCATGCCGCTCGTCGGGCGTGGATCGACAGCCGGTCGCCCCCGAACCACACTCGCTCCCGTCGCCGTAGTAACCGCTCGTCTTGCCGCTACCCCGCTCGCTCGGCAACGGGGGATCGATCACGTACTCGCCGCCACTGACTGAGCCGTTGTCGCGGCGGACGCCGCGTGTATCGGCAACCACAACGGTCTGGGCAACCCTTTCGACATCTGTATCGCGGGCCGTGAAGGGTAGCAGGGGCAGCAGCTCCCGCGCGTTACCAAGGTACTGGAAGTTGAAGCCATAGCCTCCGTACTTCTTCTGCTGGTTGTGGGCCCACACCTTTCCATAAATGTCCAGCGGCGCGTTCGGAGCGATGAAGATGTCCTCGGACTTCGCGTACGGAAAAACCCGATCGGTCCATCGGATCCGAGGGTTCCACCAGGAGGGGCTGCTGTGCTGCGGGTAGCCACTATTGTCCTCCGCATACATCATGATCGCGAACCCGATTTGCCGCAGGTTGGAGACGGATGCAGTCTTCTTTGAGGCAACCTTTGCCTGGGAGAAGACGGGGAAAAGAATGGCGGCCAGAATGGCAATGATGGCGATGACCACGAGCAGCTCGATCAAGGTGAATGCACGGCGCATTGCCTAGAGTTTTCGCCGAATCAAAACGCCGCAGCTTGACAAAATTGCCGGGCTGGAACCATTCTTGATTTTTTTGTAAAGATTGACCTGTCAGGGCCCTTTGCGCAGCGAATGGATCACGCCAATCGCATCCAGGTCGAATCCTCCCGTCGAAAACGGCGTGGTCCAGGGATCGTTGATCGGCATTCCGCGCGAATCCAGCCGGCGGAAAGCCGACTGGAGCGAACCGACCGCGTCGACGACCCTCACGTAGCGGGCCGACCGAAGGCCTGCCTCCTTCAGGTCGAAGGGAGTGCCCTCAAGCTGCCCATGCTTACCGGCCAGGTTATAGATTTCGGTCGGTTCCAGAGTGCCGAAGGCGGGAACTTGTTCCGCGACCTGAGTCAGCGACACGCTCGGAAATCGGACAAAGTTAAGCCCGTCGGCGCTCACTTCGACAAACGCCAGTTCGGCAAAGACGCGGACCCCGGACCAAAAGCCGTTTTCGAACACGGCGAAGTCAGGACCAGGCCTGTCGACGATAAGCCCATCGAATGATAAGGTTACCGAACCGCCATCGCCGAGGCTGACGACGTCGTAGGTGCCTCCGGGCGCACCGAGAGCCCAACTCGCCTCGCCGTAGGTGGCGGGAGGCGAAAAGGGGTCGTCGATGCGCTGAGGACCACGGGAAAGTTGAACCACTCCGGTCGCCCACCCTCTGAAGCTGGGGCTGCTGGCAGGGATCCCGTGAGCATCGTAAGGACCGGCAGCCCGAGCCACCGAGGAAAGAGACAAAAGCGCGAGGACAAACCTCATCGCCGCCTCCTCAGGCAGGCGGCGAAACCAACACCCAACGCAACGACAGTCATTGGCTCCGGAACCAAGTGGATGTCGTCGATCGAGAAGTAGGTCGGAGTATTGATGCCGAATTGGCCAACATCGCTGGACTCGAGCCGGAATTCCAGCCTGATCGCGTTGCCCAAGGTGGTCAGGTCGACCCATTTCCATTCATCGAGAATGTAGTCGAGGTCATTGTCGGCAAAGCGAAAGTCCGCCAGATAGACCTCCTCCGCTCCGGTTTGCTGGCCCGCTCCATCCATGCCGAAGATGGTCAACCGGAACCAGTCAGGGTCATTACCGCTCGTTCCGCCGAACTTCTTGGCGAAGCCGTCCCCGTTCCTCATCGACAGGGCCGCGTACGTTGTATTGGACAGCCAGAGGCCAACCGGAGCCGCCGGCAGGCCGACGACGGCTTCCCCCCGAAAAGAGTTGAATGCCACCCCGTATTGCGCGCTTGCAAGACCACCGCCGGCGAACGATGCGTACTGGTTTCCAAAACCCTCGGTGGTCGTGTCGACGACCCTCGAAGCCGCCCAGCCGCCCCAAAAGTCCCAGTTCGTATCGTAAGTGTTATTGAAAGCGGCCGCTCTGGAGACGAAGCCGCCGGCGCCGTCGTTGCCGTTGTAGTAGTTCCCCGCACCAAGCGTTACATCTTCAAAGTCGACAACCTGTCCATATCCAGCAGCCGTTACCAAAGCTGCGCCAAAGCCAAGTACAAATTTATTCACTAATCATCTCCTTATTCCAGGTCGTAGGCGGAATCGTCCGCACTGAGGGCGCCGGTTCCCGGCTCGCTATCCTTCTCGAAAAAGCGCAGACTCCATCGTTTGGTGTGTCCATCGGCGAAGGCGACGTTTGCCCCGCGACCGTGGCGAAAGTGGACCGTTCCAATGCCGAAGAAGGGGTCGCTCGGGGACCGAAGGTAGTTGTGTCCCGCCACCGGATTGCCGAAGCCCGCATCGGCAAATAGCGCGGTGCCGGCGGGGTCGCCGATCGACCCCACCGCCGCCTCCCTCCGACCGGAGAGGACGTCTCCGCCGATGAATGACACGTTGTAGGCCATCCCCGTATGAGGGCGTCCCCATCGCTCGCCGTGAAAGGTCGGGCACCGGTGCAACCGGCCCTCCCGGGCATAGCGCGCCAACAGCCCCGGTTTTGTCTCTGGACGCTCGGGATCATCCCAACGCAACTCGAAATCCCAAGCGATCTCGCGCGAGAAGTTATCGAGGTAGTAGTAGCTTAGGCACGCCCGTTCATCCGCGTCATTCGCATAGAGGTGCCATGCGACGCCGACCTGTCGCACATTCGACAGGCACTCTGCTGCCTTTGCAGTGTCTTTGGCCTTGGCGAAGACCGGAAAGAGCATTCCCGAGAGCACCGCGACGATGCCCGTTACAACCAACAGTTCAAGGAGCGTAAAGCCCCGTTGTTTCATTCCGTTCGACCTCCGTCGTTTCGTCCACGAGGATGCCAACGGCATAAGGAGGTGCAACCGGGGTGCTGCCCGTGTCGCGTCCGCTCATGCTCGTGAGCCATCCAACCGACATTCGCATCGCGGGCATTCGGACTTTAACCGTTGCGGCACAGTGCCGGACTTTCGCCGGACTTCCCCCGTTTTCGCTCACCAGAAAAGTGAGCCAATGCTTTCAATGAGACGTTACCCAATCCTCAGGAGATCCACGTTGGGTAGTCCACTTATCTCAGCAGACGTCGAACCAGGAATTCAGCGGCTTGTTGCGTCTCGGCTGTCGAGAACCTAACTTCGTGGTTGCTAAGATGCTGAGCTACTTCCATAGCCGTTTCCACGCCCATCGGCATTGATTCACTATCGCTCAATATGCACATCAAATACGAATCCCGGCGATCCAGCAGCCCGCCTTCGAGCTCAAGCAATGTCATTTGAATTAAAGCTGATGCCCTCAATCTTGGACTTTCGGCAAGGATTCGCAGACAGTGAAAGACGGCTGTGGGATCGCCGGTTACCTTCGTCCGTTCGAGCAACGACTCCGCTTCTGCCACATTAGCATCCAGCAGATATTCGCCGGCGAAGGAAGCGGACGCCGCGATAAGGTTTTCGGCCTCCTTGTCGGATATGTGGCCCGCGTGGGCCAGATCCAGCGCCAATCGGAAAACACGAAGTCCAATCGTCGCCAAGTTCTCCGTCCCAGGTGGCCGTGACCCGCTTCTGTTCGCCGAGATAACCCGGATAGCCTCGTCCCGCAAGATGGCTGCGAGTTCCATTGAAGTCCCTGCTACGCTCTCTGTCACATCCATCCGTTCTCAAGTAATCGTTGCGATCCGCGCTTGTCCCTGTCAGGCTACCAGGACGGCCAAGTAAACTTCCGCCAGCATGTCCCGTTACCATCGACTCGGCAATCTGCCCAAGACGAGGCACATCCAATTCCGCAGCCCGGAGGGCAACCTCTATCCCGAAGAGCTCTTCAGCACCCACGGGTTTAGCGGACCGATGACGATCATGCACCACATAAACCTCCCGACCGAGGTCAAGGGGTGGGAGGACCGGGGGACTTTCGCACCGACATTCCTCGATTCCGAGCCGCTGCGGCACCGCCACCTTCTCACGGGCAAGATGCCTGCCAAGGGCAATGCGGTGAGCGGTCGCGTACCTCTCATGGGCAATAACGATGTGGTTTGGAACCAGGTCCACGTTGCCGACCAGATGGAGGATTACTTCAAGAACGCGGAGATGGATGAGATTCTTTTCATCCACAACGGGGAGGGCACGCTGGAAACGATGTTCGGCGACGTGCCGTTCGTGCAAGGCGACTACCTCATCATTCCGCGCGGCACGATTTGGCGTATTCGATTCGACAGCCTTCCCGTTCACATGCTCGCAATCGAGAGCCATGGACCGGTCGAAATTCCACGCCGCTATCGGAACGACTTTGGCCAGATGCTCGAGCACGCTCCCTACCATGAGCGCGACTTTCGCCCACCGACCGAACTCAATACCCACGATGAGAAGGGTGACTTCTACGTGGACGTCAAGGCGCGGGGCCGCCTAACCCGCTATACCTATCGCTTCCATCCGTGCGACATCGTCGGCTGGGATGGCTATGTGTATCCGTATGCCTTCAGCATTCACGACTTCTCGCCGATCACCGGCAAGCTCCATATGCCGCCGCCGATCCACCAGACCTTCCAAGGTCACAACTTCGTGATTTGCTCGTTCTGCCCGCGCCTTCTCGATTTCCATCCCGAAGCGGTCCCGATCCCTTACAACCACAGCAACGTCGATTCAGACGAGATCCTCTATTACTGCAACGACAAGTTCGGCTCCCGAAAGGGCATTCAGGAAGGGTCGATAACGATCCACCCGCTGGGGATCCCCCACGGTCCGCAGCCGGGCGCCGTGGAGGCCTCCCTCGGCGCAACCCGCACCGAAGAGCTTGCCGTCATGCTCGACACGTACTACCCGCTCAGATTGACGAAGGAAGCCTTGGAGATCGAAGACCCGAATTACTGGAAGAGTTGGCAGACGGGCTAGGCGTGGTGATACACATCCCATCCTAGGTACTTGTCGAACGCTTCGGCAACGGCATCGGCCGTCTGGGAATAGTTTCCGGCAACGTGGTGCTCGAAGCCGGCTTCACAGATGTACTGCAGCAGATCCTGCAGCCGCTCGACCCTGACGACCCCGAACCCGCCGAACGTGTTCAGCAGGTCGTTGGTCGCTTCTCCCTCTCCCACATAGGCACAGATCGTTCCCGTGAGATCGTCGGTGGAAACCCGACAGAAGGTGAAGGGACCAGCCTTCATCCGGCCCACGATCGTGCCGTAGGTGCTCTCCTTGCCCACCGAACCGGCGATGATCTCCTGGAAGTCCATCTTCTGCTCGGCGAAAACCGACTTGGGCAGGTTGGAACAGTGGAAGACCACGGCCTTATCAGGGTCGTCGCCGAAGTTATTATTCCAGTCGAGCAGGGCCGACGGTTGTCCGGAGGCGAGGTTGAGGGCGTACATCGAAACCGTGCCGGCGACGTCCGTCTCGCAAGCACTCGCCATCAACGAGTCCGACATCATCGACATCAGCGTGCACGGAACGACGCCGTAGAACTCTTCCAGCGCCGTCCAGCACTGAATGGCTGTTGCATCCAGCTGGCGCTCTGCCACCCAGTTGTCGATCGCCACACCCAGCCGGGCCATCTTGTTCAGGCTCTCGTCGGGCACGCCATCGGTTGACGTATAGGCGCGGATGCGGTCGATTTTCTGTTGCACCGGGGCATCGCCGGCGCCCATCTTGTTGGCCCAGCCAAGCGCTTCGGAAAGGTCGAGCGTCTCCACGGTGATCCCCGACTGTTCGAAGAGCTTCTCGCTGTAACGCACGGTATTGAACGCCGCCGGCCTCGCGCCGATCGCGCCGATTCTTGCCTTGCGCAAACCACCGACGACGCTGCAAATGGAGCGGAACTTGCCGAGGTCGTTTCGAAACGACTGGGACATCGGATCGACGGTGTGGAGGGTGGTCAGCGAATACGGGATCCCGTATTGGCGCAGGTTGTTACAGACCGACATCTTGCCGCAGAAGCTGTCGCGTCGATCCGCCAACGTCATTCGCTTTGCATCATCGCCAAAGGCATGAATTAGAACGGGAACGTCGAGTCCGGAGAACCGAATCGCGTTGGCTACTGCCCGCTCGTCGCCAAAATTGGGCAGCGTGACCAGGATGCCGTCGATTCGATGGCGATTTGCGTCGAACAACTCCCCACACTTGCGGGCTTCGGCAAGGGATTCGATCGAGCCGTAAGGGCTGTCGCTTTCACCAAGGACGACGACATCGAAGCCTTCCTCACCCAGGACTTGGAGGATCGTCTTCCTTCCCTGATCACACAGGTGGGTGGGAAAGAATCCGCGGTTGCCGATGATGACGCCGAGTGTGGTCTTACGCATAAGGCTGGCCGTAGTTTATTCCTCCGGCGTCCGAAACAACGAGGCGTCGCCGCAACGGTGGCTGCGTTATTATTGAACTGTGAGTCGAGAGCTATGGCAGAAGCGTGGATACCTGCTTGCGAAAGGAGTTTATGGCCGGGAAAAGGTCGCTGCCATCCGCGAACACTTCATGGCCTGGAACGCCCGGGCCGATCGAGAAGACTTCGACCGCGTCGACCCCTCCGGCCGCGACCCGCTCGCCCAATATCCTCGCATCATCCATCCCCACCGCACCGATTCGCTGAGCCTAAGCTTCCTACTGGATTTGCGGCTACGCGACATCATGATCGGCTTCCTGGATGAAGAGCCCGTTGGCGCGCAAACGATGTTCTATTTCAAGCCTCCGGGAGGACGCGGACAAGCGCTGCACCAGGACCAGCACTATCTTCGAGCCGAGCCCGGAACCTGCGTTGCGGCTTGGCTTGCGATCGACGATTGCGACGAGGAGAATGGATGCCTGCAGGTCGTTCCAGGTTCCCACGAGCTGCCGCTCCTCTGCCACATCCCGGCCGACACGACGCAAAGCTTCACGTCGCAAACCATCCCAGTGCCGGAGGGTTATACGCCCGAGCCGGTCCTGATGAAGGCGGGAGATGTGCTTTTTTTCCATGGCAGCCTGATCCATGGCAGCGGCCCTAACCGGTCGCCAGACCGCTTTCGCCGCTCCCTGATCGCCCATTACTTGACCGGCGACGCCCGCGCAGCGGCTCGCTTCTATCATCCCCTGATCCGGTTCGACGGCAGCATCGTCGAGATGGCGGTGACCGCCGAAGGCAGCGAATGCGGAATCGTAACCGAGGAGGGGATTCAGATGGTGGCAACCACTATGCCCGGCCCTTCGGCCCCTCACTGATTTTCCTGATCCCTCTTGCGCGAGCAGAGCGTATAGTATATATATGTCTACTGCTTTGCAGCCCGCCCTGTGGATGGATGATCGGCCCGATCGCGTCGGCTGGGCTCAGGTCGAGTACCACGATGCAAAGTCGATCCTCAACCAGGGGATGGGTTCCATTTCGGGCTATGATTACTCGCTCAATCCCTATCGCGGCTGCCAGTTCGGGTGCTCGTATTGCTATGCCGTAGCCTTCGAGCCCGATGAGCGGCGGGCGCGCGAATGGGGCCACTGGGTTGGCGTGAAGTCCAATGCGCTCTCCCTTCTAAAGCGGCATGGCAAGCTGGCCGGCAAGTCGATTTTCGTCGGTTCGGTGACCGATCCCTACCAACCGGTGGAGCGTCGGATCGAGCTGACGCGGTCACTCATCGAGTTCTTGACAACGGTCGATCCTCAGCCGCGAGTAATCGTGCAGACGCGGTCACCTATCGTGGCGCGGGATGTCGATGTGCTTTCGCGGCTTCGAAGCTGCCGGGTGAACATGACGATCTCGACCGACGACGAGGAGATGCGCGCCCGGTTCGAGCCGACCGCCCCAACCTTGGAAAGCCGATGGCGGGCTCTTTCGCGGGTCAGGGCCGCCGGCATCCCGGTCGGCGTGTCAATCTCGCCGATGCTGCCGATCCGGGATGTCGAGGCTTTCGCCTCGCGGATTCGCGAACTGCGGCCAGAGAAGATCTGGACGTCGTGGTTCCACTTCTCGGAGCATAGGTTTACGTCGACGACCCGGAAGGGAGTGCTGCGGGAACTGCAAGCCATCGGCTGGTCCCACCGTCGCTTTCGGGAGACGGTGGGAGAGCTGCAGAGGCTGCTGCCTGAGTGGTTAAAATGAGGAACTATCCTGCCCCATCATGAGTTTGAGGCAGTCAAGGACTCATTGGTAGACTGCCGTAACGAACTTGGCACTGCTATCGATTTTAAGATCTAGGTTGAGCCCAGTACCTTTAAATTGATCGTCAACTTTCCATTCTTTAAAGGCTCGTCCACCGACACTGGCCTGAGCCGTGAACCGAACTGTCTGAGGATTCGAATTGAAGATCCTGTAATAGAAAGTGCCAAATCCTGTGCATTGAGTCAGACCGTCAAGATCGGCCTTGTCGACGGTTATGCGCGGATCATTAATTGCGTTACCATCAGTGTTTATGCACTTAACGGTCACTTCGCAAGCAGGAACATAGTTGGCAGTAGCCGTAGTATTCCCTGCCATAGGAACGACTATGGCTGTGCTTGTTTTCTCAACCCTTCCTTGTTCGTCAACTAAAATCCAGCGATCGAAATAAGTCTTACCATTGGAGATTTTATAAGGGGCGGTCAAGGTTACCGGTTCAAGGTAGGTATATCTTCGCTTGAACCAAGTGGTTCCATCTTTCTCACCCTGCACGTCGGCACGACTTACTTGGATGGCGACACCCCCTGGCGACGATTCAACACTAAGGTCATGAGGTTCGGCGGTAACGTAGATCTTCGAAGGAACTGCACACTCGGTCCCGTCTTTTGCCTTGGCCATCACTCGCCACTCTCCGATTTGATTTGTGGCGATGAATTTACCGGAAGCATCGATGGAGGCCCCAGCAGTGGGTTCGATCCGCCAGGTGACACTCGTATCGCTCAGCCCGGTTACGACTGCTTTGAACTTGAATGTTTCCAGCTTGCGAATGGACGCCGTGGCAGGATCGATCACCACGACAGTTTCATTCCCACCGGTGATGGTAACCGGGGCATCGTCGATCATTCCATGGGCGACACTGGTCGCACGGATCGAATACGATCCGGTCTGGCTTCCTGCCGTTATCGTGGTCGGATTTCCGTCCGCCTGACTAAACGTCACGCCCGATCCCGTCCAGGTCACGCGCTGGTCCCCCGACCCAAGTACGGTGGCGCTAACGGTTCGAGATTCGCCTGGATTCAGAACAAACGGGGCCCCATTGATGACAACGGCCTTGTTCACGACTTGAATCAGGGCTGTACCCGTCTTGCCTGTGGCGGTCTGCGTCGCTCTCAGGATGGCCGTTCCTTCGACGGGTCCGGATCGAAAGCTAACGGGATTCGAGCTCTTATCAACGAGCGTGCCGCTTCCTTCGACCACTTCCCAAGTGAAGCTTTGCTCGCCCGTTTTAGCGGTCGCCTTGAAGCTCTTAGTACTACCGCTTCCCATCGTCCACCCAGGAGGGTCAATGGTGATGTCTCCGCCACCCGCAACGACATTCGCCGTTACGGACACACCCGATTCGGTTTCGAGGACGCGGATCGAGGTGCTGCCGGGCTCTTTGGCAGTGACAATAGCTGAACCTCCGGCTGCGCTCAAGGTCACAATACCAGGACCAACAATCGACCACTGGATCTTATTGCTGGATAACAGAACGATCTCGTTGTCCCGACTCAGGGCGGTCATGACCAGGGTTTTCGACGCACCCAGATCAAGCAATACAGTCTTCGGCTGAACCTCAAGCCTTTCAATCGTTGAAGCGAGAGTCAGGGCCACGGACCTCTTCTCACCTGAGGCAAGGGTAACAAGCGTCTCAGCGCCGGCTTGTGTTACACCGGTGCCATCTGCGGTGGGATGCGCTGTAGCTGTTACTCGCACCGGACCCGCCGGCAGGTTGGTCAGATTCGTAGTTGTTGTTCCTTCTCCCCCGGAGGGCCGTGGAACCACGGTTTCGGATCGAAGAGATCCATTCCCTATAGCCGATACCCTGATGCTTTGGGAAGCTTCTGGGATGAGACGACTCTGCTCGGGCCACTGGATCTCGATGACGATGTCCGACGTCTCCGTTTGGGTAGATGCTCCTCCAGAGCCTCCGCACCCAGACAGCATCCATGCACTGGCTCCGATCGCAACAGCCGCTCTGAGGACGCGCCACATTCCTGTTTTACAGGCTGAATGAGTACTCACTTTATGTCCACTCCTATTTCGCCGTCGGCGTTCGTGATCTCGCCATCAATGATGGGCATGCTACGAAACACAAATGGGTCCGATTTCCACTTAAACTTTTCGCCAAAGATGTTTGCATCCATCCCAACTTCAGCCGTGAACATCGCATCTAAGTCAAAGCGCACCGATCTGGGCTGGGAGATCGCTTCCAATTCGTACTGGAATTCTGGCAAATCCGCGCCTATATACAGTTCGGCATTAACTGGCAGGCACTTAAAGCTCAATTCTGGGTTCAGTAACGTAAGCGCTCCTTTAGCGTTCGCGTAAACCACGGGATTACCAACCGTGAATGTCGGTTCTGTATCGCCATAGGCTCGCCAGCTTCCTCCCTTTAATTGCAGGCCACAGATCGAACGCAACGTGGCCGTGACGTTGATTCCGGACCCCACATTAAGCTTTCCGTTCGCCTTTATGTTAAACTTTATGGTAGGAACGAGTGCCAAGGGACCGCAATTGATGATACCAAGAGGGGGACTCTCCCATACTTTGAGCTTGTTGATATCAAACGACAGCGGTGAGTTGTGCGTGATGTTACCGTCAAATGCGACGTCCACTTTTGTCTTGAAGTCAAACTCTTTCAAGTCCAGCAACACGGCATCGATCAAGATGTCCAGTCGAATCTTGAAGCGTACTGATCCATCAAACCTTAGAGCATCGCCATCGTCATCGCTAAGGCTCCAGCTGACAGGAATGTGAAACTCTTCAGGTGTACTGCCACGCATCTCGCCTGGCGGCATAATAACCAGATTCTTCTTGTTTACATAGAGTTCGGAGAAAATATCCAGCAGGTTTGCCTTCGAACCACTTATCGTAGTATTACTGCGGCCAGAATCAATCTTCTCAACCTTGATAGCAAAGCCTTCGGGGACACCTATTAGTTGCTTCGCAAAGACCACGTCCCCCACCTTAAGGCTCGCGATAGCTTCCTGCAATTCGTATGTTACGTCGTCGATTCTCCTCGCAACGGTTCCCGCCGATAGCTCGTGGACATTGCTAGCAGTTTTGGCGGTCTCCTCTCGTTCTGAATGAGGCGATGGGGGGCAGTTTGCACCCGCGATCGCGAACATCACGATTACCAAAGAAAGGAACCGCGTGAACTGGGCTAATTTCCTCATGTATTCTCCTTCGCTGGCCTTGATCAGCCAGCCCTCGCAGGTCTTGATCCAGGTAAACAAACCAATGGTTGCGGTCATGCGCTGAAAAACTTCGCCCAGCGCAACCAACGCTTTGGTGGCGTGGATCAACATAGTACGAAGGTCGCGAAACAGACCTGCGGGACAGTTGATGGAAAGGCAATTCGAGAACCACTCGCAATTTGTCTACAACTACTTGCGCCTGCGACTCGGACCGGATGACGCCGAGGACGCTACCGTCGAGACCTTCCGCCGGGCCCACAGAGGCCTATCCACGTTCAGGTGGCAAAGCTCAGAACGAACGTGGCTCATGACGATCGCTCGAAATGTCGCCAATCGGACAGAAGAGCAGAAGAAGAAGCGACGAGAAGTGCAAATGCCGGACACAGAATTCGAACTGGATCAAGCCATAGGCTCAACTCTCGCCGACGACTCCGCCGTCGACAAGTACTTCGTCCGCCAGGCGCTGGCGACGTTGCCCGATCAGCAGCGAGAAGCCGTCTGGCTGCGTGTCGCCCTTGAGTTCACGGATGAAGAGACTGCCGCCATCCTTCGGGTGCCGGTCGGAACGGTCAAATCCTGGGTTTGGCGGGCCCTGGTGCGGCTGCGCAACTGGGCCGAAGTCCCTCCGCCGGACGCAACCCAGATACTGGGGGAAGCTCGATGAGAATTCAATGCCGAGATTGTGATTTGCTGGCCTATGTTGACGGCAAGCTCGACACTCAGCAAGCATCAGCGGTCGAGATTCACTGCCAAAGCTGTGCCGACTGCGGCGCCAAGCTTGAAGCCCTCCTTGAACCAGTCACGCGCCATATCAAAGAGTGCATCGACATCGATCCGGTTCCACAACGAGTCCAAGAGCAAATCCATCAGAGCCGCGTGCCTCGCCGCATGTTGTGGCAATTCGCTGTCCCGGCAGTCGCTGCCTGCGTCGCCGTTTTCGCAATTTGTCAAAGCCGTCATGCAAGTCCGGATTCGCTTCTGCTGAGCGGCAAAGCATTCGCCGAGAATGAGCAGATCGCGGTCAATTCCGCTATGCCCACCAGCCAGATCGTGCTCGCCTCCGGTGATGTCCGTCTCAAGTTGGGTGACTCGAATGTCGTTGCGACCGGTGTGGTTACGATGTTTCGACTGCGACCGGGCAACGCTTTGGAACTCCTGGTTGGCAACGTCCTCGTCGATGAGGCCAAGGACAGCCGGAACAAGGTTCGAATCCTGTGCCAGGGGCGCGAGTATGTCGCACTCGGCACCCGCTACAGCGTAGATGCCAGTGACGGCCTTCGTGTCAGCGAATCGAAAGTCCAAGCTTATCAAGGCGCCCAATCCTGGAGCGTTGGCGCCGGTCGCACCCTCAACGCCGAGGGTGAATTTGATCTGCTCGACAATGCGGCCATTCGTCCTGGCGCTTACCTGCTATTGAGGGGTGGCAAGCTTGTCGAGGAGATCGGCAATGCGAAAGCTGACTCTTTCGGCGCTACAACCGAAGCCCTGGTTCTGAAGTTCATTGCCAATCCGACTCAGGAGGACCTCCTCGAAACCACCATAGCCATCGCAGCTACCGATCGGACAAGGGCTTCAGAATGGGTTCGCTATTGGACGGCAGGGCTCAGAGATTCGTTCTCCGCGAATCAGGCGCGAAGCGTCCTGGAGACTGCCGGTTCCCTGCTCGGCACGACGGAGGCAAGAAATCTGGCGACCATCGCCGGCGGCGACTTCGAGGCTGCGGTGATTACTGCGCTAGACCAAGACGTCTACGCGCAAGAATGGATCGAGCTGACTGCGCTTCAGAAAACGACACTCAGTGAGCTCCTGTTGGAACGAGCCAATCAAGCCGACGACCACACGTTGTGGAGGGTTGCCTACGCGATTGCGGCACCGGAGGCTGCAAAAGCGCGAGATCCCTGGCAGCAGCAACGGCTTTGGAGGGTGTGCTCGGAGGCTGGCTTCCGATCCCAAACCCATCGAAAAGAAAGCGTGAAATGGCTGGAGCTGTTGCAAGCTAAGTTTCCAACGCCAGCGCAAGCACTTCACCTTGCCATTCGAAAGCTCGAAGCTTCTGCCATCAGCGATGAAGAACTGTTCGCATCCGTCGAGGCGGCACTGCGTGACCGACGCGATTACGTCACGTACGAGCGAATCATCGCCGCACTTCGAATTGTCGCCCGATCCGAAGCCGATTGGGAGGATATTGCCGGCCTTGCATCATGGGTAGCGAAGTCCCTTCCCGAAGTTCCCGCTGCTCGTGTGTTGTGGGCTTCGATTGCAGGCCCCATCCTCGGTAACTGGGAGGCCGCGGACCCGATCCTCGACAAGCTCTTGAAGGACGGGGAGGCTATCATGCTGTCCCAGCCCCATCGTCTGTGGATCGCGCGGAGATTGATGGACCGCGGCCAGACCAGAGAGGGCCAGATGCTGATCGATTCGTGCGGAAACCTGGAACTCGTCGCACTTCACTATGCCGAAATGGGTGACTGGGAGAAGGTTCAGCAAACACTCTCCGAAGCCCAGACCCTTGGTCCCCTGGGCAAACAGGCTCGAATCATGCTCCTCTTGCGGACCCGGCGATGGGAGTTGGCCAGTCGAGGCGCAACGGAGCTTGCCGCTGAGCTAGCGAATCAAGGCGACTTCCCTGGCGCTGCTTCCGTGCATCTTATCGTCGCAGAAGCGGCTCCTGCAGCACTGGCGAAGCAACATGCTTTTAGGGCACTACACTGTGCCGAGCGCATTACCGGCGGCTGGCCGGTTGCCTCCGGCGAACGCGATCGGCTCATTGCGCAAGCACTCTACTATTCAGGAAAGACAGAGTTAGGGAAGGAACGGTTGAAACGCTATCTCGGCGACTACTTTGCGCTTCCAACTCGAAGGGTTGACGAAGTGTTGTTGAAGAAGTGGGAGGAACGGGAACCCTAAAATCGGTGGCTGGCGGACTAGGATTCGAACCTAGACATACGGCACCAAAAACCGTTGTCCTGCCATTAGACGATCCGCCAGCAAGGGATTATCAGTATATCCGGCGGCTAAAGTGCATAAAGTCCTTTGACGACTTCCACCGGCCGCCCCATTGCCAGCCCCGGCGCTCAAAAGCCCTAACCACCGGCCCTGATGCGAAAATCGTTCCCGGCGTCCTTTTCTGATAGGACCCGGGCGAAAGCGGGATGCCCCGAGCATCGACGTGGGGGTTGAGACGGGGATTGATGTCGATGGCAAGCCCGAAGGCATGGTCGGAGAGCTTTTTCGAGCCCTTGATCGTTCGCCAGCAGAAGCCAGACGTGTTGTTGGACTCCATGGATTCGTCATCCGACCAACCGAACTCGGCCATGGGACGGATGGAGTGGATGGGGAATCTTGCGCGGTGGAGCTCCTCGAAGATCTCCCTTACCTCGCTTGCCACCTTGCAATGAACCTGCAGGAGGCCCGATTCGGTCTTCTTATCGAAGGACCAATAGGAAATGGTCAGGTCGGTGATTTGGCTCAGGACGCGGTCAGGGGGATTGACCTGACCGCTGAGGAAGAGCGCAACGACGACATTGACCATTTTGAGACTTGCCCCTTATGCTAGATTGAAATTGCCTATGTCGACTGCAACTGGACTCGCGCGCCTCGATCGATTCGCTCCTCTGCTTAAGGACGCCGGAGTCGATGCCTACCTTGCCGCATCTCCCATCACGATGGGGTACCTGACCGGCTTTCACGAGAGCGGCGGCGAGCGCTTCCTCATCCTTGCCCTTCATCAGGATGGAAGGCGCCGTATGATCTGCCCCGCTCTCTCCGCTTCACAGGCATCCCGAAGCGGACTCGAGGATGTCCGGTCGTGGCGAGACGGTGAGGATCCCCTTTCCCATTTCCGGGCGCTGACGGAAGACTGGAAGCTGCGGTCAAGCGTCATCGCGGTCGACGACGACCTGCAGGCCAAGATGCTTCTTGAGATGCAGGCCGTTCTCCCGGCTGCCCTTTTCAGACCCGGGCACGAAATCCTTTCGAAGCTCATGCGGGTCAAGGACGCCGACGAGATTGCGATGATGCAGAAGGCGGCTGACATAGCCGACGATACCTTCGAGGCGATCGTGCCGAGAATTCGAGTGGGCCTGACCGAGCTTGAGGTGGAACGCATCATCCTTGAGGAGATGCAACGCCGCGGCGGCAAGCCCACGTTCTGCATCGCAGCAACCGGTCCGAATGCCGCCGAGCCGCATCACGTCAGTGACGAGAGCGTGATCGAGCGCGGGCACGTGCTCATCCTCGACTTCGGCTGCAGCTACTGCGGTTATCAGAGCGACATCACGAGGACCGTTGCGGTCGGGGAAGCCGGTGACGAAGCCAGGAAGGTTTACGACATCGTTTACCGTTCCCACATGGCCGGTCGAGAAGCGATACGACCAGGCACGGCCTGCCAAAGCGTCGATCAGGCCGCCCGCCGGGTCATCGAGGACGCCGGCTATGGCGAATTCTTCTTCCATCGCACCGGCCATGGCATCGGAATGAAGGGGCACGAGGAGCCCTATATCATTGCCGGCAACACCTTGCCCTTGGAGCCCGGACACTGTTTTAGCGTCGAGCCCGGAATCTATCTGCCCGGCAAGTTCGGCGTTCGTGTTGAGAACATCGTCACGGCTACTCCGGATGGCTATCGCAGCCTGAACGCCGAGCCCGCGAGCGAGATCCTGGTGGTCGGTTAGAAGGCGCCCCGGCCATTGGCCGGGGTTAAGCTAAAGGTTGGGGAGAAAGCCGAAGAAGTCGAACGAACCCGATCCTCCCTGGGAATCCAGATTGGCACCAAGGCCATTGGCATCGGACGACGTGTAGACTCGCTGGACTACGTTCTCGTCGCGTCCGGGAATCGGACCGTAGTTGGGATCGTAGATACCGAGCTGGTAATTCCCGCCGCCCAAATCGAAAAGGGCGTGTGCCACCACACAGTGACGAGTAGCACCGACGTCCTCGGTGTTGCCAAGCGCCAGGCACCCCGGCGTGTTGGCAGTCAGAGCCAGACGGAGTTGCCGGATTTGGTCCAGCAGATAGCCTTCTCGAGATGCAAGGTCTACTGCGAACATCTCAAGTTCCTTAGCCAGGAATAGTGGGTTCAATTTCACCCAAGCATCCGTAACCTGAACGTAGGAATCTAGCTGTAAGGGATCGTTCCAAATACTGTCGGAAACCTGACCGTTGTATCGGCGGAGAGATGTATAGCTCATTCCGACGCAGAGACCTTGCCAGGCAAACCAACCGGAGTGGTTAGCTAGCGGCACCCCCTGTGTGTTGGGATCATATTGGGCGGCATACGAAATGCATACGTCTGACTTGGCGTTTCTTCCTCTTATGATGACGGTTATGAAATGGGCGCCCTGTGGAACAACCGGCAGAGGGACGTCTAGTTCCGTTTGACCTATTGATAGCATCATCCGCTTGACTTCACCCTTCGGCAGTCCGTCGATTTCAAACAGGATCTCTGCGATCCCCGGCTCGGAACAATTAATAAGCATCGTGGCGTCGAACCGCCGTGGATCGGAACGATGCCGATTACCGGGCTTGATCGCCTGAAGTGTCAGTTCGCCGACTAATGCTTGCGCATTGCCAACCGCACCAGATGACGGGTGCTTTAGGATCAGCGTAGCGACCGCATTCAGCGCCATCACGGCGTTTGGGTTCATCGACTGGTAGTTGGCCATGCCACCCTGATAGCCATTTCCTGGGCTCGCCACGGCATCCACGTCGCTCACAATAATCAGGGCACCCGCCCCTGGAGCGTAGCGATTGCGTGGCCAAAGGGCGATCGTTGGACCTCCTCCATTCGAGCCGATCACGGCACCTCCCTTTGCCAAAACATCGTCTGCAGCCAGTAGACCGTTGAGACCTTGGTGCTTGACGGCGGACACGGTGCCAAACGGTCCAGAAAAGAGTGGCTTTCCGGATCCAGTTGTATCGGTCAAGTCATTCTGAGAGCTCGGCACTCCCAAGAACGAACCGATCGCGTCGTAACTTGCACCATCGTTCATTAGCAAGAGGTCGCCGCCGTTCAGGAAGAACTGCTCAATGTTGAGGAGGTCTTGTTGGGTGTACCGGCTATCAAGGTCAGCCGGAGCAACGAAACAATCGACCAATGCCAGACTCGCGGGGTTTACATCCAGAAGTTCGAAGTCTGCCACGGCCGTCTTAACTTTGCCGCTTGGCCCGAAATTAACCGGGTTCTTCAGGGCGCCCCGAAATGCCGCTTGTCCTCCGCCCGTCCAACTCCAGCCCTGAAATCCATCGATACCGCCTATGCGGTAATCCGCGCCCGATGGCAGAGGCGCCATCACAACCGCAAGCGTAATCGCGAGAACTATCGCACCTCGCTTTGAGTTTCGAATTCTATTACCCTTCATCTCTCCTCCTTGCGTCCTCAAATCGGGACATTCGGAAAACGGAGAGGCAGATAGAAGGTGTCGGAAAATTAGTCGATTACTGGCCCTCTCGCTGCCCAAGTACGGCTCCGCCGGAAAAATTGACCGTCTGGGAGCCGATCGTTGCTTTACCGCGAATCCCCAGTGGCGATTCTCTCCCTGTAAAGGGATTGGGTGATCGCAGCTCCTCAATGACCGCCACGGACTTGATACGATATCGATTTTCCTTGCCCGGCAGCGGACTCACGATCACGTCGGAAAATCCTTGCCGGGAACTAATCGCCCGAAGGCCCGCGAACTTTACGCCAGGTGCAACAATGTCGATGTCAAGATGATGGTCGGAAACGGTGACAATTTTTATTGGATACGAGGCAATAACCTCGATCGCAATGTCGTCGACCCAGCACGCCCAGTCGTAGCCCTTGAATTCGCCGTTGCCCGATCCGGTCGAGAATGCGATTTCGAATTCGCTTATGGCCTGAGGGATGGATGTATCAATCCAATACGGCTGCCAGTTGGGATTCGCGTTGAATATATTCACGCTGTTCCCGAACTTTGCCCCCGAACCATCACCCCCGGCAATCCCGATGCTCAGGTGCTTGTTCTGCATCGAGCCCCCGAACGGACAATAGACCCAGCAGGACAGCCGGATTTGCGAGCCGGGACCCAGCGGTATGGCGACCTTTCGTCGCGCGGTTCCACCATAGTGGCGTTGCAACAGCTTGATCGATCCCGGGCGAGAGAGTCCGACCTTGGGATCGATCATTACGAAGTCCTTCGAAGGAGGATCCAGTTTCGCCCAATCGATCGGGCCCCTTGGCAGCGGCGCGTTTTCCTTACCCATCCATCCGGACAACTCGGAGTCATCGTTTCCTAGACCGGGAAGCCTCAGTAGGCTTGAATACGTTGGGACATCGGCCGCCGAGACCGGCGGAACCACCTTGTTCAGTACACGCTGAATCGCGTCGTCCTTTGATTTCTCAAGGTCTGCGACGCCATATCGATGGCCGGCCAGGACTCCAAGCACTGTCATTGCCGCAACGGCAGCGTATCTCAACCAGACCCGAGGACCTGCGGTAACGGGCTTCGGCTGCTTCGCAGGCTGAAGCATGGCCACCGTCAGCGTTCGTTCGAACCGCAAGCGCTCCGTCAGCAGGGCCTCGCAGGCTGGACAGGAGCGGGCATGTTCTTGGAGCGGACCCAAAACTTCCGGATCGACCAAATCAAACGCGTCGTTCAGCGCACTTCGGAAGTCTTCACACCTCATGCCGGAACCTCCTGCAGTGCGGTTTGGAGCTTCTGTCGCAGCCGCTTAAGACGCTGTTTGATGGCCTCTTGGGTGCATTTGAAGTGCTCGGAAGCTTCCTCAAGAGAATGTCCTTCGGCATAAACATAGGTAATAAGCTCTCGCTGATCAAGGGGTAGTCCATCGATCCTCCTGAGCAATTCGCGGCGCTGCAGTTCGTCCTCGATGGAAAAGCTCACCTTGTCCTCCAGTTGGTCGTCGTTTTGCACGCGAGCGGATAGACGAAAGCGATCTGTCGATACATGGCGAAGAACGGTAGCTGCGATATTCCACAAAGCTTGCGGAGTTGCCCGGTCCACATACCGTATCGTTCGGACAAGCGTTTCTTGACAAAGGTCATCGGCTTCCTCAAGGTTTCCCAGGCATAACCTCGTCGCCAGCCGCATGAGGCGCGGCCTTAGCGGTGCGAGATGCGTCCAGTCTCCTTCCAACGTTTCGTCCTTCCTCCCCCCTTGGGATGGATCCAGTCCACAAGCTTAACGTGGCGAGCTTCTCCAGGTGTCGGGAAAAATTCCGCCGACACCGCAAAGTAGCCCCGGCGTTCTCCATGCGTGATGAGGAGAACTGAAGCGATCGGAGGGCGTGTTCTTGCCCTCACCTGCAGCCTGGCACTAGCCGGAACCGGCCTGTGGTGCTACCAGACTTGGGGCATTCAAACCTGCGTGTTTCCCGCCCTCATGGCGATCTGTGCACTTTTTCTTGCAAGCGAGTAATGCTTGGATCAGAACTGGTCGATGCAATAAACCGGTCGGTGCGGCAGTGCTTCCACAGCCGATCGTGCTCCAGGAGGATTCAGAACTTCAACCGCGCCTTGGCCAAGAAGCTGATCCAGGGCAGGCTCTCCCATGAACGCCTGAGTTAGACGGCGAATGTCGAGTCGGAAGTCCGGGGAGCCTCCGCGTGTGACCTCGCAGCGATCGGGACCGCTTTCCACACGCCACTCGCCCGAGTTCTCTGGGAGGTTGTGATCATGGACCTGGAAGCAAAACGATAACTGCCGGTCGGTTCGCAGGCGCGACAAACCGGCCACGACATCCAACAGCCGGTACATGACGGGCCGCTCCACTTCCACGGCAACCCCCTGCTCCAAGTAGGAAGCGACAAAGGGCGAGTCGCTGGGCTCGTTCCAGCTTAAGGCGGATTTGTTGATCGCAACACTCCGCATCAAGCCGAGCAGCCCTTCATACGCTTCGGCTGAATCCCAAACCAACTCGCCCAAGTTGCCAGGCACCCAAAAGCCGGCATCCTTGTCGAAAAATAGGTAGCCCTTAACAGGCTTGCCGATTCCGAAGATTCGGCGCGGTGAAGCGAGTTCCTCTGCCCACTGGATGTGAGTGCGAAGCCAGATCCCGTTGTATCGGGCGGCATGGCGTTTGTGACACGCATCCAACTCCTCCACGTCTGCGATCGTAAGCCGGCGGGAATCGAAGGACTCGTCCCCCCTGGGCATCCGGTGCTGGGGACAGGTGATCTTCAGCTTGCAGCCACAATTCTCATAGCCGAACCGCTGATAGAAGCTCGATCGAAAAGGATAGAGAGCGGCAAGCACTCGCCCTTCGTCCTTCATCTGTCGCACGGAGTCTTCCATGAGCGCGGCGCCAACGCCTTGACGACGAGCAGCTGGACTGACGGCGACCCCTGCAATGCCGGCGCCCCAAAGGCCTTGGCCGTTCCACGAAAATGTTGCTTCCAACTGCCGGTAACCGCCGACGACCTCTCCGTCGCACTCGGCAACAAAGGCGAGCATGTCGCCCTCCTTCTCGATCGCCTCATCGGGGCGAAGCGGCGTGCCGTCCCGGTAGACGTCTCCATGCACTTGGGCATACGTCTCCCGGTCGTCCTCTCGATACCGCCGAACGACGATTCCCATGAGGCGAGTTTACAGAGGGAGTTTGGTCGTCTGCTTCGCCGCCGAAAGCACGAAGCAGCTCTGAATCTTGCTGAGGCCCTTGATCGTGGAGAGCCTTTCCCTAATGAGAGTCTCGTAGGCGCGCATATCTTCGACTACGATTTTTAGGAGGTAGTCGAATTCCCCGCTCACGTTGTAGGCCTCAATCACTTGTGGAATCTCGCCGACTTCCCGCTTGAAGCGCTCGATGGCCTTGTCCTGGTGGAGAGCAAGCGAAACCTGGGCGAATACGGTTAGGCCGTAGCCCAGCCTTTCTGGACTTAACAGGGCCACGTAACCCTTCACCAAACGCAGCTCTTCGAGCTTACGCACCCGTTGGAGCGCACTGGGCGGGGACAGGCCGATCATTCTGGCCAAGTCAGCATTGGTCACTCTGCCGTCCTCTTGTAGAATCCTAAGAATCTTCAGATCCAGTTCATCCAGACGCACCCGCACAAAACGATCTTACCAGAATGGCTTGTTTTCTTAGGCTTTCTTTCTTGCGGCAAGAAACGCGCGCATCGCGTCCAGGGTCGAGCTGCTGACGTGGTGCTCGATGCCTTCCGCGTCTGCTTCGGCGACACCTTCGGGCACGCCGAGCTTAAGCAAGAACTGGAGCACGAGATGATGCCGTTCCCTCGACTCGTCGGCGAGGCGCTTGCCCTGCTCGGTTAGGAAGATGCTCCGATAGGGCTCTTGGATGACCACTCCTTCGCGAATGAGTCGCTGGATTGTCTTGCCAACGGTCACCTGGCTCACCCCTAGGCGTTCGGCCAAGTCCACCGACCGCGCTTCACCCTTCTCGGCAATGAGACTATCGATGAGCTCCGCGTAATCTTCGGCGGTCTCGCGACTGTGGTCTTGTCGGGTACGAGCGAAGCGATTGTCGGGCATATCCTAATGTCAGGTCGCTGGTTTTCGTTGCGAAGCCTGAAACGTGACCATACCCAGAAGCAAGCGAAACGAGCCGCAAAAAGCTCCGGGCTTCGACTATGGGTCTAGGTTAACGAGGTATCAGACGGGAGCAAGTCTCGCCAGCTTGCCCTTAGCATACTTATATACTTCACCGGCGCAGTCCCCTCATAATACTGTGCCCGAGCTGAGGCACGAATACTAGGATTTCGGTGTGTTGACACCCGCAACGACACACTGCGCCGATTCTTGATGTATAAATTAGTCGCGGGTCGCATGTCGTCGCGTGGGAGCCGCCCCAGAGGGAAACCACGGCAACGTGGATGGGCACGGTGATGAGGGCAATGGGTTTGTGGTCCGTGGCGGTCCACGCGCCATTCACTTTGCGAGGAAAGGAAATTAGTTGGGCGAACCACGACCAAACCGGCTGCAAACCATCCGAACAGATGAACCCATGCGTCATGCGGGAGGTCCCGAGGTGCTGATGAATATCTCATCAGGGCTCGCCCGGCGAGTTGCCGGCATTTTGTCCTCGCTAACGGCCTGGACCTCGATGGCTAATGGCGAGCCGGCGATTTTTGAACCCATCGACGAAGCGCAAAGGCGGAAAGGTCTGTCCCAGATGTCCCGGGGCATACCCGTGGTTACCGCTCCGCTCGCCGGAGAGCCGTTCGTACATGACTTGCGGTTCCGACACCCATGGGTCGTGGTGATTCAGCCGGACACGGCCCTTCGAACCAGCGACCCGTTTGATTTCGAGGGTCGCATCCGAATCGACGAAGGACTTAGCGTGCGACTTGGCGTATGGCGAGGGAAGCTCCCCGTACCGACGCTGCGCATTGACGACTACCCTACCGGCATCCGGCCCAAGTTGAAGGATATGGTCGAGGTCAACGCGATCCTCGAACATTTTGAAGCCGCCGGCGTGACCTACCATTTGGGCATTTCGCCTGGCTTGCTTGACCGTCAAGCCGTTTCGTTCCTTTCCTCTCTGCGATACATCATCCCCTGCCTTCATGGCTTCGACCACAACTACTGGAAGCTATCTGGAGAACTGCGTCGGTCGGGCGACGTTTACAATAAGCGAGTCAATCGGCCGCTTGGCCGACTCGTCTATCGCTTCAAGAACTTGGTTTCACCGATGTGGCAGTCCGAGTTCAGGGGCGATCATCCCGAAGTCGTCATGGAGAAACTGACGATCGGCATGGAACGGCTTGAGGACATCTTCCAACGGGAAATCCTCACCTACATCCCGCCTTTCAACCGGCCACATCCTTATCTTGGCCCTGCCCTCGACCGGCTCGGATTCGAGTGCTACCTGAGCCAACACCGGATGAAGCACACGTCGGTCACCGGCGTCAAGGCTGATTGGTACAACGACAGCAACGGCTTCCGATCGGAAGAGGCGCCAAAGTCTCTGTGCCTTCATACCCTCTGGGAGTGGGACCTCGTCCGAACCAAAGGGGCCCATAACCTCAAGGCCGTGACAGATTACGTTGCGAAGCATCGTAGCGAAATGGTCATCTTCGAGCAGCACTTCAAGAAGGCAATCGAACCGGAAAGCGTCTCAAGTGCCGAGCTCGCCTGATCAGTCTCGGAATCCTTTGGATCGGAAGAACCGAAGGGACTTGTCCACGGAATCGAGTGGCTTGCAGGGGCTCGTATCAAGCTCCACGATTCCATAGTCGACTTTTGCCTTGCGGCAAGCATCCAGTACGGCATCCCAAGGCATGACTCCGTCGCCCGCCGCCGCATGGACGTCCTCGCTGCAGGATTTGCCATCCTTCAGATGCACGAGCTTTGTTCGTTCGCCAAACTTCTTGACGAGACCGGCGGGGTCTTTCATCCCACAATAAGCCCACCACAGGTCGATCTGGGCCACGAGGCAGTCCGGACAGGCCGCAGAAAACAGAATCTCGAAACCGGACTTTCCCTTCACGTCGACAAATTCGAAGCTATGGTTGTGATAGGCGAATTCACGACCCGCCACCGCAACCTTTTCTCCTATCTTCTCGAGGCGCTGCCCCGCCAGGTCCCACCCATCCTTATAAACCGCTTCAGGGATCCAAGGGACGATGATGTAGGGACAATCGAGCACGGCGGCATCGTCGAGAATCTGATTGAGCTCCTTCTCGCACGCCTCGATCCCCACGTGCATACCGCTTGCCTTTAGGCCGGCGTCTTGGAGCCAACCGCTGAATTCCTTCGCAGACTTACCGGCGAAACCCGCCGTTTCGACGTACCGGTACCCCATCTTTCCCAAGGCATTGAGGGTGTCTACGGGCGACTTGTGCATGTCGTCGCGGACCGTGTAGAGTTGTACGCCGATTTTCATGCCTTCCAGTATGGCTGAGGGTTACGCGACGCTCTCCGTCTCAGGCAGAGGTTCGACATACAGCTTGCCGACCCGGCGTCCATCGGTCTCCTTGACATTGAATCGGTAGCCATCGGCCTCGATGCTCTCATCGAGCCGAGGCTGGCGGCCAAAGAGCCCGAAGACATAACCGCCAAGGGTATCGAACTGGTCGCTATGGAACGAGGAGCCAATTTCCTCGTTGACGTCGTAGAGATTGGCCTTCCCGCTAACGATGTAGCCCGCGCCATTCTTGATCAGCTCGGGCTCCTCGACATCGTATTCGTCGACGATGTCACCGACCAGTTCCTCGACGATGTCCTCGATCGTCACAATGCCGGCGGTTCCACCGAACTCGTCCTGGACCACGGCCATCTGGCTTCGGTTCTGTCGCATTTCGCGCATCAGATCGCTGAGTGGCTTGTTTTCTGGCACGAACATGGCTGGCCGCATCAGCTTCCGGAGCGAAACGCCGTCCCCCTCTTGCAGCATCGACATCAGCAGGTCTTTGGCATGAATGATGCCGAGGATCTGGTCGTCGGTTCCCTCGTAGAGAGGTATGCGGGAGTGGCCCGATTCCCTGATGAGAGTCAAGACCTCGATCGGCTCGCTCTCGATTGGCATCGCGTCCATGTCGACGCGGGGCGTCATGACTTCCCTGACGATGGTATCGCCGAATTCAAACACGCTGTGAAGCAGCTGCCGCTCCTCGGTCTCAATCTCGCCCTTCTGCTCGGCGCTCTCGACCAGGATCTTGATCTCCTCCTCCGTTTCGTTGGCAAGAATGAAGGCGGCCTTTACTCCGAACCGACTGGTAATCAAACCTCCGATCCGAACAAGAACGCTCCCAATCGGGCCAAAAATAGGCACCATGACCGCGCCGAACGGATACAGCAGCGTTGCCGCCCGAGCGGGCCGGCTGGCCGCATAACCTCGCGGTGCGATTTCTCCCACCGCGAGATTGGCAATCGTGGCGACAATACTGATCACGATCGCCGTACCGATGATCTGCAGCCACGAGGGCTGCCCGCCGACGATCTGGGCGGCGAGGTACGGCGAGGGGAGGAAGCTGAACAACATCAGCCAGGCCCGGAACGTATGACCGGCCAATTGGCTGGCCGCCACGAAGGAGCCGCGCTGACAGATGATCCGGTCGAGCCGCCGGTATTCCCGGCTCTCCTTGTCGAACAGCTTTTGGTGGGCTGGCCTGACGAGTTCAAATGCGGTTACGGAGGCCGTAGCCAGCGCATTAAGACCGATCGAGAGCACAAACCCAAGAAGGGAGGGCCAAAGCCACGATTCGGATTCGATCCCGATCGCCTGAGCGTCCCCCACTGCGGCAAAGGCAAAGATGGGCATCGCCAAGACGATGGCTACGGCAGCAAGGCCAGGAAAGGGTGATACGCGGCCGGTTGGCCGGAGACGTTCTGGGGGCTCGGTTTTCATTCGGACGACATCATCATTTCGGGGTGAGGGCAAAGAGGAGTACCGCGACCAGTGAGCCCACGGTTGCTCCCAACGTCAACTCGAAAACCGAATGTATCTTGGCTTCCCAGCGGCTTTGCGCGACAATCGCCGCAAGCAGAATGGCCAAGGCGGCAACGATGGCCTGGTCGCTGAGGAACACGATTGCGCCGGCAAAGAAGAAGGCAAAGGCCGCGTGGCCGCTGACCAGCCCGCCCTTGAGGACCTGTCCCCGCTTGCCAAGTCCCTTCCCGATAACGACGAGAACCAGAATGATGGGAATGGCGACAACCAGTCGTGTGGCAACCGGAATTCCGAGCGTCTCTGCGGTAAGACTGATCTTGATGCGCTCCCAAGTATCGTCGCCGAGTGCGATCAGCGCTCCCACCACAATAGCCATGATCGTCGTGATCAGGACGGCTCCGGCGGCAATGTCCTTGGCGAACTTCGCCAGAGGATTGTAAGTTGGCGAGACAAGGTCCACGGTGGCTTCGATCGCGCTGTTAAACATCTCCGCAACCAGAACGAAGTTCACCATGAAAAGCAGAACCAGAATCTCGCGGATCCGCAGGTTCAGAAGCATCGCTCCCAGCACCACGATGAGCGTGATATAGAGATGGATCCTCATGTGCCGCTGGGTGCGGAACGTGTGGACCAAGCCGCTCATAGCGACTCTGAACGGGGCGACGAAATCTCGGCGTTCGGCGACGCTCAAGCACACCCTCCATGGGGTAGCGAGCTCCAGTTTTCGTCAGTCTCCATTTCGAGGCGGCGCAGATGATCGTTCATTGAACGAATCATCTCGTCCCGTTCATTATCGGTCGAATCATCGAATCCTAGAAGGTGGAGACCACCATGAATCGTTAGGCAGATCAGCTCGTGGTCGGTGGCGGCGCCCCGCGCCGCAGCCTGCTGTCGAGCCATATCATAGGATATGACGATTTCTCCGAGGGGTTCGTGGAGAAATTCTCGCTTCTCGGTGAAAGTTAACACGTCGGTGGGCTCGTCGAGCTCCCGGTAGGTTCGATTGAGCTCCCGGATCTTTTCGTTGCCCACGATTGCCACCGAAACATCCCCATCAGGAGCGTTGTGGTAGTCGAGCAAGGAGTGCATCGCCTGTTTAATCGCCAAGGTCGGAATCCGCTTGTGCGATTCGTTGTACACGAAGATTCGCCGTTTCGATGCTGGGGACATTGCTTTCTTGTTCAGGATAGGCGACTCGGTCGTGTCTTAGCGCGCCCATGGCGTGAACGAATGCCCGCTGGATGACTTGTAGCTCGTTGAGCGTCAGGTCGCATTGGTCCAGCTGACCGTCTGCCCGGCGATCATCGACGAGACGCCAAACGGTCGATTCGAGCAATTCTGTGTTGCTCCGAGGAATCGTTCGGCTTGCCGCCTCGACGGTATCGGCGAGCATCAGGATCGCCGTCTCCTTGGTTTGCGGCTTTGGTCCCTCATAACGGAAAAACTGCTCGAGAACAGCTTCCTCGCCTCCGGCTTGGTTGCGCGCCCGGTCATAGAAGTAAGCGATCAGCGTGGTGCCGTGGTGCTCCGCAATCGCATCGCGCAAGGTCTGCGGCAATCCATACTCCCTCGCGAGCTCCAGCCCGTCGCGAACGTGGGCGGCGATTATGTTCGCACTGAGGCTGGGCGAAAGCGTGTCGTGAGGATTCTCACCTACCTGGTTCTCGACGAAGAAGCTGGGTCGCTGGATCTTGCCGACGTCGTGGAAGTAAGCCATGGCTCGGCACAGGATGGGATTGGCGCCGATCTCTCTCGCCGCCGACTCCGCAAGCTGCCCAACCATAACGCTATGGGCATAGGTCCCAGGCGCCCGCAGGCACAACTCCCTGATTAGGGGATGGTCCGGGCTGCACAGCTCCAGGAGCGTCCAGTCGGAGACAATGCCGAATAACCGCTCTTCCCCGCCCACGAGCAGCCAGAAGATAGAGGTCGCGCCAATGCCGGCCAAAGCAGCCCATCCCGCACTTTCCAGAACCAGTCTTGCATCGTCTGTCGAGATCGCCGAGATACAGGCGCCGAGCAGAGCCATTGCAAGCGACTGGACCGTTGCCGCTCGCAAGAGGTCGCTTCGGCGCTTGAGGGGATTGACCGCATGGGCCGCAACCGCCCCGGCAAGCCAAGACGCACCCATCATATCGACAGGGGTGGCTCGGGAGAGGGAGAGCAGGAAAACGACGACCGTCTGGGTGAAAACCGCGATCGATGGACCGGCGAGCGCCGACACCAGCATCGTCATGGCAACGATCGGCCCAGCTACCAGAAACCCACTGCCTTGCAGCTCGGCCGTTCCCAATAGGTAGTTTTGCAGCTGGATCCCGAGGATGGCCAGGATGGCGTTCAGCCATACAATTCGCTGCAGGATATGGGGTTCGAGTGTCGGATGCTCGGAATGCTGCAGGTGGTAGCGGACCAGCACGACGGCGCTGACCGAGACCAGGACCATGCCGACGAAGGTCAGGCTTTCCCACGGCCACGGCCGGTGGAACAGCAGCAGCGCGCCGATCCCCGCGCCGAGAAGGGTGAGCAGCGTCGCCCGGATCAACCGATTGCGGAAGTCCTTTGAAGCCAAGCCCGATATTTTGGCTATGTTCTTAACGACTTCTTGCATAAAAGAAGCCTGGACAGGTTGATGCCTTGTCCAGGCTAGAGAGAGTGAGTTACGGTCGGCCGCCGACGCGTCTTCGCTTCATTCGGCGACGTTTTTCACTGGGCTTTTCGTAGTGAGCATGCTCCTTCACTTCGCGAAGCAAGCCGCTCTGCTGAAGCTTCAGGTTAAAGCGCTTCAGGGCACTATCGATGGACTCATTGGGTTGGACGACTACGTAAATCAAAAGGCCGGTTCCTCTAGGCTACATTATACCATCGGCAGGTCAAGAGGGCAAGCGTATCGAGCGAGCTGACCTAACGCCCGGAGACGTCTTCCGAGCCGGTTTTGCCTTCAAAGCTTTCGCCGGCGTGCGGCATCGAGATATCCTCAACGGCTGGGCCGAGGGTGTCCTGGTCGAACGAGACGTCCTCACCGCCCAAGGGGTATTCCTTGCGAAGCGGGAACCCAACCCAGTCGTCCGGCATAAGGAATCGTCCTTCATGGACGTTGCCTTTGAAAACGATGCCGAACAGGTCATTGATCTCGCGCTCCGGGTACTCCGAGCCAAGGAAAATGTCCTTGATCGTATCGATCTCTTCACCGTCGTCGACCCCGACCTTGATAAAGAGGCGGTCGTAGGATTTCATTGACATGAGGTTGTAGACGACCTCGAAGCGGTTCGGCAAGTCGCGCTCATGCTGCCAGGCGCTGTAATCGACGCCCAAACACTCGCTGAAATATCGGTAGTCGAGCTCAGGGTCGTCCTTAAGGAGGCTGATTACGTCACGCAGACGCTCCTTACGTACGCAAACAAAGACGTCGCCCCGGTACTCCTTAATTTTGAGAATGGCGCCAGGCACGTGTTCGGCGATGCGCTTGACATCCAAGCGCTCCGCGGCTGCGCTCAACCCTTTCCTCCTGGAACAGGCTGCGGCATCGGTTGCCAGCCAGCTTGTTCGGGAGTCGCCTCGGCAACCGGGCCGCCGAGCTTCTCGGGGGCGAGCGAAGTTGCCTCGTCCCAGTCGATAGCGTTGATCCGCAAGACGTAAGCGTCGCCGACGATCCAGAGCAGCATGTAGATCATCACTGCCCAAAAGCTGAATGTCTGATAGGCCAGGTCGGCCTGTGGCGAACCCATGCCGGGATTCTTGAAGGTCGTTAGCCAGCTCCACAGAAACACCACTTCGATGTCGAAGAGGATAAAGAGCATGGCGACGAGATAAAACTTGATCGGAAACCGTTCGCGAGCGCTTCCCGAAGGCTGGACGCCGCATTCGTAGGGACTAGCCTTGTACGGTGTCACCTTCTTTGGGCCCAAAACCCAACTGAGCGTGACCATCGCCGTACAGAGCAGCGCGGCGACGCCGATGAGGATAAGAATCGGCATAAAGTCGCCGTTCATCGGGTCGATTGTACCTACGATCCTACGGCATGATCGATAAAGTGCCGATCCAAACGATGGGTAAACTCCGTCGAACGCGGAGAGATGGCTGAGTGGACGAAAGCGCCCGCCTGCTAAGTGGGTAAGGGATAATTTCCCTTCTCGGGTTCGAATCCCGATCTCTCCGCCAGCCCGACAATCAACAGGATGCTAACAACGCGCTTATCGATTGGGCTCGTCGCACTTTGCCTGACCAACGTCACGTTCGCCCAGACGTTTTCCGATTACTTGAAGCTGCGGAAGCGCTACGGCATCAGCCAGCACAGCAGCGTAGCTGCCCTGGAAACCATGGTCGGCACGCGCGTGTTGGAGGTTCAGGGATCGGTGAAGGGCCACGTGAAGAGTGGGGACTCTGCCACGCTGATCTTAGAGTCGACCGGCGGTGACGACCTCTTCGTGGAGGCCCAGCCTGCGCCGGATTGGCTTATGGGCAACGAGGTTCCTGCTCGCCTGATCATCCGTGCGCACCGACCGCACGAGGCCGGGGATCTGCGGGCCGTTCTTGTTGGTGCCGCTCCCGAACACAAAGTGGCAAACCACGAGGAGGCCACGCGCCCTAAGACCCCGGAAACGATTCGTCCGGCACCGAACCGTTTGAGCGGACCGATCGGACGTCCAAAGGCAACACGCAATCTGCAGTTGCCGACGTCGGAAGTCTTGCCCTACTACGCGGCATTCATAAAGAAACGGAACCCACGACTCTCAAACGAAGAGGCAATCCGAATCGCTCACGCCGTAATCGGTTTCAGCATCCGCTACGGCGTCGATGCCCGCCTGGTTATGGCGATGGTGCTCGTGGAGAGCGGGTTCAATCCGAACGCGACAAGCCGGAAGGGAGCGATGGGTCTCGGCCAGCTGATGCCCAGCACGGCGAAATCGATGGGTGTTAACAACGCTTACGACTCAGTGGACAACCTGTTCGGAACGGTAAGGCTCGTCCGCGGGCATCTCGAAAAGTACTACAACCAGACCGGGGGTGACGGCTTCGAGTCACTCGTACTCGCCTTGGCTGCCTACAATGCGGGTGGAGGCGCTGTACGTCGTCACGGTGGCGTGCCGCCCTATCGCGAGACCCAGAATTACGTGAAAAAAGTCATCGCAACCTATCGGGCTCTTTCCGGTCAATGATAAACAAGCTGGCCCCGGACCAAAGTCCGGGGCCAGCCCCGTTTGAGACCTCAGGACTCGCTTAGTACCGATAATCCCAGAACGTATATGCCCATACGTTGGCGTTGGTAAAGAAGTCGCATCGCTCCAAGTCAGAGTATTTGCGCACCTTCGAGTGGCCATCGACATAGACAACATTCGCCAGGCCCTTGCGGGTGACCATGTTGTCGTTACCGACCTTTGTCCCTTGGGCCCGATTGGGGTACCAGGTCCAGCCGTTGCCATCGCCGGGATCGCAAGAGGTGTTCCGCATATGCGGCCACACTGCCGTGTTGCCAACCGCGTAGCTCGGGCTGATGTCGGTGTCCCAAACGGATTCTGCGAGCATCACGATCTCGCCCGGTCGCTCCACAGTGCCGATGGCCCCATGGGCGCCCCACTCAACCAAGTTCAGATTGACCGCCCACATTCCGAGGATGCCGTAATACACATCCTCGCGCTTCTTGTCGTAGGCCCCGCCCCATCGAATGCCGTTGAAGTCGCCGCGTCCAACGGCTGCCTGCCACTGGGTCTTACCGATGTTGACCGAGTACATCATGTCCCAGTTCTTGATGTAGGGATAGCAGACGTTCATAAACATCGGCCGAGCCTCAGGGTCGCGGCTGTCGTTCCTCGCATCGCCCCAGTCAGGCGTCGCGCATGGGTTCTGCCGATACAAGCAGGAGCCGTTATTGTCATGGCGCGGAATTTTGTCGTTGTTGTCGCCTGCGTACATGAGCACGCCAAGTGAAGCCTGCTTGATGTTGCTAAGCGAGCCTGTCATCTTCGCAGATTCTTTTGCCTGTGCAAAGACCGGGAAGAGGATCGCGGCGAGGATCGCGATGATTGCGATCACGACGAGTAGCTCGATTAAGGTGAAAGCCCTAGAATTACGGCGCAAGATTGCCTCCAGATGATACGGATGCGTCCTATTATATGCGAAAAAATGAGCATCACCGAAACGTTTAGCTCGGATTTAGAGTGGTTCCATCCGGGTGCGGGCGGGCACACTCGGGTCCCGGCCAGCAAGTCCCGAAACAGAAATGGCCTCGGATCGAAATCCGAGGCCAGCCCTTGGGACGCGCTCGATCAGTATCGATAGTCCCAGAACGTATAAGCCCAAACGTTGGCGTTGGTGAAGAAGTCACAACGCTCCAAGTCAGAGTATTTGCGTACCTTTGAGTGGCCGTCCACGTAGGAGATGTTCGCCATCCCCTTGCGAGTGACCATATTGTCGTTGCCGACCTTGGTGCCCTGGGCCCGATTGGGGTACCAGGTCCAGCCGTTGCCATCGCCAGAGTCGCAGGTGGTGTTCCGCATATGCGGCCACACCGCCGTGTTGCCAACCGCGTAGCTCGGGCTGATGTTGGTGTCCCACACGGATTCGGCCAGCAACACGATCTCGCCCGGTCGCTCCACCGTTCCGATGGCACCGTGAGCTCCCCACTCGATCAAGTTGAGGTTGACAGACCAGTAGCCGAGGATGCCGTAATACACATCCTCACGCTTCTTGTCGTAGGCCCCGCCCCATCGAATCCCGTTGTAGTTGCCGCGGCCCACGGCCGCCTGCCACTGCGTCTTGCCGACGTTGACCGAATACATCATGTCCCAGTTCTTGATGTAGGGGTAGCAGACGTTCATAAACATCGGCCGGGCCTCAGGGTCGCGGCTGTCATTCCTCGCGTCGCCCCAGTCAGGCGTCGCGCATGGATTCTCGCGATAGAAGCACGAGCCATTGTTATCGTGGCGCGGAATTTTGTCGTTGTTGTCGCCGGCGTACATGAGAACACCGAGCGTGGCTTGCTTGATGTTGCTCAGAGAACCGGTCATCTTTGCGGACTCTTTTGCCTGCGCAAAGACTGGGAACAGGATCGCGGCCAAGATGGCAATGATCGCAATGACGACAAGAAGTTCGATGAGAGTAAATGCCCTCTTGGTTCGGCCCATTATTGACTCCAAATGAAACGGATAGGTCTATTATAAGCGAGAAATTCGCTCAGGATGCCAAGAAACTGGCGATTGGTCAATACCTGTAGTCCCAGAACGTGTAGGTCCAGATGTTGGCGTCCGCGAAAAAATCGCACCGTTCAAGGTCCTTGTATTTGCGCGCTTTGCAGTGGCCGTCCACATAGGCGACGTTGGCATAGCCCTTCCGGATGACGTCGTCGTCCGGACCGGACTTCGCCCCTTGGGTCCGATTCGCGTACCATGTCCAGCCATTGCCATTCGAGGGGTCGCACCGACTCCCGCTCAAGTGCGGCCAGACCAGGGTGTTGCCGACCGCCGAGACGACACTTTGCTCGGTATCCCAAACGCTCTCGGCAAGCAGAACCACCTCGGCAGGTCTGCTCACCACTCCAATTTGACTGTGTGCGCCCCACTCCACCAAATTCAGGTTTGCCGACCAGTAGGCAACCGCGCCGTAGTACACGTCCTCGCGTGACTTGTCATACGGTCCACCCCACACAATGCCGTACGAATTCACGGATCCAACAGCCACCTGCCACTGGGTCTTGCCGATGTTGGGGCTGTACATAACCCCAAAGTCCTTCACATAAGGCTGCACGACATTCATGAACATCGGCCGCGCGTTCGGGTCCCTCGGATCGTTGGTCGCATCCGCCCAGTCGGGCGTTGCGCACGGCTGCCGCCGGTACACGCAGGAGCCGTTGTTGTCATGCTGCGGGATCTTGTCGTTGTTGTCTCCGACATACATCATCACGCCGAGGGCGGCCTGCTTCATGTTGCTTAAAGCCGCCGAGAGCTTGGCCGATTCCTTTGCTTGGGCAAAGACCGGAAACAGGATGGCGGCCAAAATGGCGATGATCGCGATGACCACCAGAAGCTCGATGAGGGTGAATGCGGATCGTTTGAACGTCATGGACTTCCTTCCCAGACCATTATAAGGCGCAATCAATACCGGTAATCCCAAAATGTGTAAACCCACGCATTGACGGCTTCGTGAAAGTCGCAGCGCTCGAGGTCACGGTACTTCCGAGCTTTGGCATGGCCATCGAGGTAGGTCACGCTGGCATAACCCTTCCGCACGACATCATTGGTGCTGCCAAATCTCGGACCAGGGGCGCGGTTGATGTACCAGGTCCACCCGTTGCCATCGCCTGGATCGCACCGGCTATAGCTGAGGTGCGGCCAGACCAGCATCCCGCCCAACTGGACCTGGGGGCCGGTATCGATGTCCCAGATCGACTCAGCGAGCAGAACGATTTCGGAGGGTCGTGCGGCCGTGCCGATCTGCCCATGAGCTCCCCATTCGATCAAGAAGATGTTGGGCGACCAGTATCCGACCGCACCGTAATAGACGTCCTCTCGCTTCCGGTCGTAGGGACCACCCCAGTTGATGCCATACGAGGTTACGGTGTCGATCGCTTGCTGCCAGTTCGTCTTTCCCACGTTGGAGCTATACATGACGTCCCAGTTCTTGATGTAAGGAAAGACCACATTCATAAACATTGGCCGCGCATCTGGATCGCGGGGGTCGTTCGTCGAGTTGTACCAATCCGGCGTCGCACAAGGGTTTCGGCGATAAAGGCAGGACCCGTTGTTGTCGTGCAACGGAATGCGGTCATTCGCATCAGCGGCATACATCAGGACGCCCATCGTAGCCTGCTTGATCCCGCTGAGCGAGCCCGTAATCTTGGCTGATTCCTTGGCTTGAGCAAACACCGGAAAGAGAATTGCCGCAAGAATCGCGATGATCGCGATGACAACAAGCAGCTCGATCAACGTAAACCCTGTCTTTAGAAATCGACGCGCCATGTCCTTCCGTCCCCATTATAGGGGTTCCGATTCCCAATCGCACATCAGGCAGTCAACTTTGTATGAATGGCACAGGAAATTGCCTGGTTTTAGGATCGAGAGTTCAACCTCGCAAGTCATAATAACTCATAGGGATGACATCGACGGAAACGCCACGGCCGGCATCGAAGAAGCGCTTCAAGAACGCCCTTGTGTACGGGTTTGCACCCATTGGCTTAGCAGTCGCCGCCTTGACGCTTATTGCTGCCCGCTATGAACCGGTTATCCGGCCAAATATCGCGTTTGGGAAGGTCGATGTTGGCGGATTGACTCGCGAAGAAGCCAAGAAAAAGCTTCGCGTTTGGTGGGAAATGGAGAAGTCTGCCCCACTAACCCTGACAAGTTCCGTGCTGAAAAACCAGCCCGCTACAACCACGCCGGTCGGTCTGGGCTTGGCCGTCGATGACGAGGCTACCGCCGCACAAGTTGCCCTCGAAGACTTTTGGGAGATGGTTAGCCGCAGCGTCGGCATCGATGCCGCTCCGCCGAAGTCGTATCCGATCCAGTTCAAGTGGGACGCCAAGAAGTCCAAATCACTGGTGGCGTTTGTCAACGATCAAGTTGAATCGCCTCGCAAGGCACTGGTGAAGTACGACGGCAGGCAGTTCATTCGGCAACGAGAGTCAGCCGGCTTCGAGCTCGACGTCGAACGGTTGCAGGAGACGGTGCTTCAGGCCCTCGAGACGGGAGGAAAGGGACAGCTGCCGATAACGGAAGCGCCAAAGCGGGTTCCGGACGCTGCCCTCGACTCGATCAATGAAGTGCGCACCAGCTACTCCACTCGGTTTTCGACCGGAAAAGTCACCCGCTGCGCGAATATCAAGCTTGCATCGTCGATCCTCGATGGCGTCGTACTGATGCCGGGAGATCGGTTCAGCTTCAACGACACCGTCGGTCGTCGCACGCAAAAGAGCGGGTTTAAGATCGCGGGCGTCTACAAGAATGGTCGGCACGACTTTGACGTTGGTGGTGGCATTTGCCAGGTAAGCACCACACTTTACAACGCGGCACTTCTGAGCAATCTGAAAATTGTTCAACGGTCCAACCACTCGATGCCGGTTCCCTATGTCCCTCTTGGACGGGACGCCACCGTCGACTACGGCAGCCACGATCTTGTCTTTGAGAACAACTTGGATACGCCGATCGCAGTCTCTTGCCAGTACAGCCCCGGCAAACTGACTTTCACCATCCTTGGCAAGAAAGATCCGAGCCTGAGCGTCAAGATCGTAACGAGCGGCCACCGCTCTTGGTCGCGGGGCGTCAAGTTCGAGCACAACGGCTCCCTCCCTTACGGCAAGACGCTGGTGACCGAAAAGGGCAGCTCTGGCCACAGCTGCGTATCGACCCGGCTGGTGTATCGCGACGGCAAGCTGGTCGCCCGCGAACCGCTCGGACAAAGCTACTATGCCGGCGCCGTTCGTATCATCGCCAAGAATATGAAAGCTTCCCCGCCAACTCAGGTGGCCGAGGAGCCCATCGAGGGTGGAGAGCCCACGCCAGAAGAAGTTCCGGTTCCGCCGACGGACGAAGGCAACTAGCGCCGTAGCTTGACCAGAACGTAGGTCGATCCGTCGACGACCACCTCGCCCAACCCACGAACGTCGAAAAGCGTCCCTTGACTCGCTTCCGGCTTGAGGCCGAGGATGTAGTCGGGCTTGACCCGATCCAAGAACGCCTGCCGAACGGTGCTCGACTGCGCCGGGTCATACAGAGCTGTCACCACTTCGGTTCGCTTGTCGGCGTAGTCAACGGTCTCGCTCCAGTGACCGGCGTAAGCGTAAGCGCCGGTAAGCCCGGCCAAGACCGGGTTCCAGTCGGGTAGAAGCGGGCTGGCGAATTCTCCCGTGACCTCCGTCGGAGCAGGGACCCCCGGAGGCGCGATAACAACCACCCTCTTCCTTTCCCGATTAAGGACGTCGACTGACGCGACCACATCGCGCGGCATGAACAATGCGTGCACGGTGGTATTCGAAACGTTGTCTCTAACCAGCTTCAGCATTCGCTGGAGCCAGAGCATCGAGCTACCGGAAATGACGAGAATGCCGAGCGCAGTGGCAAGGTTTCTAGCCCCGCGGTCGATGCGCATCACCGCCCAGGCAATCCCGACGGCGGCCAGTATGCACCAGGGAATGGACAATCCCATCGCCAACTTCCTTTGGTATAGACCTGGGAAGTAAGGCGCCACCAACCCCACCAGCGCCCAGGCGGTAACAAGATTCAGCGCTGGACGCTCAGTCGCGAGCGATGCCGACGCAAAGATCGCCAGCGAGTACACAGCGCCCCAAGCAGCAAACTGCATCCAGTACGCGTTTTCTGCGGGCCGGGCCAGCGCGACAAGACCGGTAATCAAGAGAACTGCGGGAACCACTCGGACCAGGCCCTTCCTTCCGACCATGGCGCCCGCGAAGCCAATCAAGGCAAGCGCGACTTGCGGAAGCAACCCGGCGAAGGTCGCCCGAAAGCCTCGGGAATAAGTCTCCGTCGCCGCCCTGGCTTGAAAAACCGGATCGTTCTTTAGGACATACAGGAACCAGGCAGCTGCCGGGATCGCACATAAACCGATCACCACCGAGCGCGCCACCCAGCCGATCGTCGCACTTTTCGCCACGACCTGGGTGACCAGGAAGGCGACCAGCACGAGCGCAATCAAGAGGACATCGTAGCTGTGGATGTTCATCAGGATGAGCATCATGAGTCCGCCGAAAGCGACCGGCCGCCAACCTTCCCGTGCATCGAGAACGGCAATGAAGATTCCAAGGATGAGGCAAAGGCTGACCATGAACAGCCCGTTTGTGAGCAGCGATGGAAAGACGAATGCCTCTGGCTGCCACACGTCTATTGGAAGGCCACCCTGCAACAAGCGATCGGCAACCGAGCCCGGCGGGACATCGACGCCGAACGGCTGCCAGACAAGAAAGCCAATGCCTCCCCCGACCATGGTTAGCGTGATCATCAGCTTTGCGATGAAAACGTCCTCGGTGAGGCGCGAGCAGAACTTGGCCAGCAGCATCACAAACAAGAAGGTGAAGCCCACTCTTCCAAGCGTCGCGGCACCCACGAGGCCAATGACCTTTGCCAGCCAGCCAAGTACCAGGAAATAGAGGTGAACGGTCAGGCCCGGCTGCGGTTCGACCGAAAAGCGGTTGTCAAACAGGAGCCTGCCGTCCATCGCCTGCCGCATCCAGGCGCTGTAAACCATGTGGTCGTCGAGATTATAGGGATGTCCCAGAAACTGCTGGCCGGGTGGCGTCGTGAGCCATCCGACCAGTGTGGGTAGCAGAGAAACGAGGCAAGCCGCAACCGCGACTTGAAGCGAAAACCGACGAATGCGGGCGTCGAAATCCGCGTTCAAAGACTACTTTGGAATCGGCCTGCCCATGGACTTGTAGATCTGCTCGATCATGTTCTTGTTCTCCTTGGCCTTCTTGTTCTTTGGGTCGTAAGTCAGGACCTCGCGATAAACCTTCAGAGATTTCGGATACTTGTCCTTGGGTGGCAGCGATCCGGCATACATTACGGCGTCGGCATAAGCAAGCGCAGCCGTCGTATAGGCCTTGAGCGTCTTTTCGCTCTTGCCCTTCGTCACGACCGACTTTGCAGCTACGTACGACTTCTCAAGCTTCGCGATTTGCGCCTTTTCCGTCTTGGGGTCGGACTGGCTGAAAGCGAGTGCTGAAGTGAAGCAGAGGACGAGGATAACCAGAGGGCGTAGCCATCGATGCGCCATGAACAGAACCATACCCCCGCCGGCAGTGTTCACGATCGATTTCCTGAAACTGGTTTGTACAATGGAAGGCAAATGCCAGGAAAGCGGTCTCAGTTCTTGCCTTGGCGGTTGCAGCGTCCGCTAGCGGCGCCATCGGCCGCTACAAGTTCGAAAACGGGAAAAACGTCGACAAGGACATCGAGCTGCCGCTCGAAATCTTCAACTCCGCCGTTCGTATCGGCGACAGTGGGTCGGGCGTCGTCTATCGCCTGAAGCTCGACGACCCTGGGAACAAGGATTCTGCCGGCTGGATGTGTGTTCTGACCGCCGATCATGTTTCCGGTATGAAGGTCGGCTTTGGCAATGCGGGAGGCGGTGGACTGAGCCTCGACGCGACCATCCGGATCGACGGCCCGAAGACGGGCAAGAAAGACGGCAAGGATACATTCCTGGACCTCGCGATGCTTGGCGTGCGATTCAAGAAGCTAAGCGAACTGCCGAAACTCGGCAATCACGTCATCTCCAAACTCGACAAGGATGTCCGCGTCGTTCAAGCCGGCTTTGGTCCGGGAGCATCGGTCGACTACATCGCCGGCGCCTACTACAGCGACGAAAAATACGGCACCTATCGCTCGTGGGACAATGCCAAGACCTCGATCAACCCGGCCTACGACCGTACAAAGAAGGACGGGACAAAGACGTACCAGTTTGTCGGCCTCGAGGGCCGGCTTTACTTCACTCGTGACGGACGCAACCGTTATGGCTCGTCCTATCTGTTTCCGGGCGACTCCGGTGGACCGACATTCCAGCTCGTTGGCGACTCGTGGAAGCTCGTCGGGGTCCATTCCGGAGCCCAGTTCTTTAAGGATGATGGCGGGCACGAGTACGTGCCAAGCGGATCGGTATGGACCGACGTACACCTCGCCGACTACAACGACTGGATCATGAAGTCGTGTGACGCGGTACCCGAACCCGCAACCATCGCCACGTTGGCATGTGGTTTCGCAGCTCTAAGATTGCGGCGTCGACGCACTTAAAGCTTCAGCATTTTCGCCGCCATCTCCATGTCCTTGTCGCCACGGCCGCTGAGGTTTACGACAACCCGGGAACCGGCGGGGAGAAAGCCTTCCCTGAGCAAGGGGGCAAACGCGTGGGCGGACTCGAATGCTGGAATCAGGCCCTCGGTCTCGGCTAGCAAGCGGAAGGCGACCAAAGCCTCTTCATCGGTTGCAGCCAGGTACCCGACCCTGCCGGCGTCTCGCAAGAAGCTATGTTCAGGCCCCACACCGGGATAGTCCAGGCCCGCCGAAACCGAATGGGTCGGCATAACTTGCCCATGCTCATCCTGCATCAAGTAGCTATAAGCACCATGGAGAACCCCGGGCGATCCCGCGGTTAGCGGCGCGGCGTGGTTGCCGCTCTCGACCCCATGTCCCCCTGCTTCCACGCCAAAAAGCCGCACCTCGTCCGCGAGAAAGCCATGGAAAAAACCGATCGCGTTCGAACCGCCGCCGACGCACGCTAATCCTGCGTCTGGAAGCTGGCCCCAAAGCTCCACCGCCTGGCGACGGCATTCACGCCCGATAACGGAGTGGAATTCACGGACCATAAACGGATATGGGTGGGGCCCGGCGACTGATCCGATGATATAGTGCGTATCCCGAACGTTCGTAACCCAGTCCCGAAGCGCTTCATTAAGGGCATCCTTCAACGTCTTCGTACCGCTCGAGACCGGCCGGACCTCGGCGCCGAGAAGCTTCATCCGAAACACGTTCAACTGCTGTCGGGCACAATCCTCCTCGCCCATGTAGACAACGCAGTCAAGTCCCATCATGGCGCACACGGTGGCGGTCGCAACCCCGTGTTGTCCGGCGCCGGTTTCGGCGATGATCCGACGCTTCCCCATGCGTACCGCGAGCAGGGCCTGTCCAAGCGCGTTGTTGATCTTATGGGAGCCGGTGTGGCACAGGTCTTCGCGCTTCGCTGCAATTTGGTATCCGGTCTTTTCAGATAGTCGCGGAAGGCTGGACAGCGGGGTTGGCCGACCCACATAGTTCTGGAGCAAGCCATCAAGCTGCGCTCGAAAATGCGGTTCGCCCCAAGCCTTGTCAAACTCCGCGCTGAGTTCGTCTAGCGCGGGTATGAGGGTTTCAGGCACATAGCGACCCCCATATTCGCCGAAGCGGCCACGCATGTCGGGTCGGATCGCCATTCCCTAGATTCTACGGAATCGCCGCCGAAGCCTGCCTTGGCTATACTCGAACCATGCAGATTTCCGGGGACGCCCTCCACCAGAGGGTCGTCCGGCAATATGCCGAATTCGTCAATCCCTACCTCGCCAGGCTGATGAGCTTTGCCGGATTCGGCGTCGAAGTCCGCGCCGAAGGCTGCCACATTTGGGATCACGAGGGCCGCCAATACCTGGACTTCCTCGGCGGCTACGGCGTGTTCAGCCTCGGCCACCGGCATCCAAAAGTTGTCGAAGCGGTCAAGCGGCAAATGGACCAAATGCCATTAAGTGGAAAGACCTTCTTCTGTGCAGCAGCCGGGGAACTGGCCGAACGACTAGCGGACATCTCGCCTGGAGACCTGCGCTTCACGTTCTTTAGCAATTCGGGCACCGAAGCAGTTGAAGCGGCATTGAAGTTCGCCAAGGGCGCCACCGGTCGACCCCATATCGTCAGCACCGAGGGCGGCTACCACGGAAAGACAATCGGGGCGCTTTCGGTAACGGGGCGGGAAAAGTATCGAAAGAAGTTCGAACCCCTCATGCCGGGCGCGCGGTTCGTACCCTACGGTGACACGGCGGCCATGGAACTGGCGATCGACGATTCCGTGGCAGCCGTCATAATCGAGACCATCCAGGGCGAAGGTGGAATCCACATTGCTCCAAGCGGCTACTTGGCGGCAATCCGGAGGCGTTGCGACGCCGTTGGGGCGCTGATGATCGTCGACGAGGTGCAGACCGGAATCGGTCGTACGGGCTTGTGGTTTGGATGCGACCACGACGGCATCCGTCCCGATATCCTCACCATGGCCAAAGCGCTTGGAGGAGGCATCATGCCGATCGGCGCCACGATGGGAACGCCAGCCGTCTGGGACGCGATCTTCAGCGAGAACCCCCTCCTCCACACCAGCACCTTTGGTGGAAATCCGCTCGCCTGCACGGCAGGAATAATCACCCTCCAGGTGATCGAAGACGAGGGTCTCGTCGAACGGTCCCGTATCCTCGGCGAGCGGCTTCTAGCCGGTCTCGAGGGAGTTAAACAGCGCCACCCCGATCTGGTGAGCGGTGTGCGCGGCAAGGGTCTTATCACGGGAATCGAATTCACGATGGACGACGTCGGCGAGTTGGTTATTGCACAGATGGTGAAGCGGGGCGTCGTTGCCGCCTACACCTTGAATAATCGGCGGGTGATTCGGCTCGAACCGGCGCTGATCGTGACCGAAGCGATGATCGACCAAGCGGTGGATGTGGTCACCGAAGCGGTCGCGGAAACGGGTGACCTTATCGCCGCCCTGCTCTAGTCCCCTACCGCAACGTTTGGCAGCTTCGTCTGCTCGTGGCAGAACTCGAACACGAGCTCGGCCACGCGCTTGCTCTGGTTCTTGGTAACTTCGGAAATCGCTGCCAGATTGGTATCGGCTATCGCCAGGCACTTGAGGCCTCGGTCATAACCGCCCGTCATCTCACGCGAGTGGTCGACATCTTCCCGGTTATGCTCGAGCTTCGGACGCCAGGCAGCGAGCGCTTTGACGACTGTCGGAGCATCCCTTTTCGTCATTGCCTTCGCTTTCGGGTCCAGGATCTTCGCCACCACCTCTTCCACATCGGCCATCGTTCCGGCATAGACCGGGTTCCACATCGTGCCCCCGCCTGAAAAGATGCTGCCCAATTCGATTAGCGAATTGCGGTAGTTCGTCAGCAGCGTGCGGGTCGAGCCGACGAACCGCCTCATCTTGGTAGGATGGCGAGCAAGCGTCTTGTCGTTGGTACGACGCACGGCCTCCCCATAGAAGGACTCGGCGTCGCACATGGCCATCGTGGAAGACCCCGCCCTCGACGTGTAGTAGTCAAACCACTTGGACCGTCCCATCCGGATCATTTTCGCATCGGGCAGCTTGGGCACTTCGGAAACCTGCCAGCAACCAAGGACGGTCAAAGCGAAGGCGATTACCATGTTGCGAACGCTAGCATACGGCAGAATGCTCGGGATCGTCAGCCACTTCCTCCTGGCCCTCCCGCAGCCGCTTCCAGGCATGGAAGCATTGCACGAGAACCCAGCCGCAGAAGCCGCCAACCAGCCATCCAAAAAGCACCTGAAATGGGAAGTGAACGCCAACGTAGATCCGTGAGAGCCCGGTAAGGATCGCCACCGCGAGCCACGGCCATCCCCAGGGGCGGGCAAGCAGAAGGAAGACCACAGCCACCGCCATCATGTTCGCGCTGTGGGCAGAAGCGGTCCCAAAGCTGTCGAGGGGATCGACTCTAAAAACGATATCCGACATTCCGGACCTTGGATCGCTCGGCCGGTAGGTGGGCAGGGCCGCTTTAAGGACATCGGTGCAGGCGTTAGCCACCGGCCACGACAGCATCGCCAGAATGGCCGCCGCCCTGGTCGCCGGCCTCCAGACAAGGTAGATCAGGAGCGCGGCCAGGGCGATGCGGACCGAGGTCCACTTGTTGCCTTCGCTAAAGAACCGGAAGATCGGAGCGAGCCAATCGGACCACTGGTTGATCCATCGAAAGATCGCCCGATCCAGGGCCTGCATGCGAAGGATTATGCCCGGTTACGACGAATATTCCATGAAGGGGTATTCGGGATGCTCCGGCTGCGTGGACAGCGCGGCGGCGGGCTGCCAATAAGGCATCGCGTACAAACTTGGTGGTTGCCGAAGGGTGTTCGGATGGCTTTCGGCATGTACCAAGAACTTTGCCGTCGCCCGGAGATAACCCATCACCTTGGCGCGCAGGTCGATGAGCTCATCGACTTTAGACTTCTTCGTCTCGTCCAACCCCATTCGAATCTGCAGCCGGCGCAAGCCTTCGATCCGCTGGCCCTGCCGGGCCGCCTGCAGTTGAAGCCAAGCAACCTTTACAAACACCGGTTTGCTGCTATCCATGAGTGATCGAGTGTCCTCGACCACCTTCGCAATAAAGGAGCGTTCTACTTTGTCGAGCAATCGCAATGGTTTCCTCCTTGCCGTGCAATAAGGACAGGGAGAATGCGGTCACATTCTCTTTCGATGCGTCTGCGAGGTTAGCTGCCGGGTTAGAGCCGAAAGTACTCCTCCAATCCATTGGATACACCCCAATTTCTGGGTCCCCCGCTCCGGCGTGAATCGCCGAATTCGACTTAAATCTTGGAACGGATCCATGCGCATCCTAGTTCCGTCGGAGCTGAAAATTGCGGTGGAACGGAGATTTCCTCGGCTTGCCCTTCTTAAGTTGCGAGGGCTCGCAACCACCGGTCGCCAATCCCTCTTGACTCCCCGGACTACCCGTTATCGTATGATGGAGCAAAGAGGAATTCAATGACGGAACGCGAAAAGATTGCCCATGCCTTGCGCCGGTTCGGACTCGGTGCAGGCGCCGTCGAAATGGCCCAATATGAGTCGCTTGGTCTCGAGGGCACTCTCAAGAAGCTGATCGACTACGACAGCGTCGATGAGGGCTTTCCGATCAGCCCCTGGGAACTGTGCTTCGACGAGGGCACGAAAGAGGTCTATCTCGACCCGTTCCGATCGGCTACCTGGTGGGCGCTACGGTTTCTGCTGACCAAGCGGCCGCTGCAAGAGAAACTCACCTTGTTCTGGCACGACCATTTCGCCGTCAGCGCGGAGAAGATCGAGTTTGGCCCCGCCATGATCGCGTACATCGGAACACTGCGCCAGCACGGCGCCGGCAGTTTCGAAACCTTGCTCAAGGGGGTCAGCAAGGAGCCCGCGATGATCCGATGGCTGGACACCGACGCCAGCTATGCGGGCATGCCCAATGAGAATTTCGCGCGGGAAGTGTTGGAGCTTTTCACGATGGGCAAGGGCTACTCAGAAAGGGATATTCAAGAGGCAGCGCGGTGCTTTACAGGCTGGGGCAACCGGTATCTGGTTTTCGAACCTGGTGCGGAGAAGCTGCAGCAGACCGCTCGCGAGATGATGGCGGCAAATCGGCCAATGATTGCGTTTTGCTTAACGCCGGATCTTCACGACAGCGGCGAGAAGACCGTCCTCGGCCAAACCGCCCGATTCGACGGCGACCAGCTCCTTACCTTGCTCGTTCGCCGGCCGGAAACGTCGCGGTTCATCGTTTCCAAGCTGTGGTACTTCTTCGCAGGCGTGCCCGCTTCAAATGCCGTTGTCGATCGCTTGGCCAAGATATTCACAGACTCTCGCCACGAGATCCGGCCAGTGCTATGGGCGATTGCCCGCTCCCCAGAATTCTGGAACGAGGAAGTCGTCCGCAAACAGCACAAGTCGCCCCTCGACTTTTCGGTGGCGCTTGCCCGCCAGTTCGGGTTGCGCGACACCGTGCTGATTCTTCGGGGCCAAAACCCAGCCTACAATACGCCACTCGCCAAGCCGGCTCGCGACGCAGGCGGCCTGGTCCTGGGCACGATGTATAAGCAAGGCATGCTCCTCCTCTACCCGCCGAATGTGGGAGGTTGGGAATGGGGAAGGGCGTGGGTCAGTTCATCGAACATGGCCGAGCGCATGAAGTTCGGGGACCTCATCTTCCCAGCAGGAGCCAAGGACCAGCCATTGGCGGCCTTCCTCCTCACCGCACTCAAACAGCCGCAGCCGCCAACCAGCGACGCCGATCTCGTACGCCGCCTGATGGACCGCTTCGACGTGCCGTCCGTGCCCGAGAAAGCAGCCCTGCTCGAGAAAGTGGTTGCGGCTCAAGGAGGGGTAGGTGCACTGAAGACGCCGGCTGATGCTGCGCCATTGTTCCGGGAGTTTTTCCGCGCGTTTATCGCGATGCCTGAGTTCCAACTCAATTAGCCGTCCCGACATCCTGCGGCTAACAGTTCGGCTCACCCTTTAGTTCCGCATTTTTCGAATTCTGCAACACTTCGCCGTCCTACCGCGCCCATGTGGCTACGGATCACTTGAAAAAGCGATCCAGGAAGGAAGACGAAATGAAAACTACTAGCCTAATCTTCTCGTTACTCGCAACAACAACCTTTAGTCAAGCTGCCGTTCACACCTATACGGACACCACATGGAGTTTCCGACAAGTTATCGCCGATGAACTTGGGGTGGATGTCGATGGCGCCGACCAATTCAATAACGCCGCCAACTGGGAGGTCAATACGAACGTTTGGGAAGACGATAGCGTGGACGACAGCTTCGGTTTCGGCTGGACGGCACGACATCTCATTGCTCCCCACTTTGAGGCGGCAAATCGCGTTTGGGTGATGGGCAACTTCGATGTCAATGCCGAGAACTTTGCCCAAGGCAACGGTCACGAAAAAAATTGGAATGGTGGCCCTGTCCGTCACGGGGACCATGCCGACGTCTTTGCGGCCAAGCTGACGTTCGACCTCACTGAAAGCACGTTCGACTGGGACCAAGTTACGAAGTACAACTTCGTGTTCGTTGGCAAGCACATCGTAAATCCGTACGACTGTATCTATGCAAGCACGGTAATGACCGGACCCAATAACGTTCCACCGAATGATTCAACCGCGCACGCCAACCTGATTTTCGACTACACCTACTCCAGCCAGACCTTCGGAGTTACGATGGGGGTGATGGGAATCTCTCGCGATCAGATCATCGGCGCCCGACTCTATCGAGGACTGAAGGGTCAGCAAGGAACTCCGATCGCGGACATCGCCCCCGGCCAAATGTTCGTACCGACTGGACACAACTCTTGCTCCCTGATGCTTGAGAACCTGCCTTTTAACTTTCAATACACCAAGGACTTGTTGGCCGGCAGGCTGTACGTCAACATCATGACCCAGCGCTATCCGAATGGTGAGATTCGCGGTCAGCTGAAGCCGATGAAGCAAGCTTTCCCGCTTCACTAACCTACAGGCAAACACACAAAACCCCGCCCAATGGGCGGGGTTTTAATCTCTTAGCAGGGGCTAAGCGCGGACAAGTTCGCTTGCAAGGTCCCGCTCAAGGGCATCGAACCCGCCAGCAAGCTCCGCAACTCGATTGAAGCCTTCCTGGGCCAGCACGGAGATCCCAGTTGGGGCGCGTCCGCCGGATGCGCAGTGGACGACGATGCGCTTGTCTCTGGGTAGCTCGGCAACGCGGCTCCGCAGGTATCCCAAGGGGATGTGCGAAGCGCGGCCAAGCCGAACCTCTCGCCACTCGTTGATGCCACGGATGTCCAAGACGACGTCATCTGCCGTTAGCTCCGAAGTCGGTACCGCCGGTATCGGCCGGAACGAAGCGGCCGGGAACGCGGACGGATGAAGCCAACCTTGAACGATGTCGAGCCCGACCGTCGCCATATCCCTCGCCGCTGTGTCGGCCTGTTGCTGGGAGTCGGCGAGAAGTACGACTGGGCGATCATAGGGGAGCATCCAGCCTGACCAGTTGGTCAGCCCACCGCCGCTCGGAATCACGATCGATCCGGGGAGGAATCCCGACCGCACGGTGTCGCCGTCACGAACATCGACGATCGGAAGATCGCCCGGCAAAGCGACCTGGCTCACCCTGGGCATCGACCCCAGTATCGCTGGACCCTGCTTGTTACGGAACTTCATCTCCTTGAAGTAAACAGGCGGTTCGGGTTGGCCAGATAAGACTTCATCGACGAACTTGTCTTCGCTAGTCATTAGAAGAGCCCAGTTCGTCCGTCGCTCATAACCAAGCGACGAAACCGGGCTTCCGCCAAGCGATTTGCCGCAGGCCGATCCCGCTCCGTGAGCCGGCCACAACAGCAACGAATCGGGGAACTCGTCGAGCCTGCGGAGAGATTGGAAGAGGGTCCTCGCCCCCTTGACCATCGTTCCTTCGAAGCTGGCCGCACGCTCGAGGAGATCGGGCCTCCCGACATCGCCGACGAAGATGAAGTCGCCAGTGAAAATCGAGTGGGGCAATTCGCTCGCGGGATGATCGGTCAGCACGAACACGATGTGTTCGGGCGTGTGACCAGGCGTATGCATAACCTTGAGCGACAGGTTGCCGATGCGGATAACATCGCCGTCCCTGACGAGCTTCACCAAGGGATCGGCGACAAACTCATACTTCCAATCCTCGCCACCCTCGTCGCTCAGGTACATGACCGCCCCGGTGGCTGCCGAGAGTTCTCTGGTTCCGGACAGGTAATCGGCATGGATATGGGTTTCGGTGACGGCAGTTATCGTCAGCCCCAAATCGTCGGCCATGTGCAGATACGCCTTGATATCCCGCAGCGGATCGATCACGATTGCCTGTCCCGTCGCGCCGCAACCGACCAGATAGCTGGCCTGTGCGAGTTTCAGATCGTAAAAATAGCGGATTATCATGCCGTCACCTGCTGCTTTAGTTTAGGAGATGCTTGGCGGTTCCACGGCAACTTGGCTAACAAAAACGCCATGCCGCAAATGTTGGTCAGACCGGCGAACGTCAGTCCCGCACCGACGAAGATGGCCAGGCTTATCCACGCAGGATGGTGGAGTAGCGAAAGCAGCGTTCCCGCGAGCACCATAAGACCGGCGCCGAACCTCACTTGTCGCTCCAGCGACCAGCGCGCCGCAGTTGACGCAACAACCGGCTTACCGGCCTGCACCCAGGCATCGGTGCCGCCTTCAACGACCAAGAGATTGGGATGGTGCTCGCGTAGCAGCTCGCAAGCCATACCTGCCCGGTTTCCGCTTTGGCAGAGCAGGGCGACCGGACCGCTTCCGAGGTCGTTTATTCGGGCATCCGCTTCCTCCAAAGGAATGTTCATCGCCTGTGGTACATGGCCGGCTGCGTACTCATCTGCCGACCGCACGTCCACCAATGTCAGGCGAGGATCAGAATCAATAAGGCGTTCAAGGTCTTGAACGGTGATTTGCTGAGTCATGAAGATTAAGAGACCGGTCCGCTTAAAAACGATTCAAACCAAAGTCGGCCGCCATCCAAGTCGCCACCAAGAATAGCAGAGTCGCGAACGCGGTCCTTAATCTTGCCTGGTCGACCCTTTGGCGGAGTAGCACGCCCACGACCATGCCCAGCATCGCGACCGCGATGATCAGCGCGAGGAGCATCCAGTCCAACTCCCGCTGCAGCTCGGCGGCAAATCCGGCAAGGGACTGCAAGGCGATCACGACAAGCGAGGTCGGGATGGCCCGCCTGATGTCAAGACCGACGGCCAAGGTCAGGGCAGGAACGATGAGGAAGCCACCACCCGCGCCGAGGCAGCCGCTTAGGAGTCCGATCGAGAAGCCGACCAAGCCGATGTAGAGGGCACCTTTGCGGGCCGGGCGTGCCTCCCTGACATCGGTCAGCATCCTGATCCCGACGACAACCAGGATCACTGCAAAGACGGGAAGCAGCAGATCCTCGCCTTTGAAGCGACCTACCTGTTCTGGAATCAGCGGAACCAATACTGCACGAGCCACAAAGGCGCCGGCCATGGCGGGAACGGCCAGGGCCAACGCAGCGCGAAGATCGGCCTCGCCCCGAACAACGCCCTGCGCTGCTCCCGCCAGCGACACCATCCCAACCACTGCCAGCGACATGCCGGTAGCCTGGATCGGCGTCATTCCAAACAGACCGACCAGAATCGGAACGGTCAAAATGCCTCCGCCGCCACCAAGCAATCCCAAAACGACGCCCATTACGGCGACCGCAGCCCAAGCCATCTAAGTCTTAGGAGGGCTCGGGTCTCCGGATCGATTCAGGAGCCACATATCGAGCCGTCAAGACGATTCCGCATCAGTTCCCTTGCTCTAAGGAGCCGTGACTTCGTAGCCGCTTCAGTGAGGTCCAGTCGTTCGGCAGTTTCCCGAACGGAGTGTTCCTCCAATTCGGCAAGCCGATACACGTCCCGGTAGATCGGTGGCAACTCTTCGTACGCCTGAATGACGCATCCCTTCAGCACGGCCAGGTCCATTTCATCGGACACGTCGCTGACCATGCCACGATCGTCTGCAAACTCCAACGCCTGTAGAATGCCCGGGTGGCTCCGCATCCGCGTACAGACGCGCTTGCCGATCGTCCCGATCCATGAGCGAAAAGCCGCCTCGGATTCAAGTTGGTCGGCAGCGCGAAACGCCAGCAGGATAGCTTGAGCAAGGGCATCTTCTGCGTCCTCGCGGTGCTGACAAACTCGTACCATTTGCCGATAGACCGAATCCTTGTGTTCACGGAGTACGCGGTCGAATGTCGCGGCGTCCACGGCGAGATTCTATACCGGGGCGGAGAGTTATCCTCGAAAGGTGGCCGCTCTTAGTTCGCTCCTGACGGTCTACTGGACGATCTCGATATCCTTGACGCACTCTCACCCGGCGCTGAGCAGAGACTCTATTCTCAGGATGTCTCCGCAGCGAGAGCCGACAACCGCTCGCGACACCAAGCCTCCCACCAAGAGACAAAGCCGGGATTGCGTCGCTCACCGATAATCCATACGATCACCTGCCCAAGCCGATGCCGGAGTAGTGTCGGCAAACGCTCTTCCAGATTTGGCGGAAGGTCGCGAATGGTCCGATAGCCCTCAAGAAACGGCGCCCGCATCTCGGGCATTCCGACTTCCCTCATTCCATCGATGGGGATCGAGAAGTCGAACGGTATCGGAGCCCGCCCACAGTCATCGAAGTCGACCACGGTCATCGAATCGCCTTGGAAGAGAACATTGCCTTGGTGAAGGTCGGCGTGGATGAGAATCGGCTTCCCCAGATCCGGCCGTAACGCCATATAGGCATCACGAACCCTTGCGAGCACGGTCCAGGCTTCGGCGCCGAGCGCATCCACAACCTCTCGGGCGGCGGCTTCAGGATCGTCATGGTTGCCCACCATGGCGTCGGTTGTCCATCGGCCTTCGCCAAGGAACGGTCTGGCCTCGGCGTGGTTATGGAGCTGGGCGAGGACGCCTCCGATTCGTCTCCACTGATCCGCAGAGGGGCGGCGAACGCGCTTGCCCTCCCTCCAAGCAAACTTCGTGACAATTCGGGGTTCGCCGCAGGATGGATGCTCGAAGGGGCGCAGGGGTTCACCGTCGCTCCAAACCAGTGGCTCGGCGACCGGGAAACCTTCATCTGCAAGCAGCGCAAGCCACTCCATCTCCGAACGGATAGCTTGAGGAGTGCGATCGACCTGGCGCGAAACGCGAAGGAAGAGGCGGTCTGCGCTATAGCTCTCTACGCGAAACGTCGTATTGTGCTGGTGCCGAATGACTCGACAGGATTTCACGCGGAATCCATCTTCGGCTAGAAGTTTGATTGCCGCCGATCTCAAACGGCGTACTTGCCCGGCCAGGTTCAGACGGTCGTACGGTTCTGTCTCTGTCAAGCGGCTTGGTCGAGTCCCTTCAGCCAAGTCTCGATGGTATCCCACTCGATTTCGATGCTGGCAAGTTCAGAGGTCGCGTAAACCACGTCACTGAGGGACGCATGCCCGAGATCGACCTTGCGCTCGTACGCTCGCAGAAGTTCCCGGCAGGCTTCGATGCACATATCCAACTTGGAAGGAAGCCAAACAAGCATGTGCCGGTCGCGCTGTGAATGAGTTCGGCTGAGCGAGGTTGGCAGCCGTTGCCGGAGTTCCTGTGCGCGCCTCTCGTTGGTTCGGCATTTAGCGAGAATCTCTTTGACCGTCATGGCAGTTCGAATCTCCCCAAGATTAAGAGTCGGGTTAACGGTCGGGGTGCTTTACCTTTCTTATTGCTGGATTTGTACATAATTCTCCCGCCGCACCTCGTTCTCGTAGACCGACCCGGCGCCGTTCAACGACACCCTGAGAACGTAGGAGGTGGCGCTAGGCACTGCTATTCGGACCATCGGAAGTACCCCGCTCCGCAGCACCTTACCAGTCGTTTCCTTACTCCAAGATCAGGATCATGGGCGAGAGGCGTGTTAACTTGAAATGGCTCTGGCTCCCGCCCTGTGCCTCGACTTGTTCACCGCTCATCTCGTTTGCCCTGCCGTGCCAATAGGGTGTCATATACTTAGTCCATGCCGTTGGTTGCCGCACTTGTCAGCGTTTTTGTCCTCCCCCAGCAGGTTCAGCCCGTCCCTTTCCGCGTCGTATCCGTGAGTCCGACCCAGAACCGTCTCAATGTTCCCCGCAATGCTGCCATCGAGATCACGTTCAACCAGCCCGTGGACTCCAACTCCATCAACGCGCACACCTTGTCGATCTTTGGCAAGTGGAGCGCTATGATCACCGGGCAGACGCAATGGCACAATGGGGGCAGAACGCTCCATTTTCAACCCAATCGGCCGCTCAGCCCGGCCGAAGTCGTGTTCGTGAGCGTTGCCAAGGGCCTGCGGTCCCAAAAGGGGACGTACCTGGCCAAGGGCTTTACCTCCTGCTTCTGGGTCGCCTCGCGGGCCAGTAGCGTTCAGTTCACCAAGCACGCGACGCTCATTCCCGGCGTGACGCCATACGGCGCCTATGGTGGAGACCAAGACGGCGACGGCGATTGCGACCTCTTCGTGACGAACGAGTCGACTCAGAACGCCTGTGTATTCCTGAATGACGGGGCCGCGAACTTCACGACCGCCCAGTTCTATCCCGCGGGGCGGAATTGCAGCCCGAACGAGCCAGCGGATCTGAACTTCGACGGCAAACTCGATATGGTCGTCGCCAATATTCTCGACAACGACGTCTCCGTCTTCTTTGGCAATGGCAACGGCACGTTCCAGCCACAAGTCCGATATCCGATGGGCACCCAGCCGCGCGGCCTCGCTTTGCTCGATGTGGAATGCGACGGCGATATGGACATCGTGACCGCGAACCGTGGCAGCAGCAACCTCACGATGCGGCTGAATAACGGCGACGGAACCTTCGGGGCCTCGACCGTGATCGACGGCGGAATGAGCGGTGAAACCGCCGTCGGCGCCTGCGACATGAACAACGACGGGATCTTCGACCTCGTCGTGGGTGGCTATTCGAGCAACCAGCTCGCCGTCCTGCTCGGCAACGGTAACGGAGGGTTTTCCGCCCCGACACTAAGCCAGATCGGATCGCGCCCCTGGATGATTGCCTGGGGGGATGCCAATGGGGACGGGTATGTCGATGCGGCGGCGGCCCTATCGAATGGTTCTGCCGTTGGCGTGGCGATGAACGACAAGGCCGGCAAGCTTGGCGCTGGCACGAGCTACTCCACCGGGGTCTTTCCCATTGCCGTCGATTTCGGCGATTACAATGGCGACGGTTGGCTCGACCTTGCCGTCGCGAACTACGGCGCCTCCAACTTCTCGCTCTGGAGGAACCAAGGTAACGGCACGTTTGCGAACAAGCTCACGCTGCCGGCGGAGCAAGCCGGTAGCTGCACGACGCTTCACGATCTCGACGGCGACGGTGATGTTGATCTGACCTTGCTCGACGAGATCGCCGACAAGATCTGGATCTATCTTCAACAGGGTTAACGTACGGAAGCATTGAAGCCCCCGCCAGTTGGCCGGGGGCTCTCAGCAGACGATAGCTTACTTTCGTCGCTTTCGTAACAGGGCAGCAGCTCCAATTCCAAGGGCACAAAGGGTGGCCGGTTCCGGCACCACGGTCTCGCCGATTTCTACAGACCCGTACCCCGGGCCGTTCCATGAAGGATTTGTGATATTAAGCGACACCCCGAACGTCCCTGCAGACTTTCCGAACTTCCATTTTCCACAACCATTTCCGGCTTCGTAATCGTCGTTCACCTGTTCAAAGGTATCGCGGTACTTATACGTTTTGGTGTCGTAGTCGTAATACTTCTTCTTATAGTGAAACGTACCTTTACTATCGACAAAGCCGGTCGCATTGCCGTTTTTGTCCTTCCGTTCTTTGTATTCCTTGCTGCTTACCGTTCCCGACTCATCCCCAATCTTTTCTTCGGATGAACTTTTGACATCGTCGCCTCGAAATCGGTCGAACTTTAGCCAGCCGGTGCCGTTGTAGCTATCCTCCCCCCAAATCGTATTCGTTGCCCAGTTATATCGGTCGGTATCGGCATCGTAGCTCCCAATCAGCTGCATTTGAAGGCTACGATCGAGGTAAGAGGAGCCTCCGACCGATTCTATGACAAAGAAGCGGTTGTCGGTATCCAGATAGGTCTGGATATCGAACGTCTCAAGTGCGTCCGTACCTGCCATAAGCGCTAAGCGAGTGGCGGAATGGGCTTGAGCTTCGAGCATAACTTCGGTTAGCTCTGTATGATCGGTCCACCACCCGGACTGGGCGTAAGAGGCCGCCGATAAGGCGGTAGCGACAAAGATTAGTGGATATTTCATGTTGTTCCTTACTCGATAGGAAGCGATAGGCTTCCCTTGGTCAATGCTGTAGGAGCAAGGAAGATGGAAATCTGTTGCAACGGGTCGCAAACAGCTATGCCAAAAGGGCGCCCGTCACCGAAAAGGCCCCCAGGGAGGAGGGGGCCAGGTTTGCGCCGCAGAAAGGAAGTCTTGGTGCTTAGTTTCGAGCCGCTGCCATGCGGGGTGACGCCGGAGCGACGTCGACCATGGCAAAGGCAGGAGCGAGCAGGAAGATATTGTCGCCAATCTCCTCCCACGAGCCTTCTTGGGCGTAGTTGACGCCGCACATGAAGTCCTTGATCTTCTCGCGAAGGCTCATATCCGCCATCGTGAGATTCAAAATTTGCTGCTCTCCGCGCTTCAAGCCGTCAGCAGCGGCGACGGCATCTTGGAACGACACGATCTGACGTCGGATCGTCACCTGATAGCGGTAGGTCGAAGACCTGGCGACCGGTGAACCGGCCATGGGCTCGTCCCAGTCTTCTTCAATGTCTTGGTTGCGGTTCCAGAATCCGGCTAAGCGAGTAAACAGCCCCGGCCGTTCGAGGGTTTGCAGATCGTCCATGATTTGTCGTCCATCCTTAGATTTTTAAGGTCGATCTCCGAAGATGGATGAGCCGACTCGAACGTGGGTGGCTCCTTCCTGGATCGCCACGTCGAAGTCTCCGCTCATCCCCATACTGAGCCAGCGATCGCCCGGTAGCCTGGCCGACAAGTCCTTGAGCTCACGAAAATACTTTCGCATTTGCTCCGTGTCGGCTTCAGCTGGACCGATTGTCATCAGGCCCCGAAGATTTGCCTGCCTACATTGTAAGACCATTTCTACGATTTCGTCAAGGCCTTCCGCTAAAACCCCAGACTTTTGAGGCTCAGCAGCGATGTTGACTTCGATGAAAACGTTAACTATTCGGTCAATTTTTGAAAGTTCCCGCACTTGGTTGGCACTTTCGATTGCGTGAATAAACTTAAACTTCTGGGCAACTTTTTTTACTTTATTGGATTGCAGCGGCCCGATAAAGTGCCAGATGATGTCTTCCGGAGCGGATTCCAGCTTTTCTTCCGCTTCCTGCCACCGGCTCTCTCCGAAATGTCTAAGTCCACAAACATAAGCCTGAATGATGCTCGCTAGCGTGTGGGTTTTCGACACCGCGACCAACGTGATTTCGGACCGTTCGCGTCCCACCGAGCGGCACGCCGCATCAATCCGGTCTTCGATCCTGGCAATCCGATCGGCAATCGACATCGACAATGATGATGCGCTAACCGCGGATAGAATTCCAGAGATGCTTTCGCTGGAGGAGTTTTTGGCACGGGCCCAAGGTGATCTCCTGATTCCCCTCGTCCATAAGGTTCTTGCCGATCTCGAAACTCCACTCAGCGCTTATTGGAAGGTCGCCCACGACGAGCCGTACAGCTTCCTTTTGGAGTCGGTAACCGGCGGCGAGCAGCTTGCTCGCTATTCGATGCTGGGTGTAAGGCCCCGCAAACTCCTTCGGACCCGAGACCGCGAGGTTCGCGTGATCGACCGCCAAGGTGAGGCATCGTCGACACTGCCACCAACCAGGGACCCCCTCGACCTCCTCCGCGAGGAATTGGAAGGCTTGCGCGAGGTTCCCACGCAAGGGCTTCCCAGATTCACCGGAGGCGCCGTCGGCATGCTCGGGTATGACCTTGTTCGCTTTTTTGAGTGCTTGCCCCACGCTCCATCCGATGACCTCGGAACCGATGATCTTGCGATGATGATCTGCGACTCGGTGGTGGTCTTCGACCATGCTCGCAATTCGATCCTGCTGATCGCTCTCTGTCAACCCACTGCCGAAGGTTACGAGAGGGGGTGTCGGGAGATCGAGAGGCTCACGACCCGGATTCAGAACCCACTCCCCCATATGCCATCGCGAAGCGAGCAGACACAGCTGGTGACGTCGAACATGACGCGCGACAAGTTTGAGGCCGACGTCCGCCGCATCATCGATTACATCACAGCGGGGGATGGCATCCAGATGGTCTACAGCCAGCGGTTCTCAACACCAACCGACTGCCACCCGGTTACGCTCTACCGAGCCCTCCGCTCGTTAAACCCTTCGCCTTACATGTACCTGCTCAGATTCGGCGACTTCGATCTGATCGGCGCCTCGCCGGAGATCCTGGTGAGCCTCCAAGACCGCGAAGCAAGGGTGCGGCCCATCGCCGGCACTCGTGCGCGTGGCATGACCGATGAAGAAGATCGACGGCTTGCCGAGGACCTCCTCGACGATCAGAAGGAGCGCGCCGAGCACATCATGCTCGTCGATCTGGGTCGCAACGACCTGGGGCGCGTCTGCGAATACGGCACTGTCACCGTCAATGAGCTGATGACGATCGAGCGTTACAGCCATGTCATGCACATCGTCAGCGACGTAAGAGGCCGTCTTAAGTCGGGGCTGGATGGGATGGATCTCGTACGGGCGACCTTTCCGGCAGGAACCGTCAGCGGCGCCCCGAAGGTCCGCGCGATGCAGATCATCGACGAGCTTGAGCCAACCCGTCGCGGTCCCTATGCGGGTTCAGTCGGCTATTTCAGCGCGGACGGCAATCTGGACCTCGCCATCACCATCCGCACCATCCTGCTGAAGGGCGGCACCGCCTATGTCCAGTCCGGCGCGGGGATCGTCTACGATTCGGTACCCGCAAACGAGTTCACCGAGACTGAGAACAAGGCGATGGGATCCCTCCGTGCGATCGAGCTCGCCCGCAGCGGTCTCTGATCCACCTTATTCTGGGTTCAAGTACAGGATCGAACTGCGGATGCCGAAATTGGCGAAGAACGCGACATCGTCGTGATCGCCCATGGGATCGGGCTGGATCCCGCTTCCCCGATAGCCGACATGGAGGATGCCGTCGCGGGAAGGGTTCCCATCGACCCAGCGATAGACATACAAGATCTCGCCGTTCCACCAGCAGGCCGAGGGCGCCGATCGGGATTGCGACCATTCGTCGTAATACCGCTTCACCATCCAGCCGTCGCGGATGGTCTTGTCCGCAATCTGGGTGGCCACGTAACCGCAGGAATGGGGTCCGGTGGGGTCCCCCCGCCCAAAGACCATAAGCCTCCCTTCCGGACCGGCATCGGCGCTCCCATCGAAAAGGACGGTCAGCCGGCCGGGGCCCCTGCATCCGCCGCCCTCGCCTTCGATCCAGGCCATGGATTCCTGAACGAGATAGCCACCGTCGAGCCGAAAGCGCCTGATCTGCCACCGATTCGGCCGATTCGCGTCCTGGTTACGACCCAAGGCGATCACCACCCGGTCTCGCTTCGTATCGACGGTCAGGCCACCTGGATTGGTGGACGTGAAGCCGAAGTCCTGGTAAGCGCCGATGGATCCGCGGGCGTCGATCGGTCGGTACCCAAAGTGCCCATTCTTCGGGTTCCAAAGCAGCAGATAAAGCCTGCCCTTGTACACGTCACCGGTTGGAATGCGATCCTGGGAGTCGGGCACAAACTCCTGTTTGAGCACCTTGAGGCCGGCCGTTTCATCGGAGAGGGTTACGGAGAGCAGTCCTTGTGCGGTTGGGACGAAGACCCAGATCCGGCCCGCATGAGAGATGCCATAAGGGTCGCCGATCGCCTGTGGACCGGGAAGTTCGAGTGGCGCGGTCCACTTTTTCGGCTCCAATAGCTTCTTCAGCACGACCTTGCCCGGTCGATCGGGAGCAAAGCTGGCGTCTTCGCCTCCCTTTGCGGCGATGGGGCGCTTGCCGTAGAGGATGAAGCCGTGCCCGTTATGGGTGAAGACCGTCGGTCCGCACTGCGACAAATCCACCTCGTCTCGCACGCCGGCGTTGGTCGAGTACCCATAGTTGATATCGGCCCGAACTCGTCGCTCCCCATAGACGCCGTTCCAGTTCCAATCGATAAGGGTGCGATCTCCCTCCTGCTTCATTCGGTAGCCATATGGCCCCGCCGCCAAGAACTTGACCGACTCGAAAGGCAGAGGAATCACTTCGTCGAGCTGCCGCTCGTTCAGGACGAGATTGCGCAGGGCGCCGGTGCTGTAACCGATGTTCTTGATGCTGTTGTTGAGCCCATAGGAGTAGGCGTAGTTCATCAAGCTCGGATAGATTGGATTGTGTTCGGCATTCCAGAAGCCGGAGTGGTCCATCCCAATCTGGTGGCCAAACTCGTGGAGAAACGTGGCGTACAGGATGTCGGTACCGCCACCGCAACCTCCACCATCCCCCAGTTGGTCGGCTTGGCCCCCACCCCAGGGAGTCAGTTGCATCCAGTGGACCATGCCCCTCCATTTCCCTGGAATCAACGCATCGCGAAGCTCCCACCACGGCTTCGACTGGTCTGCTTTCTTGATTTCGTCGAGCCAAATCACGCGCAGACCGAAGCCGCTCGTGCCATCGGGATTCTTGTGCGGCAACTTAGCGTAATAGGCCTTGCACTTCTCGATCTCGGACTTGGCAACGGCGTCATCCAAGCCCTCGAACCGCGACAGGAGGCAAATCACATCGACTCGGGCCGGATGACAGCCTAGCTCGCGCAGCTTCAGTCCCCGAAACTCGCCGGCCTCCCAGCCATCGATGAGCCCATCGCCGTCGGTATCGGCACAGAGCGGATCGGACTTCAACGCGGTTTCCTGGTCCTGCGTCAGACCATCGTGGTCCCAGTCAGTGTCGTCGACGGATTTCGAGCGCTGCAGCGTCACGACGTTTGCGGTATGCGCTTCGGAACCCAAACGATAGGTCCAGAGGTCCAGATCGCCATCCGCATCGGCGTCGGCCAGGAAACGTATCGTCGCGGCATCTGCAAAGGTGGGCATGGACTCATCCAGAACCAACGAGCCACCATCCGCTGCGGGCCTCGACGCTCGCAGCCGCATTTGGTGATCTGTCGGTATCCACTTTTCGCCATCCAGTCTCCCGATCGATCCGTTGCGGAGCATCGTCCACCGCAGGCCGTCTCCCTGCATCCATACGACGTCTTTTGGAATCCGGCGAGGCGTGCACGTGCCGGCGGCGATGTCGAGTTCGAATGCCATGCCATCGCTGCCAAAGAGCCATGGCCGGGAGCCGCCAGAAGACAGGCCCGGATGCTTGGGAATCCGAGGCACCTGGAGAACGTCCTTGGAGACTTGGAACTTGCCGTCTTTGAACCCAGCGAGAAGCCGCAGCTTTCCATCCGCGAACAATCCGATGAGGTCTTCCCCGGGGCGGTCATCGAACGACCCCGTGGCAGCGGCAAGACACTGCTCGGCCCATGGGTTGACCGCTTGGTACGGCCGACCGCACTTCAGGCCACCGACGTTAAGGGCCACATCGACAATTGCTTTGCCTTCTGGATATACACAAACCAGATCCGCACGGCGATCCCCATCGAGGTCGGCAACCATTGGAATTCGTGGTGGTGCCCCGAAACCCAAGGACCAGAATTGTTGGGCACCAAAGGCGGCTATCGACAGAATCATCTCTAAAACCATACACTACCTACCCACAATTCCGATCAATTCGGTAACCTAATCCTATGGCAGGCGCAGATATCTCGACAAAGGTCGCAACAATCTATGAGCTACAGGCCGCGCTCTTGGAGCCAGGTCTGAAGAAAATGAAGATCAGCTGGACGAGTTTTCAGCTTCTGATGGCGGTCTCACAGGGGGGCGGAAAGCTGTCGCAGGCGGCAGTCGCTCAGAAGCTCGGCATCACGCCGGCCACTCTGAGCGAAGCGGTACGGACCCACGTTGAAAGAGGGTGGCTCAAGCAGACCGGTTCCGATACCGATCGGCGAGTTAAATCGCTTATGACCACGAATAAGGCCGAAAAGCTCCTCACCGCAATTCGCGACCTCGTTTCCGAAACCGAGGAGTCGGCGCTCAAGGGTATGAGCAAGACGGAGAGGTCATCCTTGTCGCAAGCCCTCGACCAGGTCGTGGCAAACTTGCGGAAAAGGCTCGGATAACCTGGAAAAATAGCATCGTCTTCCTAACGATCTTCGTCTACACCTATATCCAGGGTCGCGGGTAAGGCTTCATGATTCGAATTGTAGGGGTGCAACGAAGCGAAGACGTTCGGAGCGAGTTCCTGTTGCTGCAGAACCAGGGCAACATGCGGGCCCGCCTCCGGGGCCATGTCGTCATGAGCGACTGTGGGGTGGTCAGGGGCTGCTTCGACGGAGCAGCCCACGTCTTTTCCGAAGACGAGTGGATCAACACCGGACAGTACGTGGCCCTCTACACCGCTCTCGGATTGCCCCACTGGGGACGCAGCCGTGACGGAGCTCTGGTCTATTTCGCCTACATGGGCAGCGACCGTGTGATCTGGAACGCATGCACCGGCCCAATCCACATTCTGGCTCCCCATCACACGTATGTCGAGCGAACCGAGCCCGCGCTGATGTATTAGGGCATCGGCCATACTAGCGCAATATGGCTAGGGCGGTGCCTCGCGACGGGGTGTCGAATTGGGTTCGAGTCATTGTCTTCTTGCACGTCTTCGCCGTGTTCGTCTGGACGCTTCCCCGACCCCCGAAGGAGCCGCGCGGCTCCGACTATATCCTCCTTTTCAATGACAGGTTGAAAGGATCGGTGATCCAGAACTACTTGATCCCAACCGGCTTTTGGCAGTACTGGGACATGTTCTCCCCCAACCCGAGCAATCTCGACATGTGGTGCGATGCGGACGTGATCTACCAAAACGGGCAGGTGCGCCATTATCAGTACCCCCGCATGAAGCTGCTCTCAATCCCGGAGAAGTACCTTCAGGAGAGGTTTCGAAAGTACTACGAACGGGCTTACCAAGACACCAATAGCTTCCTATGGCCGCACTTTGCCCAGCGTATTGCCCTGCTCAACTACGACGATCCCAACAATCCGCCTGTCCGTGTTCGGCTCAGCCGACACTGGCGATTCATCAAGCCGCCATACGAAAAGCAGGATGACGACTATCAGTCCGCGATGTACTTCGAATACCTCGTCGATCTCAAAAAGCTGAGGCAGGATGCATCCTAACGTCGCCCTTGCCATAACTCTGGCTGTCCTCGGCAGCTTCATGTATCTCTGCTACCGCATGCGCCGCAAGTGGCAGTGGGTGGTTGAGCTGGATAGGTGGTTCTTTGGCTGGGGCTCTCCCGTAACGATGGGCGTGTTTCGAATCATCGTCGGCAGCCTCTTGTTCATCAACCTCGCGATGATCGGCGTCTATTTCGAGTCCTGGTACACCGAGAAGGGCTACGTGCCTATCCGGGCGGCGGAACGCTGGAGTGGAGACCTCGTCCGACTCAACCTGCTCGACGGCGTGACCGATGTCAGGATCACTGCCGCCTTCTACGTCGCGACCATGCTGGCGGCGCTGCTGACCGCACTGGGCCTTTGGACACGGGTTTCGTCGGTGCTCCTTTACATTCTGCTCACAACGCTGCACCACCGAAACCCCTTGATCTTGCATGGCGGCGATACGGTCATGCGATGCGCCTGCCTCTACGTCGCCCTCGCACCGAGCGGCGCCGCCGTGTCGCTGGATCGCCTCTTGGCCCTTCGAAAACAACCGGGGCTGGCGGTTCGAGCCGTATCCCTTTGGCCGCAGCGCCTTGTCCAGATTCAAGTGGCGATCATCTATTTCACGACCGTCTGGCACAAGTGGTTTGGCAATTGGTGGAAGGAAGGCATTGCAACCTGGTTTCCTGCCAATCTCCGCGAATTCGATCGCTTCCCCGTTCCTGATTTTGTGGACCGGCAGCCCTTCATCGCCATCACCACTTATGGGACGTTGCTCGTCGAGCTGTCCTTGGCAACTCTGGTGTTCTACAAGCCGTTCCGGAAGTGGGTCCTCCTCGGAGGAATCCTGCTTCACGGAGGAATCGAGTACCGGATGAATATTCCCCTGTTCGCGTTCTTGATGTGCAGCCTTTACATCGCGTTCTATGACGGTGACGAAGTCGCTGCTTGGTGGGATCGGCTGAAGGCGCGCGTTCGCCGGGACGAAACGGTCCAGACGCCTTCGGCTGAAACCGCCGCCAAACAGGCTACTTGATGACGCGCAGGTCGCCCTGACGCATCGTAAATCCGGTCGCATCGAAATACTCGAGCAGCGGAATCACGTACTTCCGTGTCGTCGCCAGCTTGTCCCGGAGGTCCGAAGCGGCAAAGGGCTTTCCTCCGGCAAGCTCGGCGATGTCTTGCTTGAGGCTGGAAAGCGTGGAACAGGGGTACCAGATCGACTCGTCGACACGGACGACCTCACCGGCTTGCACGCCGAGCGCCAGGATTTCGTCGATAGCCTGAAACGGGACATTCAAGGCTGCAGCAAGGTCCTTCGGCAAGGGTACATTGATGCCTGCCCGGGCAAGTTCAGCGACCACCCGATCCAGGAGCGCCCTCTGGCGGTCCTTCAGCTGAACCCTGAAGCCAGGCAGCGCGATAAAGGTCCCCTGGATTCGGATGTTCTGGGGCTCGGCAAGGTGGGCCATTATCCGGTCCAGCGGCTTGCCGGCCCAGGACAATCCGGCCTTCTGAATGGCTCGTTCGCGCGGTTGCATGGCCTTGTTGGGTTCGGCCAGGTGCAGATCTTCGAGGGCCGACTCGAGCTTTGCGAGCGAAGCGGCCAAACCCTCCGGGGTCAACCACAAGCCGGCGAACCCAAGCAGCTTGCCCGATGCCTTTAGCTCTTCGAAGGCGGATCCCAGCTGCTGCAGCGTCCGCCCCATCCTCCTTGCGACCTCATCGGTTGCCACACCCTGAGGATTGGCGGTCACGATTTCCAGAACGCCCTCCTGTTCGTTGGCGCCTTCCAGAAGTTGAACTCGGTCGGACTTCCTCCGCCTCACTGCCTGGGGAACCAGCACTACTCCTCCACCCAGGACATCGGGTGGACTGTACCGGCGCACGATCAACGGCTGCTCTTTAACGGCGGCAACCTTCGATTCAAGCCGCAGCTGGGCGACGTCCGGCTGGGCGTCGCTTAAGAACACGCGTCCAATGGCTTCGGCGGAACCGATCGACAGCCGTATACGAAGGCCGTGCTTGGGTGCTTCAATCCATCGAATTCGCGCGTCGAGGCAGTCGGTCTCGATGAGCGTTCCCGGCTGTCCAATCGCCATTCCACGGTGTAGGTCCTCGACCTTGACCCCGCTGACGTTGAGAGCGGTGCGGCGACCCTTCTCACTCGAGATCTGATCCTGATCGTGCCACTGGATTCCCCGCACGCGACAGGCGAGCTTTCCAGGCATGATCTCGGCCGGATCACCCTCGTTCACCCTGCCTTGAGCAAGGGTTCCGGTCACGACGAGCCCGTGCCCTTTGACGGAGAAGACTCGGTCGATTGGGAGATACCAGGGCGCTGCCTCCACCGTGGCGGCATCGGCGAGCATTCCTGCGAGCAGCGACCTCAGCTGCTCGACGCCTTCACCCGTCCGCACAGAGACCAGCACCGAAGGCGCCCCGGCGAATCGTGTCTTGGACAGCAAATCGCTCACATCGAGTGCGGCCAGTTCGCGCGTGTCGGCATCCGCGAGATCGGCCCGGGTGAGGGCGACCACCATCCGGTCGACCGGCAACAACTCGAGGATGGCGAGGTGCTCCCTCGTTTGGGGCTTGACGCCTTCGTCCGCGGCAACACATAGCAGGGCGACGTCGATTCCCAAGGCGCCGACGAGCATATTGGTGACGAACTTCTCGTGCCCAGGCACGTCGACGATCGAAACGCGCCCCACATCCGGCAGGTCGATGTAAGCAAACCCGACGTCGATCGTCATGCCGCGCCGCTTCTCTTCGGGAAGTCGGTCGGCGTCGATCCCCGTTAGGGCTTGGATCAGGGAGGTCTTCCCGTGATCGACATGGCCGGCCGTTCCGATCAATCGGGCCATCGCTTAATCCGCCATGCCGTGGTACGTGTGCTTTGAGATCTCACCGTCCCGGCACACCCAGAGATCGAACGTTCCCGTTGTCAGGGCAGCGCCGAATGAGCCATCCCGACCTACCGCCAAGACAACGCAGGCCATCGACGTACTCTTCGGCTGCCGCCGAATCAAATGCCGGATCACGGTCTCGCAGGCCTCTTGCGGACACTTCCCCTCTCCCATCAGCGCCACCGCTCGATAGCTGGCCACTCCCTTCCAAAGCTCTTCTCCCAGGCCCGTCGCACCGGCCGCACCGGCTTCGTCATCGGCATAAATGCCCGCGCCGATGATCGGCGAATCACCGACTCGGCCACCCTTCTTAAAGCTGAGGCCGCTGGTCGAGGAGGCAGCGACGAAGTGCGGCCCCTTCTCCATGCCAAGCATCGTGACCGTGTCGGCCGGCTTGTCAGTGGCGTGAATGTATTCATCCTCGACCTCCGGTCTGGTCAACCATTCCTGGTACCGGCGACAGGAATCGGCAGTCATCAAGTTGGTCGGCTTCATGCCAAGCTCGATCGCAAAACGCCTGGCCTGCTCGCCGGCGATCATCACATGGGGCGTCTTTTCCATCACGGCCCGAGCGAGAGAGATGACGGGAACGATCCCCCGGACGGCACATACGGCTCCCGCCTCCAGGGTGCGGCCATCCATCATCGAGGCGTCAAGCTCAAGCTCGCCGTCGGCGTTGGGAATCGAGCCGAGTCCGATCGCAACAAGTCGCGGATCCAGTTCTGCGGCTGTCAGGCCCCTTTCAAGAGCTGTCGCCAGATCGGCGCCTTGAGAGCGGGCTTCCCATCCCGCCCTTATCGAGACTTCGCCTGGCTCATTCCAGGTCGAAAGCAGCGTGGTCATTCGGTGGAAAGGTACCCCGGCCCTACTCCCGTCGGATGACCTTTCGGACACCGAACGATTCGCGATTGGCTTCGGGTGAAAGTCCGGCAGCAAAATCCGCAAGCAGCTGCATCGCCTCATCCTCGAAGTGGTAGGAGCCATCGATATCGCCCTGCCAAATCGTCTCGACGACCCACTCGGGGACGGCAAGCCAAACGATTCGCTGGGGAGCATCAAGTTCAACGACAAAGACCGTTGCCGACGTCATTGGGTCGCTGAAGATGAACTCAAGGGTGATGGTCTCCGGCGTGTACCGTACGGTGCCAAGCTGCGGCGAACCCTTTACGCGCCCTTGCTTCAAGACCTCGGGGTCGAAGCGTCCCTGGGACGGCTCGCTACCAGAAAGGAGTTCATCGAGCATGGCCCGTCGCAAGCCTGCAACGTAAGCGTTGAGATTCATCTTAGTTGAGTGTACGCCCAGGATAGGGTCTTGCCAAGATATGCTAGGCACCATGCTGGCGTCTCTACTCGCCGTTGTCATCGTCCCTCCTGCTCTGCAGCTCGGGTCGCCCTTCCAAGACCACATGGTGCTGCAACAGCATTCCAATCCGGCAATCTGGGGTACGGGCACTCCCGACGCAAAAGTCAAGGTTGAGGCGAGTTGGGGCGGAAGTGCTGAGGCGGTGGTAAACCGTGCGGGCAGGTGGATGGCAAGGCTCAGAACGCCCGCCGCTGGTGGTCCCTTCACCGTAACCGTATCGGGCGACGGTAAGGTAACGCTTTCCGATGTGCTCGTGGGAGAGGTCTGGCTTTGCAGCGGACAATCGAACATGGAGATGACCGTTCAAAAGGGCTATCCGCCACCCCTCCCCAACCAGGAGCAGGAGATCGCCTCGGCCAACTATCCGCAAATCCGGATGCTCAATGTCGAGAAGGCGATGACGCTGACTCCGCAAGCCAGCTGCAACGGCACATGGCAGGTTTGCTCCCCGTCGACCGTCGGATCCTTCTCGGCGGCAGGCTACTTTTTCGCACGGGAGATTCACCAGCGACTCAAGGTGCCGGTCGGCATGATCCATTCAAGCTGGGGAGGCACTCCGGTCGAGTACTGGATGTCGGAGGGCGGAATACGCGCCATTCCCGATATGGGATCCAAGCTCGAAAGCTATCGCGGACTTCTCAGGCAATACGATGAGGCGATGGCTCGCCGCCAGGCCGACTTGGCTGAAAAAGTCAAACTTACCGACTCTTGGGCCAGCCCGGACCTCGACGATTCAAGCTGGAGCAAACTTTCTGTCCCCCCGCAGCCTGGGGTGCAGGCGAGCTCATGGGTCTCGACGGCTACGTCTGGTATCGCGCCGACTTCAACATCGACGACCCTGATCGAGGCGGCACCCTGAACCTCGGTCGCGTGGATGACGCGGACGAGACCTACATCAATGGCAAGCGAATTGGTGGCCAGTACGAATGGAGCATCAACCGAAGCTACGATGTACCAAAGGGCGTCCTCAAGAAAGGTCACAACCTACTCGCAATCCGGGTTCAGGACGATCAAGGCGAGGGTGGCCTGGTCGATGGCTCGAAGATCTCGGTGTCCACCGCGGGCACGGTCAATCTTCCCTCCAACTGGCGCTGGAAGGTCGCGCTGGATCTCAAGGACAATCCACGACCGCCGGCACCCCAGGCAAGTCGCTGGTCCGTGCTTTACAACGGCATGATCGCACCGATCGTCCCCTACGGTATCCGCGGATTCCTGTGGTACCAGGGCGAGGCAAACGTCGGTCGGGCCTACCAATATCGGCAATCCTTCGCCGGCATGATCCGCGACTGGCGAAGGGCTTTCGGCGCAGAACTGCCCTTCTACTTTGTCCAGATCGCCCCCTTCAGCGGTTATCCCGACGAGCCTGCCGCCGAACTCCGCGAAGCCCAGCTCGTGACGATGGGTCTCCCAAAAACCGGCATGGTGGTGACCACGGATATCGCCGGCGACGTGCGCGATATCCACCCTATCGACAAACAGAATGTCGGCAAGCGCTTGGCGCTGTGGGCCCTCCGGAACGAATACAAGCAGAGCGATGTCCCCAGTGGTCCGATCATCAAATCAAGCCGAATCGACGGCAACCGAATCATTTGCGAGTTCGCTTACGGCGACGGGCTGCGCTTCTCGGCGAGTAGTCCTCAGGGCTTCGTGATTTCCGGCGAAGACGGCAAGTTCGTCGCGGCCAATGCAAAGGTCGAGAACGGCAGATTGGTCGCCTGGAACGAGCGCGTTTTGGCCCCCAAAGCGTTGCGGTATGGCTGGGGAGCGGCGGTCATCGGCAACTTGGAAAATGCGGCAGGTTTGCCGGCCAGCCCGTTCCGAACCGATAGCTGGCCCGCAGCGACGAAGGACGCCAAGTGGTGATCTAACGCTTGGTCTCGCCCCATACGCGCACCATCAAGGCATCCGCTTCCGGATCGTGCCTTTTAAGTTCGGCACGCACGAACGGATAAAAGTCGTTTGCTCCGAAGTAAGCCTCGCTTGCTTCGGCGAAGTACTCCATTTGGTTCGTCGTTGCATAATGTTTGGTGTCCTTACTATCCCAGTGGACGACGCTTTCGTAGAGCTTGGCGTCCATCGCCTTCTTGTAAACAGCCAGGACATCGGCGTTGTCGAAGCCCTTATACATGAACCGGTCATGGTAGGCGTGTGCCAGCTCGTGGAGCACGATCCATGGCTGCTGGTAGGTCCATGAGATGAAGGCAGCGGCGTTGCCGATCTCGATGTCCTTCTCCATGTCCGGGTTCATGCGGTGGTCGCGCAACCACGCCGCCCCAGGGTGGTAAGCCATGCAGCGGGTCTCGGGGCTGGTCGAATGGATCCAGATCGTCACTTCGCGAAGCTTGGCCAAGGGAGCGTCAGCCACGACCCGCGTGACGCGGTAGAGCTGCGTCCGGAGCTCGACCTCGACTGCCCGCCAGAGTTTTGGGTCGCCGTCCATGAGCTTTCGCTCGACCTGCAGCTTCCAGCCATGAATGTCCAAGGGACGATACGGTTCGACATGAAACGCCAGGAAAACTGCGGCAAGCATGAGACCATTGTAGGCGAGCCGGCTTGCGAGGCTGCCTGCCACCTCCCCAGGCGGGTACGTTGATGTTCATCAGATGATCGCCGACAACCCGCGGTTTATCGATGTATCGGATACTCCGGGAACCGGAGCAACCGCCGAACAGCTCGCGATGCTCTACAACCGCTACCGGTTTGTGGCATCGAGGTGCGAGGGAAAGGATGTGCTCGAAATCGCCTGCGGACCGGGATTTGGTCTTGGTTACCTTGCGCGTGTTGCGCGTTCCGTGCAGGGGGGTGACATCGATCCGGATTTGGTCGCGATCGGCCAATCACACTACGGCAACCGGATCCCCGTGCAGCAAATGGATGCCCTCCAATTGCCCTTCGAGGATGCTTCGCTGGATGTCGTGGCGATCCTCGAGGCCGTCTACTACCTTCCTGATGCTGATGCCTTCGTTGAGGAGGCCCGACGCGTGCTCCGTCCCGGCGGCGAGTTGATAATCGTCACGGTCAACCGGGAATGGACGCTGTTCAACCCTGGCGCACACACCGTTCGATATTTCTCAGCGTCTGAGCTAGCCGAGCTCTACCGGCGCCACGGATTCGAGCCGTCCGTTTTCGTCGCCTTTCCGGACCGGCCAGCCGGGCTGAAGACAAAGATCCTCCGTGGCGCCAAAAAGCTGGCGTCGAAACTGCACCTCATACCGGAAAACGTCAGCGGCAAGGAGCGATTGAAGAAGCTGCTTTACGGAGACCTACAACCCATCCCCAAGGAGGTCACGCCCGCAATGGCCGAAGAGCATGAGTGGCATCCGGCGCCAGCCGGGCCGATAACCTCCTACAGCCTCCTGCTAAGCTTTGGCCGTAAGGCATAGCCACTCTTGCCGGGACTTTCGACCCACCTTTGCGGCTGGCAGCGGTATCATCCGCTGGCTCGTCATCTGCGTGACAGTGGACAGCGGCGTATGCCAACCATCCACCCTAGACGCGCTCGCAGCGAGCTTCCCCACTTGTAATGGGTAAACGGGGCTGGGGAGGGGCAGCCGGCAACGGCAGAGTGGCGCGGACCATGCGAGCTTCGGGCTCCCGTCTACGCTTCTTGCTCCTCTTCCAGCCAGTTAGGTGAATCAATGTTCAGCACGGTATTCGAAAATCAGGTTGGATTGCGCTTCAGCAAGGGTCGGCTGGTTCAGGTCGTCGGTCCCGGCGTGTACTTCCTTTTCGGCCGTGGATCGAAACTAATTCAGATCGATACGCGGCCGCGGAGCAGCTATGTCTTTGGTCAGGAAGTCATGACCAAGGATGGCGGAACGATTAAGCTCAGCCTCGTGCTCTCCTACCGCGTCAAGGACGCGAAGCGGTACTACGAGAGCAGCGTCGAGACCGAGGCAATGGACTTCTACACGCCCTACTCGAAGCATTCAAAAATCGAGAACCAGATCGAGATCATGGCCAGGGTGCGCCTTCGGGAATGGGCGATGCAACGGTCCCTGCGTGAGTCGATCGACGAGCGCTCCGCGCTCTCCGAGTGGCTCGACCCGAGCCTCACGGAAACGGCGAACGAAATCGGCATTGAGTTGGACCGGTGCGACCTCTTGGAGTTCTTGGTAACCGGCAACCTTCGCGCCGCCTATGCAGATTTGCTCAAGGCCGAGCTCGAAGGCGAAGCTGCCCTGCAGCGCGCTCGCAACGAGTCCGCAACCATGCGCAGCCTGCTTAACACCGCTCGGTTGACCCGAGAGCATCCGGGGCTCCTGGAGCTTCGGGTTCTGACAAGCGGCGTCCGACCGCGGGTGAGTTTCGTGGTCGGCAATGCGCCGGCGACGACCAGTGTGAGTGAGCCAGACTCGGAGAGCGGACCCTAGTCCGCGCTCCGGTAGGCTTACGGTCTTGATGTACGCGCCGTTCAAACGCCTGCTCGACCTTGTCCTTGCAACCCTGGTCCTTCTGATCCTCGGCTTGCCGATGCTGATCATCGCTGCCATCATTCGGAAGGACGGGGGACCGGCTTTGTATCGCGGCAAGCGGGTTGGTCTGGAAGGCAAGTCGTTCGACATGCTGAAGTTCCGCTCCATGGTGATGAACGCCGACAAAATCGGCGCGAGCTCGACTGGAAACGACGACCCCCGTATCACCAGGATCGGCCACTTCATCCGCCGATACAAGGTCGATGAGCTCGCCCAGTTCCTAAACGTCCTCAAGGGAGAGATGAGTGTGGTCGGGCCCAGACCCCAGGTTCAGTGGGCTGTTGACCTTTACACCGAGGAAGAGCGCCAAATCCTGTCCGTCAGGCCGGGAATCACCGATTTTGCCAGTCTGTGGGCGCGGAACGAAGGCGAGATTCTGGATGGCAGTCCCGATCCGGACGCTGATTACCTAAGGCTGATCGCCCCGGAGAAGACTCGGCTCGCTCTATACTATGTCCGCCATATGAGCCTTTGGAACGACCTGAAGATCGTGGTCGCAACTGCCTTTGCCGCCTTTCTCAAGCGGGATCCATCCTGGTGCCTTCCGGACGGCACCGCACCACAGCCCACGCCGGTGCGGCTCGCCGCGGTCTCGATGGAAACTGAGACGGGGAGCGTGTCCCATTGAGGCAGTTTCGCACCGAGGCTGAGCGCGAAGTCGGCCAGATGAACGCGGAAATCTTTGAGCACTGCTCCGATTCGACGGAAATCAAGCTTGAGTCCTTTCCCAAGTACGTTCGACGGCAGCATCTCAAGCGGTTTCTCGCGATGTACGAGATCTTCAAGCTCGCTCTACCCGTCAAGGGCTCGGTGGTGGAGTGCGGCGTGTTCCGCGGCTTCGGGCTAATGTCGTGGGCAAAGCTCAGCACGATCCTCGAACCTGAAAACCTGACTCGACGCATTTATGGCTTCGACACCTTCGAGGGCTTTCCGACCATCAGCGAAAAGGACCGTGGCACCGCCCATGATCCTTCGGTTGGGGAACTATCAAGCTCAAGCTACGACGAGCTGCAAGCCCTGATCAAGGGTTATGACCTCGATCGGTTCCTCGGCCATTTGTCCAAGGTCCAACTCGTCCGTGGCGATATCAGTGAATCCGCTCCAAAGTTCGTGGCCGAAAATCCACATCTCGTGGTCAGCCTCCTGTTCATCGACTGCGACCTCTATGAGCCAACCAAGGCTGCCCTGGAAGCCTTCGTGCCCCGGATGCCGAAAGGAGCGATCCTCGCCTTCGACGAGCTCGACAATCCGATCTGGCCAGGTGAGACCCAAGCGGTCCTGGACTCGCTCGGGATCGGCAAGCTGAAGCTCAGGCGCATCGAATGGGATCCGTACATCGCGTTCGCCGAGATCGAATGACCGAGGAATCCACGCGACTCGCGGTTCTTCGGACGATCCTTCAGTACGTGGCCCAGGACCGAACGATTCGCCTATCAGACCATTTGGGCGGCGAATTGAAAGGCTTTCGATACAGTTTTGAGGGCGAAGACGACCTTCTCCATCTTTCGATTGCGAGAGCGGACGGTTCTGCGCTTACGGTAGAGGAAGCGCAGACGGTGGTTGCCGAGCTCCTGCCAGGCATGCCGGCTGCCTTGATTTGGCTCAAGCCTGGCCAGCTGTCCCACCACTTCTACATGGGTCACGACGACCTTGTCGCTTCGATCAGACTCTAGCGCCCACGGACCAACCGTCTGCGGCGAGCACGCGCTCGGTCTCGCCTTCCACAGAAACCAACAGCTCGCCTTCTGGACCGATCCCGATTGCCGTGCCCTTCCGCCCATCAACCAGGGCATAGGGCTTGCCCTTCGTTTCGTCAAAGAGGTTCCAAATCGGCTGAAGGTCCGACCATACACGGAGGTCGGGCAGGCGCGCCAGCCGATCCAAAATCGACCGAGCCACGGTCTCCGCGTCGTATTGGGCGGGGCGGTGGAGGGTGAGGCTGGTCGCTATTCCCGCGATTTCCGAAGGAAACTGTGTCTGGTTCAGGTTGAGGCCGATCCCGACAATGGGTATGCCACCAACGATTTCGGTGAGGATGCCACCTAGTTTCTTGCCGTCGAGAACGAGGTCGTTGGGCCATTGCAGGTGGGCATGGACGGCCGATGCGGCGGCAACCGCGCATCCCATCCCGATGAGCCACGGTTTCGGGTGACCGGCGAGGGCCCGAAAGGCGATAGACATCGCGAGAGATTCTCCAGGCTCCCCGGAGTGCCAAGTCCTTTGATGGCGTCCGCGTCCGCCAGTCTGCTGCTTCGCCAACACGACGTCGACGCCGTCAAATTCCGGTTGGGACAGGAGGTCCTGAGTCGATTCGGCGCTATCGACGACTCGCCATCCGACCGGCTCGGGGAGTTGCATCGGTAGCCATTTTGCCACGCGGTGGCTTGGTGCGCTCCCCCGTTGGGAGAATCGTATAGACGGCTAGCGCCACTGGCTCATCGATGCTCATGCCCTTGTGACACGGCAGGCACTCCTTTTTGGAGAGCCTGATCGGTCGGATCTGGGCATAGTAAGGCTTGCGGGCGAATTCCTTTCGATCCAGCTTCCGATCCCTCGAGAATTCTGGCACCGTCGCGGCGATCTCCTTGAGATCCAGCGTCAGTTTGCGAAGCTTCCCGGAATTGGGCCCTCCCGCCCACGCGCTCCAGCGGAGAAACCTGCACTCCAGCGGGCCAACGTCGAGCGCTTTTCCCTTCGCCCCATAGATTGCGATACCTGCGCCGAGGCCATGCTTCTTGATTGGCGGGCTTGTTCGCTTAAAGTGAGCCTCAATCATATTGGATTCGATTCGGCTGATTCCAAACTCGCCCTTCTGGGTTGCAGAAAGATCCATGAAGCGCTCCTGCACGATCCGGTCGATCTCGTCGACAAACTCCCTTCGAAGAGTGAGATTGAATTCCTGAGCAAGAATAAAACTGAGCGTCGCGGCCAGCATTTGGACCCCTCCTAGCGGTTTGGACGAACGCTTCCCGTGGAAGGGTCACCGCGTTTCCGTCACTTTCTCAAGGTTTCTCGGCTGATCGGGATCCAGACCCTTGGCCATGGCGCACTCGTATGCAAGCCACTGGCCAAAGAGGATGTCGGAGATCGGGCCACTTGGTCCGGTATCGCCACCGTAAATCGTATGCCTCGCCTCGCGCGCGACGGTGGGCAATTCTCCGTAGCCGAGGACAAAGGCATCGGGAGCCGCCAGCGCGGCCGGCCCATGCTGGAAGTCGGCGGTGGAATAACCCTTGCAGGGCACAAGCGCACATTCGATCAATTTGAGCGCGGTCTCCACGGCCGTGGCGAACCCATAGCCGCGCGCAACGGCGAACACGATGCGGCTCCGCACCACCTCGCCCACGATCTGCCGGGCAAGCGACCTCGCCGTGGAAGCGTCTTCCTCCGTCGGAAGTTTCGGGTCGGGAAGGTCGGCTCCCAGGGCTTGGACCAGGCGGTAGAGCGCCAGCAGCGAGGCCGTATAGGTTTTGGTTGCTGCAACCGCCTGCTCCTGGCCCACATCCAGCAAGAGCACGTGCCCGGCGGCGGCAGCCAGGCGGGAGCCGGCGGTGTTGGTGATCGCAAGCGTATCGTGGCCATCCTCGCGCATCCGTTCGATCACTTCGGAGACGTCGGGGGCAGCGCCACTCTGCGAGATTCCAATTGCAAGCGCCTTCGGATAGCGGACCTTTGCTTTGAAGCGCGTGATCACCGACGGAGCAGCGAGGATTGCGGGAAGGCCAAGGTGGATCTCGATGAGGTACCGGGCGTAAAGCGCGGCGTGGTCGCTGCTGCCCCTCGCAGCCAGGAGGACGACGTCGTATGGCCTCCCGGCAAGCACGCCCAGATCCATTGCGTACCGGGACGAGTGTTCTGCCAAGAGGCGGGGCTGGGACTCGATCTCGGTGGCCATGACCGACATGCCACGAGTCTACGGGATTTGTCGGATTACTCTCTGGGCTTGGGGGAGCCGGGGGTTTCCCCCGACTGTTATGGCTTCCTGGTCCGCCTTCTAAGCAGGCAACCCATGCCCGTCGCCAGCGCCGCCATGGTTGCCGGCTCGGGTACGGGATTGAGGAGGATAACGTCGCCCCGGGTGGTCATTTCCACGTGAGTGTGTCCATTGCCTGCAGGCGCCTGCAGAACGCCATTGGCCGTTAGCTGGAGGGCGTACACGCCAGCGTTGGTTCCAGGAATGTCGAAGTACCTACTGCCTTGACCAAGTGTCGCCGTGTCGCGGTTGAGAATCACCGCTCCATCGGAGACCCTAATGAGCTTGGCGGAGCCAAAGAAGCTGACCGTGACGTTCTGGTTGCCGGAGATGCTGCTGACACCGAATCCTGTCAAGCCATAGATGCGATAACTCTTATCCAGATAGAAGCGATGCTCGACGAACGTGTCGATCTTTACTTCGGCAGGCTGATAGGTCTGGGTAGTAAAAGTTGGCCGCGTTAGGCTGGGAAATGAGTTGTTCAGCGAAAACTGGTCGCCGAAGTCCTGCTCGATGCCGCCACCTGCGCTATCGTGACCCACGCCGAGGTTAAATCCGTCTCGCAAAAACGGAGGTGTCCAAAACACGGAACCCACCGAGTAGCTTTGCTGCTGGCTGCCAACGGTGACATCGACTGAATAGCGAGATTCGCTGCTGATCCAGTGGCCATTTGCCCTGGAGGCGGCAGCACCGGCAGCGGCGCCCAAAGCGAGAGCCCATCGTATGGCGCGAATCGAATAACTGGAGTTGTTTCGCATGGACTTAAGGTCGTAACCCGACGGCGACTGTGGCACGGCCTGCGACTTCTAGGCCCAAATGCCCAGACTTCGGTACCCTCCTCGTCGAATGCGCCTTCTCGTGATTGGCGGCAGTGGAATGCTCGGCGGCGATTTCATCGCTGAGGCGCTTGCTCGCGGCAACGAGGTTCTGGCGCCCTCCAGATCCGAACTTGACATCACCGATCCAGTGTCCGTCGCGCAATTGGCCGCAAAGTCCTTTGGCGAGTTCGACGCGATCGTCAATTGTGCGGCCTACACTGCGGTTGACAAAGCCGAGACTGAAGTCGACCAAGCCACAGACCTGAACGCAATCGCCCCGGGCCTGCTGGCCGGCGCGCTAGCCATGGCGGGTGTGCCCCTGATGCACTTGAGCACCGACTTTGTTTTCGGCGAAATGGCGCCGGTTGTCGGTGGGTTGGACGAGGACCATCCGCCAAACCCCCTTGGAGTCTATGGCCGCACCAAGCTTGACGGCGAGTTTTCGGTGTTGACCGGACCGAACTGGGTGGTACGCACCAGCTGGCTGTTTGGACCAAACGGGTCGAGCTTCCCGCGAACCATTATCCGCGCCTATGAGTCGGGCAAACCGCTGAAAGTGGTCGCCGACCAAGTCGGCACGCCGACCTATACGGCCCACCTTGCCGGGACTCTCCTCTACCTCCTCGAAAGCAACGTCGAGCCCGGCGTCTACCACGCTGCAGGTCCTGACGAAATGTCCTGGCACGAGCTTGCGACATGGACGCTTCGGGAGTGGGCAGGCAAAGAGATCAAGATCGACCGCATCCGAACGGAGGATTGGCCCACTCCGGCCGTACGACCACGCTATTCGGCACTGGTTTCCAAAAGGAGAGTGCCGCACATGCCGACAATCCAACAGGCGCTCGTCGAGTTCTGTGAAAGGCTCCGCGAGACTGCCACACTATAAGTTCAATGAGCATGCAGCGAATCGCGGTTATCCCTGGCGACGGAATTGGTCCTGAAATCACCGACGCCGTCCTGACGATCCTGAAGGAAACCGGATTCGAAGCCGAATGGATCAGCCTCGACGCCGGACTTGGCGCGATCGAAAAGGGAAAGGACCCGATGCCCGAAGAAACGATCGAAGGGATCCGAGAGATTGGCATCGCGCTCAAGGGACCAACCACGACGCCTGTCGGCAAAGGGCATCGTAGCGCCAACGTGGTCTTGCGGCAGGCGCTGGATCTCTACGCAAACGTCCGTCCTGCGAAGACGCTTCCCGGAATCCAAGGGCCCTTTTCCGACCATGCCGTCGACTTGATCACGGTGCGAGAAAACACGGAGGGCCTTTATTCGGGAATCGAATACATGCCGACGCCCGATGTCGCCCAGGCGATCAAGGTGATGACACGTCAGGGCTGCCAACGCGTAGTTCGCTATGCCTTGGATATGGCCCGTCGCGAGGGCCGCAAGCGAGTGACGGCCGTCCACAAGGCCAACATCATGAAGCTCACCGACGGCATGTTCCTTGAGGAGTTCTATAAAGTCGCCGCCGAATACGCCGAGATCAAGACGGACGACATCATCGTCGACAACTGCTGCATGCAGCTGGTGACTAGGCCCGAGCAGTTTGATGTGCTCGTGACCGAAAACCTCTATGGCGATATCGTCAGCGACCTTTGCGCGGGGCTCGTGGGAGGCTTGGGATTAGCCCCCGGCGCCAACATCGGTGAAAAGTGTGCGGTCTTCGAAGCGGTGCACGGCTCGGCGCCAGACATCGCCGGCAAGGGCCTCGCCAATCCCACCGCGCTGCTGCTTAGCGCGGTGATGATGCTGCGGCATCTCGGCGAAGGTGAGAAGGCAGACCGGATCCATCGCGCGGTGATCGCCGTGTTCCAAGAGGGCAAGCACTTGACGGGCGACCTGGGCGGCAGGGCCGGCACCGCCGAGTATCGGGATGCGGTAATCCAGCATGCCACCGGGACCTTAGCCTCAACCGCGTGACCAGCGTCACGCCAATAGTCCCAGCACCTCCCGTTTAGGCCACTTATTCCCCTAACATCCATGTGTTTCATTCCCCGCGAATCGGGGATTTGGAGGTGAAACGCACATGTTACGAAATCGAAATCTCAAAGCAGCTCTGCTGTCCGCTCTCGCTCTTTCCACCGCCTTCTGGGCAGGTCCAGCCGATGCCGCCTATCGGCGCTTTACCGGCGTCGGGGCAACCGCCGACGAGGCCCGCGACATCGCGATCGATGCGGGTGGGAACGTCTACATCGTGGGCTCAGCCTATCGTGGCGCTCTAAGTAAGCACGATCTGACCATCCGTAAATACACCGCGGGAGGCATGCTGATTTGGACGAAGTACTGGGCGGGAAGCCCCACGTCGAAGGACCATGGCATGGCGATCGCGATCGACCCGGCGACCAACGACGTTTATGCGGTCGGGTCCTCTGACCTCGGCACTGGCAACAAGCAGGATATCGTCATTGTCAAGTACTCGGCAGCAGGGGTCTTCGGTGGCAGCTACCGCTATAACGGTCCTGGAAACGGCGACGACGTCCCGGTGGGAATCGGCATCGCCGACTACCAAGGCGTTGCCGGCAACGAGGTTTATGTGATCGGCAATGCCGACAATGGACCCGGCACGTACGGCGATATCATCGGTCTCTCGGTTTCAAACGCGTTCATGCTGTGTTGGAACACGTTATACAGCAGCGGGATCGGCGGCGACGACAAGGCGAATACCATGGTGGGCGCCGGTCGGAACACCATGCGGGCAGGAGCACACCTCTATGCTGGCGGCAGTACCGAGACGGCAGCTGGGGACACTGACATCCTGGTTGTTGGATTCAATCCGGTAACCGGCGGCATTGCGGGGTCGTGGACCTACGGCGGTGCCAATGACGACTGGCTCATGGACGGCGACGCGGATAACAACGGCGTTTACTTCACTGGGTCCTACTACCATCCGACCGAAGCGTACGAAATCTTCACCGTCGGCTTCACCGCAATGGGTACGAACTATGGCGGAAGCCATCGGTGGGCAGGCCCATACGACGACTTCGGCGTCGACGTCGAGTGTAACAACTGGAACGTCATCTGGGTCGCTGGTGACTCACCGAGCTCCTGCATGGTGCCCAATCCGGACTACGACATTGCCATGCACGTTTATAACTGCTGGAATACGGCCGCTATCGCACCGTGGCCCCATTACGAGGACATCAGCGGAATGGGTTCGGATGACCACACCCGAAAGCTGCAGGTCGTCAACGGTGAGATGATCGTTGCCGCGTCGACCGAAACGGGCGGAAACATGGATGCGGCCCTTTTTAAGGTGACCAGCCCGGTAACCGGTCGCGACTGGCTGTACGCGTATGACTATGCGGGACTGTCGGATCGCGCCAACTACCTGCAGACCGCGCCAGGCGGCAACGCCATCTTCGTGGGCGGCGGTTCGGCGGCGGCAGCGTCTGGAACCGACTGGTTTGCCGGCAAGCACAACGTGGTTACCGGCGCCCTCATCTGGTAATCCGTCGGCAGTGAGATAATGGAAGGCAGCGGCAATTGCCCGCTGCCTTCTTATGTCTTGCGAGCAACGACTAGCCAAAATCCGCGAGCTTTGCCTGGGCATGCCCGGCGCGTTCGAAGATCATCCTTGGGAGGAAATCGTTTTCAAGGTAGGCGGCAAAATCTTCGCCATGACCGGTGAATCCGCCTCACGAGTGAGCCTTGCCAGCACCCTTGAACGGCAAAGTCAGCTCGTTCTCCATCCCTGCATCGAAGTCGCACCGTACGTGGGACGCTTTGGCTGGGTCACGATCGATGTCGAGGACGCCGAAGGTATGTCGATTGCCGAAGACCTCATCTGCGACTCATATCAGCTGATCATCTCAAAGCTGCCAAAGTCCAAACGCCCGGTCCAGTAAACTATAGCGAATGACCCAGCGGCTGCCCGAGTGGCTGACGATACGGCTCCCCCGCCCCGACACGATCAAGCAGGTCGAGTCGATGATGCGCACCAAGAATCTCCATACGGTGTGCGAAAGCGCGCGCTGTCCCAACCTTCCGGAGTGTTGGAGCAAGAAGACGGCTACGTTCATGATCCTGGGAGATACCTGCACGAGGTCCTGCGGATTCTGTGCGATCAAGGTAGGTAAAGGGCTCGAGCTTGATCCTTTCGAGCCGATGAACGTCGCAAAGGTAACCAAGGATCTTGGGCTCAAGCACGTTGTGGTCACCAGCGTCGCTCGCGACGACCTGAAAGACGAAGGCGCGAATCAGTTCGCGAAGACGATCGAAGCCCTCCGCAAGGTTGTGCCACACACGATTGTCGAGGTCCTGACGCCGGACTTCAAAGCCAAAGATGAGCTGTTGAGAATCGTGGTCGATGCCCGGCCCGACATCTTCAATCACAACATCGAAACGGTCGAGCGGCTGCATACGATCGTTCGCCCCCAGGCGCGTTATAACCGTACGATGGCGGTCCTGCAAAAGGTGAAGGTGATGGATCCGACGATCCATACCAAATCTGGGCTCATGCTTGGACTTGGAGAAACGAAGGATGAGGTCATCAAGACCCTCACCGACCTCCGAGAGGTTGGGGTCGATGCCGTAACCATCGGTCAGTACCTGAGGCCCACCATGAAGCACCTCCCGGTCGTTCGATTCGTCCATCCGGATGAGTTCAAGGAGTACGAGAATATCGGTGAGAAGATGGGTTTCGCCTTTGTAGCTTCGGGACCTTTCATCCGCAGTTCGTACAACGCGATCGCCTTCAGCGAAAAGGTTATGAAGGATCGCGTCGAGGCTGCCGAGCAAGCTTTGCTTTCAGCATAGGATTTTTGCCGGCGGGTTAAACCGTCTATATCTCTGATGGGTCGGAGGCAACGAGTCCAGAAAGCAAGGCTCAAGGCCTACCGCATCCTTGTCGGGTTTGCCTCTGCCCTAGCCACCCTCGTTCCGGTCGGCATCCTGACCTACCTTTGCGTGGACTACCTTCACGAGGTTTTCCAGGAGATCATCAAACCCGGCCACTCCCTGGCCTATGAGTACGAATCGGCTTCGGGCCCGGTCAGGCTGCACGTCGAATCCTTCTCGTGGGAAGCCTCTCCGCTCCGTGCCACCGCCGAGCTCATCACCCTGACCGACAGCAAAGGTCAGCAGCCATTGCGGGTCCGCAGCGCTACGGCCGCGCTGGTTGGCAAACGCATTGACGTTCTGCTCGATCGCGTAACCGGCATTGTCACGCGGACGACGAAGGAACGGTTTGATTTTCAGGACCTGACGCCCAAAACTGAGGGACCGAAGTCCGATTACGCGATCTCGCTGGTCGCAACCCAGATCGACCTCACCTATCGTGACCTGGTCGCCAAGGAGACTCGTTTGCTATCCATTCCCAGGGCTAGAGCCGAAATCCTCCAAGACGATTGGGCGGCTACCGCAACGGTCATCGAGCGGACCCTCGGAAGGGTTCCCGTCGTGGCAAACGGGACGACCGAGCGGCAGGATTTCCGAATACGGCTGACCGGATCGGAACTCGCCTCGTGGATACCGATGGCGAAAACGTGGCTGGACGAAGAGACCTTGGCTGAATTTGGGAATTCCGCCGCCGAACGCTTGACCGTTTCAGGAGCTGCCCGTCTAACCCTGAGATCCAAACGGACGCCCACCCTTTGGACTGAGTTCAGCGCCGCCGGCACGGGCCTCACGCTCGGAAACTACGTCACGTCGGCTCGCGCGGATTTATCTGCCGCTTGGACAGAGAATGGCGGACGGTTCAAAGGCACGGTTGGCCAACAAGGTTTTAGCAGCTCGATTGATGGCTTGGTCAGGACGGGCGACCCTCTTGGGTTGAGCCTGAACTTCATCGCCAGGACCGACCGAAAGGAGTCGATGCCGCCCTGGCTTCGAGATTTGCTGCCCCGCGAGTTGATTGTGCGCAACGCCGACATGCATGGGGCCCTAACGGTCCGTGGCGATAGCTTTGCGGTCGTCGGTCCCGTCGTCGCGCAACGGGCGGTTTGGGATGGCGAGCCTGTGGAGAACGTGCGGGGTCGGCTTTACGCCGACAATAACCGCGTTCGATTTCACCTCGAGGACGGCGTTTACGGTGGATCTCATGGCAGCGGGTTTGTGACGGTGGAGGCGGAAAGCAATACCGTAACGGGCTCGGCGACCTTTCCACGGCTCGACTTAGCCGAGTGGGGCGACCGGCTAGGTTTCCCCGACATCAGTGGAAGCGGTCGAGGCATCGTAAGCGTGTCCGGTAAGAGCTCGAATCCCGTCATTACGTTTCAATCCGAAGGCTCGGTCGTGTTCCATCGCGATGGAGATGAAAGCATCGACCTTGGCAACTACGAGGCTCGCCTTGAGCTGGTTGGCGACCAACTTCAGATCAAACGCGCGGCAATCTCCGGTCCGACGGGCGTTATGGTGGCGTCCGGATCGGCAAATGTCGGCAGGCGGATCCTCGACATCTCATTCGAAGCAGGCGGGGTCGAGATTGGCAAGCTCTCGAAGGACCTGCAGGGAATAGCCTTCGGGTCCGGCGAGCTGACGGGCTCCTTCGACCGACCCAAGGGTACGGGCCGGCTGCAATTGTATGGACTCGAATGGAACGAGCAAGTCGTCCCCGTACTCCAGACTGCGTGGACGCTGTCCGCCGACGGCCAGGTTATCGGCGAAGACGTGAAGGCGATCCTCGGCAGTGCTGAGGCCACCGGCACCCTCACGTGGAACTCCGAGACTGGCGACCTTGGCGGTCGCCTCAACCTCGACCAGGTCGAAATCAGCGATTTCACCAAGGGCGCGGCAATCGGGCGCGCTTCGTTGAGCGACGTGGTGCTATCGGGAACGGTCGAACATCCGCGCGTATCGGCCAACCTTAAATCCGACCGAATCCTCGTGGAGGGCATCTCCTTCAATGGGATTGCCGGAGAAATCGCCTTCGATCGCGGGACGCTTTTGGTCGAATCGGCGAGCGCGACGCTCGGAGGCGGAAAAGTCAGCCTTTCCGGTAGCTTCGACCTGGAAACGGCCGTCGGCACCGGTACGGCGACGCTGGTCGGGGTTCCTCTCGAGCAGCTTCCCTTGAAGGACTTGCCCATCAATCTATCCGGCCAGGTAGGCGGCAAGGTTGATGTCAGCATCAGGGAACAGCAGATCCTGTCCCTCAATGCGGCCCTGGATGTGGACGACCTCCAGCTCAATCGCGCGCTGGTAGGTTCCGGCACCGCAAACGTGTCGGTTCGCGATGGGGTTTGGCACGCAGAAGCGGAAGTCGGTCAGCTTGCCGGATTTATCTCGGTCAAGGACCTTGAGTACCGAGTTGACGACGACACGATCGCCATGAAGCTTGAGTCCCTCAACTTCCCGCTCGAGACCTACACCGCGGCCTTCTCAAACAGCTTTGAGAATCTTGACCTGGTTTGGCAGGAAAGAATTCTCGGTGCAACCGGAACGGTCACCGCAGCAGCGACCATTCAAGGGCCCGCCAGGGGACCCGATGTCGACCTCAGCTCGCTTCAGCTTAACAACATTGTCTTTGCCGGGCGTGGGGCGGGCGATTTGTCGATCTCGGGCTCTAGAGTGGGCTCGGTCTGGACCATCAGGGATGCCAAGCTGCAAGATGACGAGGCCGTCATTTCCGCAAGTGGGACTTACGACGAAGCCGGCCCTGTGGCGATCGACAGCGCGATATCCAATTTCGATCTCAGTTGGCTCCAAACCCTGGCACCAGAGTTTCCGAAGACGGTGGGAACGGTCGAGGGCGTCGTCAAGCTTGGAGGAGCCAAAGATGACATCCAAGCGAGCGGTTCCATCGGTACCCAGGGAATGGTCATTCAAACGAGCGAAGAAGCCAAGGTTCCGATGGCTCTCCTTATCGAACAGTTCGACGTCAAGGGAGGCCAGCTATCAGCCAACGGCACGTTTTCGATTGACGACTTTAGCGGACGCATCGAAGCCCAGGCACCGATTGCTGCATTCGGCAGGCCGCCCGACGAGCGCCCGGCTGGCGAGCCCAACCCCAGAGCCAAGCTGACGCTTGCCCCGAGGGAGCTTAGGGATATTGCCCGGGATGCCACGGGCATCGACTTCACGCGATCGAGCGGTCAGGTCAGCGGTGAGGTGCTCGTTGAATGGCAACCTCAGGGGGCTTATCTGGACGGCGCCGTGAGATTCGCCGGTTCACAGATCTACTTCAAAGACTTCGAACAAGGCATTCTAAATCCACAGCTTACGGTTGGACTCAAGGGCCAATCGATTTCGGTGACCGGGCAGGGCGACGGCTCAGCGGGAGGAAAGATAGGGATCAATCTCGCAGCAAAGGCTCCGGACCAGCTTCGATTCAATCAACCGATCGAAGATCTCCTGGCTCAAGTTGGGATTGAGGGTGCGGTCATCGGCCACAACCTTCGCGCCACCTATACCGAACCAAAGTCCAAGGCTCGAAGCAGCATTGCCATGGACGTCGACGCGCGGATTGCCGGGACGGCGCTCAGTCCGGTCCTGTCTGGGAAGATCACAACGGGCTCGGGCGACCTCGCGATGCCCGCCGAGATCGAGCAAGGCGGTACGAAGCCTGACTGGTTGATAGACCCGATTGTCCAGAATTTCAGAGTCGAGACGGCTCCCGGCACCACGCTGCGAGTTCGCACGGGCGAGACCACGATGGACATCATGGGTGGCCTCAACTTGCGAGGATCAGCGACTGTGCCCACCATCAACGGCGACTTTGAAGTCGAGCGGGGACAGATCCGATTGCCCACCGCCAGGGTCACGGTTGAGCCTGGCGGCCGTCTCGCCTTGACGTACGAGTCTCGTCCAGACGGCACCGTCAACAGCCGGGTCGATGTTAACCTCGTCGGACGCACGGCGATCACCGCACGCCGATTCGACGACCAGATCGAGCGATACGACATCACTCTTGAGATGGACGGCAATCTGCTCGTCGAGAATGGTCTGCGGATGCGCGCAAGCAGCGATCCGCCGGACCTCACCAATGACCAGATCCTGGGTTTGATCGGACAGAAGTCGCTGCTCGAAGCCATCAACCCGACCTCGCTTCAACAAGGCGAAGCCTTCCGCGAACTGTTCTACGGTTATGCGATTCCAACCCTGACCGACCCCATCACACGTAACCTGGCCCAATCGCTGGGGCTCGATTACTTGAACCTGGAATACAACCAGTTCGAACAGGCGAGCATCAGCCTCGCCCGAACCCTTGGCCCGGGGCTTGTCTTGAGCGCGAGGCGGCAGATTTCGCCGCCACGCTTTGGCGAGCGGCAGCGGTACGAGGTGAAGCTGACCTATCGTCCGCGTGTTCCCAATCGTCTGCTCAGCCGCCTGCGATTCAGCGTGGGTCTCGATCAGGACCGACCCTGGAAGATAGGGATCGATTATACGATCAGGTTTTAGTAGACTCCGCTCATGGTTCCCGTTGCGATAGCCGGGCTTCTCATTACGCAGGGCCAGAACGTTGAAACGCTCAACGACTTGGTGCGGAAGCGCGGGGAGATTGAGCGCCTATACCGGACGAACCCTAACTTGGACGTCATTCGTATCGGAACCAGCAACCTTGGCAATCCATACGACGAGTGGTTCTGGCCCGCCGGAAGCGCCGCCTATCAAATCACGATTTCCTCTTACAACCGAGTGGGTCACCTAGCTTTGGTCGGTCGCAAAGGCAAGATCAGCACCGTTCTTTGGGCCGTAAAACTGAAGCCAAGTCCAAATCGGGATCCACTTCCAGCCGGGACCCTTGCCCGGGTGATTTGGGCCCAAGGAATGCGCACGTCCGGTGAACTTAGCAGCCAGCAGCGGATGATCTTGTCGAAGAAGAGGGGCTATGCGGCTTTCGCCTGGGGCAGAGGTCCAAATTCTGGTGATATCCGAATCTGGCACGTCTACCCTAGCGGTCGACTTTCCGACCTTTACTATGATTGCTACAACAGGGGCTCAGCGGCCACAACCACCAGCATTCTCGACATGCCGCCGATCACGCCCGACGAGTCGGCATACCTCGGTTTTCCCATGCGTGAATGCTACGATGTGCTTGCCAAGGCTGTCATCGAACCCAAGCCACTGAGCTGGCTTACCCGGCCCGAATTACCGGATGCAATTCCTAACAGAGGCAAGTTACTGGATACCATGCCACGCAACTAGTCTTCACCCGCACGCCGATCGCGCGATGTAAGCTCTATAGCGTCATGTTGACGCCGCTGATCGCTGCCATGGTCATTGCCCCACCCATCAACGCTTTTCGAGAAGTTCCGTTTACCCAGGTCCGGATCGAAGACACCTTTTGGAGCCCGCGCCAAGACGTAAACCGAAAAGTCTCGATCAGCCATAGCTTGAAGATGCTGGAGGTCCACGGTTACCTGGACAACTATCGCCTGGCCGCCCAAGGCAAGCGCGAGGGGTTCAAGGGCCTCATTTTCATGGACAGCGATGTGTACAAGGTGCTGGAGTCGGCCGCCTATTCTTTGGCCACGCACCCAGATCCTGATTTGGATAAGAAACTGGATGAAATCATTGCGATTTTGGCATCCGCCCAAATGCCGGACGGATATCTGAACACCTGGTTCCAAGTCAAAGAGCCGGATCGACGCTGGTCCAACCTTCGCGACGCCCATGAGCTCTACTGCGCAGGCCACCTTTTCGAAGCTGCAGCCGCCCATCACCGCGCGACAGGCAAAAAGAATCTTCTCAATGTCGCGACCAAGTACGCCGATTGCATCGCAAAAACCTTTGGGCCGGGCAATCGGGAGGGGTATTGCGGACATCCCGAGATCGAGCTCGCCCTGGTCAAGCTCGCAGAAGCGACCGGCAACCGAAAGTACTTTGATCTTGCCCGCTTTTTTGTCGCGTCACGCGGCCAGCACTTCTTTGCCCGGGAGCACAAGACGCCCGAGGATCAATACGACGGATCGTACTTCCAAGACGATGTGCCCATCACGGAGCACAAGCGTATCAAGGGCCACGCCGTCCGGGCGGCGTATCTTATGGCGGGAGCGGTTGACGTTGCCGGCGACAACGATCCAATCATGGAGATGGTCGACCGAGTCTGGCGCAACACGACGGAGAAGAATGTCTATATCACCGGTGGGATCGGACCTTCGGCCCACAACGAAGGCTTTACCGTCGACTACGACCTCCCGAACCTGACCGCATATCAGGAGACATGCGCTTCGGTCGCCATGATTCTCTGGAACCACCGGATGTCGCTTCGAAAAGGCGACGGCAAGTATGCGGAGGCAGTGGAACGCTCCCTGTATAACGGCTTCCTATCCGGCGTGTCGCTTTCCGGCGACCGCTTCTTTTACGTGAACCCGCTGGAAAGCAAGGGTAACCACCATCGCTCCGAATGGTTCTCTTGCGCTTGCTGCCCGCCCAATGTCACCCGGACCCTGGCGTCACTTGGGAGCTACCTCTACGCGACCACCTCAGACTCGCTCGTTGTTCAGCAATACGTTTCAAGCAGTGGAGAAACGAAGGTCGGTAAGGAACGCGCCGTTTGGCGTCTGACAAGCGAGATGCCATGGGGCGGAAAGACAAGTTGGGAGGCCCTAGAGAACGGCCATTACGGTTTGATGCTCCGCATCCCCTCGTGGAACAAAGATTTCAATATGAGCTTCTCCGGCGGGAACCTTTCGGCCACCGGAAAGCTCGGATACCTCTGCATCGAGCCTCGGGATTGGAAGGCAGGCGACCGTGTGGAAATCGATCTCGGTGTCGAGCCGCGAGTCATCGAGGCCAATCCAAAGGTGGCTTCCAACCGAGGCAGTGTCGCGATCGCCAAGGGCCCACTGATCTACTGCTTTGAAGCCGTCGATAACCCCGGCGGTCTGCAGGATAGCTGGATACCCGATGCCGACACCATTCTCGTCGAACGGAACACCAAACTGTTTGGCGGCACCGATCTTCTGAAAGTCGCCGCGTTTAGCGCCGAGAAGCCAGACTGGGATCATTCGCTGTATCGCACCAAATCGAAGTCAAAGAGAATCGAGTTGACGGCGATCCCTTATTGTCTCTGGGACAACCGGGAGCCGGGCTACATGCGCGTTTGGTCGCCGACCGCTCCGCCACCGATCCCGGACAATGTCTTGGAGGCGAGCGCCAATGTGTCGATGAGCTTCGTCAGTTGGAATTGCTTCCCGGGAGGGATCAACGATGGGGACGAGCCAAAAAACTCCTCGGCTCATCCAGCTCAGCTCTGCCACTGGTGGCCCCACAAGGGTGGAAGCGAGTGGGTGCAGTACGAGTGGAAGTCCTCGAAACGGCTCTCAGGGTCGCGAATATTCTGGTTTGACGATACCGGTCGCGGCGAAATCCGGCCGCCCGTTTCCTGGCAAATCGAATATCACGACGGGGTCGATTGGAAACCCGTCGAACTCGTGAGCTCGGCCTACGATACCAGCCTCAACAAGTGGTGTGACGTGACATTCAAGCCGATTTCGACCACCAAGCTCCGTGTGGTCGTCCAGCAGCAGCCGCAATGGGCAGTCGGCATCCTTGAATGGCGGGTCACAGAAGCCGAGGACGACTAAGGCTGAATCTCGAGCGTCCAGTCGCGCAGGCACTCAAGCCGAAGCACGACCGGGCCCTTGGTGAAAAAGCTCGCGTTGAGCTCCTGACCGGTTTCGAGGATGGACGATTCCACCTCTCGTCCGTCCTTGATGACGGCCAGCCGTATCGTCTCGACCGCGCCCGGGCTCTGGCTCTCCTCGTTCGGCGAAACCTGGAGACGAACCGTCCAGGGGGACCGCTTTGGCTCAAATTGGTCGGTCGTAAAGGGGGAATCTGAACGCCTGCCCGAGTAGGAGATCGGCGCCCCAGAGCCCTGAGATGCTGGGGATGCCGGGCCTGAGTTTGGCGAACCCGCCGCCCCGGTTCCGGATCCAGAAGTCGACGTGGGGTTGGCAGCCCTTGCTTCTGATGCTTGAATCTCGGCGCTACCGCTTCGCTCGGCGAGCCGTCCAGACTGGTAAGCGGCAATAACAGCGGCAACGGCAGCAACGGCCACCCACGGCCACGGTGATTTCACGTTTCATTTGACGCCGGCCACTTACAAACGGTTTGGCCCTCGGGTGGTTCCCAGCATCCGAAGGCTCCCCGTGGCTTGCTTAACTACTTCTTGTCAAAGAAAAGCTGCAGCGCCTGTCCATCGTTTTGAACGGTATCGAGGGTCATCCGGTTGCCGTTTAGGGACAACGTGTAGGAGTTGCCGTCGTCGAACTTGATCTCGACGTTTTTGGTGTTGGTCCACTTCCCATTCCTAACGGTCTGGCCACCGTCATTCTTGATCATCGTCTCGATCGCCGATCCGTCATTCTTAAGAACCAGTTCCCAGTGGGCAACATCGGTTTGTTTCGGGTCCACATTTTGGCCACCGAGAGTGAGCCCGCTGAATACCCACACACCTGCGGCAACATTATTTTGCTGGTTGCCACCGGCGCCGCCGGCTCCCTGATTTGCTAGTCCTGCAAGGCCGCCGCCGCCACAACCTACAAGGCTCACCATAACCGCTGCAACGATCGAAAGGTTGATAATCCGAGTCCACATTCTTCGCATGCGGACAGTGTAGGGGCGCCAGATACGCGTACAAGGACTTGGGTCCTACGTAAGACCCCCACACCTGTGATCTCGATCACAGAATAGGACCAAGGGCTTATCTTCTACTCGACGGTGAGCACGAGTTTCGGTCGATTGGCCGCTTCCGCTGAACGGGAGTAGAACTTGTAGACGATCCGGTCTCCAATTTCTGCAGGATTCATCGTTGAGGCCAAGGCGAGGTCGATGTTGCCGCTCTTGGCTGCCTCATTGAGGCGCAAAGCGCCCTTGCCAAAGTCGATTTCGATCTTCGTGCCGTCTTTCCCAGACCCGGTCTTGATCCCTTGCTTGACAAGAAGCCCCTCTTCCCCTGGCTTGGGCATGAAATTCGGCAGGTCTCCGTCGTATCGCCACTTTCCTTCGGATGGAAACGCGCCAATGGACCGGACTTCGAGCGGGTAGGTCGTACCATATCGCTCATCCCAGGCCGGCTGGTTAACGTGGGAAAGGACGAGCTTGGCCGAAAGGATCTTCTTGCCCAGCGCGCTCTTGGGAATAGCAAACCGGAGGTAGCTGTAAGAGAACGAGTTGGCTTCCATCGCGTCGGCGGCCAAGCTCTTGCCATCGGCGCCCCAAACACGCAGGAACGGGTCATTGACCTGATCGGAAGCATGGGGATAGACCCAAATGTCATCGGTAGCTTCGATGGTGATGGTTTCCGCAGCCAGCGCGGCAATGAGCCAGGCAATCATGTCTACTTCTACCTTGGCGGAGGGCCATGAAGTACCCTCATTCCTGTGGATCATGCGCTGCGGGTGCTGGAATTCGATGAACTCCGATCTCGCCTGTCCAAGCTGGCGGAGACGTCGCTCGGGCAGGAAGCCTGCCTTTCGCTGACCCCATCATTCGATCGAGAGGCGGTCGAACGCCAGCTGATGGCCACTCGCGAAGCCGATTTCGCAATCGGTCGATCGTCTTTGCCTGGGCTTCATGGGGTCTATGACAGCCGGGACGCTTGTGAGCGCGCTGCCAAGGGTGGCACGCTCGACGGCGTGACGCTTTTTCGGGTCGGTGCTAGCCTCCCGTCAATGCGGGGTCTCCGCGAAGCACTTTCGAGCATCCGGGAAGAACTACCGATTCTCTGGCCGATTGCGGCCTCCCTTCCCCACCTCCCGCAATTGGAAGATCGTCTGACCTCGAGCCTCGATGGCGACGGTACCGTGCGAGACGAGGCTAGTCAGGAGCTTGCCGATCTGCGACGCCGCAAGCGATCGGTGGCGCAAAAGCTGCAAGAGCGAATCCACAGCTACATCACCGGCCGCCACCGCGATCTCCTCAGTGACCCGATCGTCACCCAGCGCAGCGGGCGGTACGTCGTGCCCCTAAAGGCTGAACACCGCGGAAAGATCAAAGGTATCGTCCACGACACGTCGTCGACGGGGCAGACGATCTTCATCGAGCCGGAAGACGTCCTGCAGGTCGGCAACGCGTTGCGCGAAGCCGAGGCTGCCGAACTTGCCGAAATCGAGAGGATCTTGAAGGCCCTTTCCCAGCATGTCGGTCGCGAAGCTGAAACCATCACCGCAGGGGTCTACGCTGCCGGAAAAATCGACTTTGAGCTAGCCAAGGCGCGATTTGGCTACACCTATCGCGGCACCATTCCCGAGATCATCAAGACGCCGAGCGCGATCAGCATCCGCAACGGCGCCCATCCCCTGCTGGATGCAGAAACGGTCGTGCCCTTGTCGCTTCAACTGGGGTTCGACTATGAGGTCTTATTGATTACAGGCCCCAATACGGGCGGCAAAACAGTAGCCATGAAGACGGTCGGGCTGTTTGTGGCGATGGCGCAGTCAGGGATGATGGTCCCGGCCGGGGAGGTGAAGTTTGGCCCCTTTACCCAGCTGTGGGCCGATATCGGCGATGAACAAAGCCTTCATCAATCCCTGTCCACCTTCAGCGGTCACATCAAGAACATCGCCGAAGCCCTAAAGGGCCTCCAACCTGGGGCGCTCGTTCTCCTCGATGAGGTCGGTGCCGGAACAGATCCTGCCGAGGGCGCCGCCCTCGCCAAAGCGCTGCTGCATACGCTGAGGGATGGTGGCGCCCGGGTTATGGCGAGCACCCACTATGGAGAGCTCAAGGTCTTTGCCATGAACCACGATGGGTTCGCGAACGCCTCGATGGAGTTCGATGTCAAGTCACTCAAACCGACCTACCGCTTGCTGGTCGGCACGCCGGGTGCGAGCCATGCCCTTAAGATCGCCCAACGATACGGCATCCCGGAAGGTGTCATTCGGCTTGCTAATGAGAACATCGGAGTTGAGGGACAAGACCTCGAGCGTACGCTTCAGAATCTCGAAACCGCCCAGAAGCATGCGAACCGGGCCCAAGGTGAAGCCGACCGACTTGCCGCCCGCCTGAGGCAACTGGAGAAGGAAACGGAATCAAAGCTGCAGGAGGCCGAAGAGGCAAAGCGAACGGCCAGAATGCGAGCCCATGCCGCGATCGAGGACCTGCTTCGCGACATTCGCCTCGAGGCCACAGAGGTGTTCGATCAGCTTAAGAATGAAGCCTCTGCCGAAGCTGTCCAGCGAGCAAAGGACCGGCTCGCTGGGCTCCAGTCGGCCGGTCGAGAGCTGGCCGAGGAATTCGCACCGACACCTCAACCACCCCGAGCCAGCTCTGAGGCCGTGCGGCTTTCGAAAGGGATGACGGTAAAGGTCGAGGGCCAAGCGCTGCCCGGAGTCCTGCTCGAAGACCCGAGAGGAAAGACTGTGCGGGTGCAAGTTGGTGCTCTTAAACTCACTATCGCGATCGACCGGGTGTCGCCAGGAAGCGCGGATTCGGTTAAGCCGCCCGGAACTCCACGGCAGCACCTGGGCTTTAAGCGTGCTCAAACCGCGGTAACGGAGATCAACTTGCGCGAGTTGCGGGCCGAACAGGCGAAGGATGAGCTGGAGAAGTTCATCGACGACTCGATCCTGGCTGGAGTTCCGTTTGTGCGAATTGTGCACGGCAAGGGTGAGGGCATTCTGCGAAACATGACGCGAGAATTGCTTCGTCAGCACCGCGGCGTGCGTTCTTATCGGGATGGTGAGCCTGCCGAAGGCGGCCACGGTGTCACCATCGCCAATTTCGAGTAAAAGAAATCCCCCGCCACGATGTCCCATGGCGGGGGATGGACCGTTGCGTTAAGCTACCGGCCGATCATCCAAACGGCGGTGTCGACGCTCGTGGTGAAGTGGCCGAGAAATGCTGGACCACCCTTAACCCGGAATCGGGCCCGCACGGCGTTAGTGGTTTGATCCACGAACCGACTCAAATCGCCGGCCGCATAGGCTTCCACGATCTGGTCGTTACCGACGCTTGCCGCCCTCTGGTCGAGGAGCTCCCAGGTGCCATTGGTCTGGTTGCGAAGCTCGATGCGCTGGTTCAAGCCACCAGCGTTCACCTGGCTGTCGAGGAAGAAGCCGAACTTGGTCGGCGACTTGACCTTCGAAGTGCCAGTCCACTCCACCGTTACCGGCCAGAGCGACGCATTCGGGATCATCCCATCCTTGAAGGAATGGCGAACGCCGTCATTCTTCATCATGTCGGCGACCACGCCACCGGTCACGGATCCAAACTGGACGTTCTCAGCCTCAACAAACATCCGCGGATCGAGGATGCGGTTCGTGAACACGTCCGGATTGCCGTTCTGGGTAGACGGATAACACGGGTATGCCCACTCGCCGCCATAGGCGAGGGCATTGTAGTCGCCCATGAACTGCTGGGACCGGTTAAGACCGTCGTTGTTGCAGTTCCATGACGCCGGCGTCAATCGGAATTCCTTCCAAGTGTTACCGCCATCGTCGCTATAGGCATAGTAGTTGTCGTAGAACCCGTTGCCATTCAGGCCATCGGATTGGTTGGCGACATGGCGAGTATCCCACCAAGCGAGGTGGATACGTCCGCGCTGGTCAACTTCGATCCATGGGAAGATCTGGTCGGCCTCGCTGCCCGGTGTAAAGTCCAACTTAACCGGCGCCGACCAAGTCGCGCCCTGGTTAGTCGACTTGTTGAACCAAAGATCAAGATTCGCCTTGCCGTTGACGATGTTTGACTGGTCGAAGTAGCAATGGTAGAGAACGCCACTGTTGGGATCGACCGCAATGCTGCTCATTGGAGGCTTGCGGAAGTTTCCTGGCGCCTTGCTTCCATCTTGGGTACCCCAAGTCGACAGCCGTGTCACGATCTTGATTGCGGCCTGGAAGGTCGCACCGCCATCCGTGCTCTTTCGGAGCCAGTGACCAGTGCCGAAGTCCCAGTAGGCAACGTAGACATTGCCTTCCGGACCCACGCGCGGGAGAAAGCCGATGCCGCTACCCGTACCAACCGGTGCCGACCAAGTCGCGCCCATGTCGGTCGACCGGGAGGTACCTAAATTGTAGGAAACGTAAACGCGGGTTGCATTCGGATTTCCCGGTGCGGGGCCTGCCGCCATCCAGCACTTGTCGGCACTGCCGGTGGCCTGAACCATTACCGACGGCATAAACGAATTGGCGCCGGCGTTCTTTCGAGCCACATAGACACCGCCGTTACCCGAAAAGCCAATCGCTCCGACCCATAACGTGCCGGTTCGGTTGTCGTAGGCGGTCATCGGATCGCCCTCGACGCTCGATTGGTTCGCTGCAGGGGGCCGCACGAGAAAGTCGGTGAACGTCAAGCCACCGTCGATACTCGAGCCGACGCCCATGTTGATGATTTCGCTGGCGCCCGAGCGACGCCAGTCATTCCACGTACCGATGACCTCGAGGCCGAGCGGATCGATGCTCGCAGCGGAAGTCTCATGGGCGGCGAACGTGCCACCAGCGGGGTCCATGCGGACTTGCGGTCCGATAATGGGGTCCTGTGCCACAGCAACGGCAACCGCGCCAAACGTGGCCAGGAAGCTCAGAATTCTCAATTGGTTATTCATCCTATTCTCTCCTTCCTTTAGTTCTGGGGCGGGTTGCCCGGCTCGGCCATCTTCTCGGCGAGCATCGATTTAAGCTGCGCAGGGACTTCTCCGCCCAGAGCTTCGCATCGCTTGACATGCTGCCAAGACTTCTCGAAGTTATCGCGATAAAACTCCAGCACGGCGAGCCGCTCATGCGCGACTGTCATTGATCCATCGATCTCGAGCGCCTTCCTCCAAAGATCGGCGGCGGTGTTGAGGTCGTTGCGACCGAATGCAATCAACGCCAGCTCATGATGAAGATTTGCATCTTTGGGATCGAGCTCCACGGCCCTCTTAAACGCAAGCTCGGCCTTGGCCGTCTCACCCTTGGTAATCAGGGACTTTGCGAGTCCTTCGTAAGCCTTGACGTTGTTGACGTCAAGGAGCACGGCCTTGGTAAAGCCCTTGATGGCGGCGACGTAGTCGTTCCCCTCGAAGAATCGCTGGGCTTCCTTAACGGCTCTCATCGAGCCCTCCGATGATGGGCCGTCAATGATCGTCGAGGCGACGGTTTGGTCAACCCGGACGGCGCCATCGTAAGTCAGGCCCTTCAGCGCGTCCTTGAGTTTGGCTTGCTTGTAGTTTTCGATCGGATTGAGCCCGCTGCCCTCCGCCGCCGAAACCCCGCTGCCGGCCATGGTCTTGCCATCGGGCGCCCCGCAGCCAGCGAGAATCCCCGCCGCCAAAGCGGCAATAACAACTGGAGTAAGTTTCATGTGTCCTTCCCTCAAAAATTGGATTGGAAATGCTCTTTCATCGTATCACAGTGCATTGCCCAGACCAAACAAAGAATGCCTGCCGTTACACACGGCAGGCATTTATGCTTGGCAGATGTTAACGCTTAGTTAGTTGCGTCGACTTTTATGAAGTCCACTCGTCCACGGAACGTGTTCGACGGGAGCACGCCGACCTTTCGGTAGCGAACTCTTACTTCGAAGGCTCCCGTTGTCGGGTTGACGATGTCGCTGAGCTCGGTGGCGTTTGTCACCACTGCAGTTCGTGTAACATCGGTATTCGCGCTGCCATAGACGAACAGGTCTTTCTGATAAACGCTGTTCGGGTTGGCCAGGCTGACGAAGTCGATTCGTTGTTCGACGTTGGCGAACTGGACCTGAGCATCCACCGTCGCCTCCAGCTTCGTCACCGTAAGGAACGGCGACGTGAAGAAGACGTTGTATCGGATGGCCGGAATCGACGAGTTCGCTACGACCGTGTTGGTCGCTGAAGCTCGGGTTCCGTCGTCGACCTTGATCTTATTGACGTCGTTGGTCCCCTCTTCCAGGCCCTGCGGCCCGACCGAGTAGCTGTTGAGCGTCGCGGTCTGCGTACTGGAGCCGCTACCAACCGTGAACACGTTGTTGCCGGTAACCGCTTGCCCGTCTGGATTCGTAATCGTCAGGTTTCGGGCACCCGTCGCCGCTCCACCACTGACCGACACGTTAAGGGTGAGGCTGGTGGGACTGTTGAAGGTGATCGAGTTGACGGTCACACCCGTGCCGCTAAAGGCCGCCGCAATGTGATTCGGAAAATCCGAATACGGGTCGAACCACTCGGTACCGTTAACCGAATTGCCAGTCACATTGATGTTTGCGGTTTGCCCTTGGTTCAGCGTGTTCGGACTCAGGGATGCGATTGCAGCCGGCGCCGGTGCTCGGAGCTGACTGACGCGCACGCACCACGAGTTATTGGCGTTGCAGTATTCCTGGAACGTCCAGATCGTCATGTCGTCGGTCGGGTCCACGCTGGTTACCGAGTAGTCGCCCCATCGCTGGGTGCCGCTTTGAACGTTGTAGTTCGAGGAGGTCGTTTGGATGACGAGAGGGGCCTGCAGGGTTGCCATGGCATCGGTTCGCAGTCGGCCAGCCGTGGCGATCTCTGCTCGCTGTGCCAGACCGGCATTGCTACTGCCAATTGCCATGTGGCCCTGGCCAGTCTTGGCGACGCTGGGAATCCAGAAGCTCGATGGGTTCGTCGCGGCGTTGCTGAACAAGGTTCCTTGCTGCAGCAGAGTGGGCGTCGTCGTGAGATTGGTGAGTTCGTACCACCGGCTCCCGTTCCGGTTTCCGGTTGAACTGAATTGACCCGAGGAGTTGACCTCTATGTTGTGCGCGGTGACCAACGTGTTGGTCCCGGAGATCTTGTCTCGCCGAATTCGGGCGAGGAACAGTCGCTCATCGAGGCCATCGAGCGCTCCGGTACTGCCGAGAACCGACACGGGCATGGGGTTACCAGTCGTTGCCGTATTCACCTGCAGGTTGCCGCTGATCATGGGATTGCCACCGGGATCGGTGATTCGTCGGAGAACGAGCGAGCCAAACGCGTTGTACTTCGTACCGATGAAGTAGCCCTCAGTGGAGTTCGGATCGTCATTGTTCACGCCTTGAGGACTCCACAGTCCATTGCCGCCCGAACCGTCAATGTTCCGGAAGGCCTTGGCGCTCATCGTGCCCGCAAGCAGGGAGGCCTTGTTGACGACGAATCCCGTCGTCGTGACCGTTCCGCCAAACATGTTGGCGCCGATGTAAAGGGCGTGCCGATCGACACCAACCATGGGGTAGTCAAAGAACTTGCCGGTGTCACCGGCCGGCGCGACGGTGTTTTGTTGGAAGAAGAAGAACGTGAAGCTGCTTGCGTTCGTGATGGTCGAGCCGCTGGACACGGCGATCACACAACGGTTGTTACTGCTTGCGACATTGATCGCGACCACAAACCAGCGCCCGCTCAGCCGATCATATCGAACATGCGGATCCGAAATACCGGAGCCGTTCCGAACCGAATTGAAGAACGAATCCATAGTGACGTTTAGTCCACCAAGCGATCCAGACTTGTTATAGACCTTGATCCGGCCGTTTGCAGCTACGAGAATCTGGGTCGGACCGACATCGCCGGTGCTGTCCGGCGGGATGAAGCCGGCCTCGCCGAGGGTCGGGCCATTCCAAGACACGCCAAGGGTTTGAGGCGCCTTCTTGGTCTTAATCTGGTCAAGTCGGATGATATTGTTCCGCTTCGGATTGGGTGGATAGTACGGGCTGGTTGGCGTGCCGGGAGGGCTGGTAAGGGCCCCGCGGTCGTAACCGGTATTGTGGCTGGATCCGAGGATGATCCGGCGCGGCGCATTCTCGCCACCACCCATCCTTGCATCCCGCGCCATGATCTCCTCCACGGTCTCGGTGATGCCAGGTTCGCCCTGCCACATCGGAATATGGTTGGCCTCCTGGGCTTTGTCTGCCACTTGCGCCGCCGCGGGGCTCATAAGACCCGACATGGCGCCGGCAGCCGCCAAGGCTGCCACAAAGAATTTTGACGATCGCATTGTCACTCTCCTAGATAGGTTCCCCTGCCCGAAATATGTCTTTCTAGCGAAGACTTGATACCGGCGGAATCAGGACATCCTTGACACAGCCGGGTGCGCACTTCAAGCCCGAGTAGGGATTCCTTGATACTGTACAACAAAAACCGGCGTGATAACGGGAATTCACCCACCACCACGCCGGCCAAATTGCCTGTACTGTTTCTTAATTACTTGACGATATAGACGGCCTTATCAACCCTGGCTTCCCAAGGATTGGGCGAAATCATCGGATTGCGATATCGAACCCGAAGCCGCATTTCATTGTCGGCCCCGCTCACGAAGCGTGTCTGGTCTCCTGGCAAAGAAACCGTTGTTGTGATATCGAACATCGAAGACATTCGCGAATCGACGACAACCCAAGTAAAGCTGTTGTAATCAAAGGCCGAGATCTCCTGGATCATGCCGAAGAGGCTCGTGCTGGCCGATACCTGCGCCTTGACCGAACTTGGCGAAGGATTCGGTGAGAACATGTAATACCAAACCTCTACCGCCCAACTCGTTCCCGTTCCCGAGTGCCGCGCGATGCGGAATCGGTCGTCGTCGTCACTGAACAGGCTGCCCATCGTCCCGCCCGCCAACTGGCCTAGGAAGAACGTACGGTCGAATGGCCGGACCGTTCTCGAGGGAAGTTCGCCGGTCGTTGCGGCAGAATGGTAGCCACCGGCGTAGATCCAATTCACATTGGAAATCTGTGCCTGGGTTGGGAAGCTCGAACCTTGGGTGTTGCCCGTGCCAAGCTGGCCATCCGGATTGTTACCCCAGCACCACAGCCGGCCGTCCGCCTGAAGCGCCATCGTGTGGATGGTGCCAATCGACACCGAAACGATGTTGTAAAGGCCGTCGACCACCACCGGGATCAACTTGCCGTTGAAAACTCCGCCCCACTCCCAAACCGTATTGTCGGCCCTGAGGGCAAGGCTGGTTTTGCGAGCACAGATATCCGTCGCCCGATCCATTCGGTTGTTGTAGAGTGGAATGTTCGAGTTCTTCGTGGTGCCGTTACCAAGCTGTCCATTGAGGTTATTGCCCCACGCGTAGACTTCACCCTTGCCGCTCATCGCAAGGGTGTGCTGGTACCCCGCCGACACCTTGACGATGTTGACAAGATTGACGGGCAAGGGAACCGTGCTGTCCAAGTTGGTGCCGTTTCCAAGCTGGCCATAGGTGTTTTGGCCCCACGACCAAACTTGGCCCGTTGTGGTTACGGCCGCCGAATGGAACTCTCCGCCCGAGACGGACTTGACCGGAGGGATGCCAACAACCAAAACCGGAGACTTCCGGTGAGTATTTGTGCCATCCCCTAGCTGGCCATTGGTGTTTCGGCCCCAGGCATAAAGCAAGCCATTGGCATCGATCGCGAAGCTGTGGCTCGTCCCGGCGCCGACGAACTTGATGTTCGAGAGACCGGCAACCTGCGTTGGAACGTTCTTATCGGTATTGTTACCGAGGCCAAGCTCACCATAAAGGTTGTTGCCAGCAGACCAAACGGTTCCATCCTTCTTGAGATACAGCGTGTGATAACCACCACCCGCCATCATCGCCACATCGGTCAGGCCGACCGGCGTACCCGGTAGCCACTGGTCGTTGTTGCTGCCACGTCCGAGGGTGCCATATTTGTTTTCACCCCAAGTGGACGGGAAGTCTTGCGCAAAGCAAGCTCCTGCCAAAGCGGCAGCCGTCATCATAGTACAAAAGTAACCCCAACGCGCCCCAACGGGGCGCACCCCACTTACTCTCATTTATCCTCCAAGCTCCGATACCGCTCCCGGTGTTCTCTCCCACCGGAAACAAGCAATACGACTAGATAGTATGCGACAGAGTTCCGTATTTTATGCGGGCTTTTTTTTTAATCTTAGGATTCGTGGCTGATTGTGGGGGCATCCTATAAAAGTCCGAAAGGGGCTGGTTTGGACGGCATGCAGAGCACAATCATCACCCCCTCACGCTTGCACGGATGGCGTAGACTCTCTGCTACATGGCCGCGGTCGCAACTACGGAAATGGTCTCCGTCGTTATCAACGATGTCGAGCTGAAGGTCCCCAAGGGTGAGCTCATTGTCGAATCCGTCAAGCGGCTCGGGCTCGAAATACCCATCTTCTGCTACCACCCGCGCATGAAGCCGGTCGGGATGTGCCGGATGTGCCTGGTCGAAGTCGGCTTCAAGCAGCCCGACGGCTCCGTCCGCATGATGCCAAAACCCCAAGCAGGTTGCACCCTGCCCGCCATTGAAGGAATGGTCGTGATTACCGACTCGGCACTCGTGCACAAGGACCGAAAGGGTGTGCTCGAGTTCCTGCTCATCAATCACCCGTTGGACTGTCCCATTTGCGACCGCGGGGGCGAATGCCCCCTGCAGAACAACACGCTATTCTATGGTCCGTCCACCAGCCGGTATCTGGAGAGCAAGCGGCACCTACCGAAGGCCTATCCTCTTTCGCGGCATGTGACTCTCGACCTGGAACGGTGCATCCAGTGTGGCAGGTGCGTGCGCTTCACCGAAGAAATCTCTGGCGACGCTAACCTTGCGTTTAGGTTTCGCGGGGCAAACATGCAACCATCGAGCTTCCAGCTCATGGACTTCGAGTCCAAGTTCAGCGGCAACGTCATCGAGATTTGCCCGGTCGGCGCCCTCACCTCGACGAACTATCGCTTCCGTGCACGTCCGTGGGACATCCAAACTAAGCCCGGTATATGCACGGTCTGCTCCAATGGCTGCAACATATGGTTCGATTTTCGGAGCAACACCTTCGTCCGGGTCAATGGCCGGACCAACGATCCGGTCAACGAGGAGTGGACTTGCGACCGCGGTAAGTTCGGGCACGAATTCTATAACGAAGCTAAGAGACTGACCCAGCCCCTCAAGAGGGAAGGCGATCGGTTCGTCCCATGTTCCTGGGCGGACGCTTACGAGCTGATCCTCGAGAACTTCAAAACCGGTGGCAATACCGTCGCCGGCCTTTGCCGGCCCGTGTTTTCCAACGAGGGCTTATACCTCTTCCAGAAGTTGTTCAGGGACGTCTTTCGATCGAATAACCTTGACCATCGGTGGGGCAAATCTTTGCCAACCGTTGATGAACGGCTGCCGGCAGCGCTAGGGGTCGAGCCGATTCAGACCCCGATCGCGGACCTGGAGAACAAGAAGACGATCGTTGTGTTTGGCACCTCGCCGGCAGACGATCTCCCAATCGTGTTCCTGCGCATTCGGAAGGCATGGTTCAACAACGACGCCAGGGTCGTCGTGATCCACGAAGGCGCCACCGATGCCGATTCCTTCGCCGACGCCATCTTGCGATATCGACCCGGTTCGGGCGAAATTCTCGGGCAGGCGCTGTTACGAGAGGTTGTCGCCAGCGGAAAAGGCAAGGTGCCTGAAGCAACGTGGCAGCAGATTGATCAGTGGAGTCCCGAGGCCGCCGCAGACAAGACGGGGGTAGCCGCCGACACCATCCGTCGTGCGGCCGCACTGTTCGACGAAGGAACGGTGGTGGTCACTTCTGGCCGACTCTACGATGATCCACAGGGACTCGATACGGTCCAAACCCTTGCCGGACTTTCGATGATAACCGGCGGTGAATTCAATTGCTACCCGCTCGAAGCGAATTCCTTTGGAGCCGCAGCGGTCGGAATCTTGCCCGATGTCGGCGCGGCTGGCGAGGCCATCCAAGAAAATCGCGGCCTCGGAACGGCAGGCATTCTCCAGAGCTGCATCGAAGAGTCTGTCACAGCGCTATGGCTGGTGGAGTGCGATCCCGTGCAGGACTACCACGACTCTGGTCTGGCTGCACGCGCTCTGGAGAACGTCAATTTCCTGGTCTACCAAGGGTTTGCCGAATCAGATGCCATGGCGTACGCCAGCGTGGTGCTGCCGATGGAGGCGCCCGCCGAGCAGGACGGTTCATACACCAACTGTGCCGGCTATGTCCAGTGGATGGACAAGATCCTCGATGCGCCCGGCGACTCCAAGCCGGCATGGCGTATCTTTGCCGAGGCCTTGATCAGAGCCTCGGATACGAAGCCGTATTTCAATGCCCGGGAAGTCCATCGAGCCCTCACGGCCGAGAATCCCGCCTTTGCCACAGCGCCTGACGAAGGGGTGCATCTGGATCTCCCCGAGGGAATGGTGCCCGAAGGCCGACTGTACTAGGGAAGGTCGAATTCCCGCCAAAATACGGTGGTCCGTGAGGGTGCCTCCCCGTATAAAGCGCCATTCACTGCCCTTGACCAAGCCATAGCGACGGTGGCGGCGGCCATATGCGCTGAAGATATGGTCCTGCATCCTGCTGGATTCTCGTTTACAGATAACAAGGCAGAAAATCATGCCAGAAGAGTCCTTGTTGAACGGCAAAGCCTCCTGGTTCCCGGCGATTGCCGGGGTCGGTTGGGGCGCAATCCTTTTCGCCATTCTTGCCACCCCGAGCGGAATGGCGCCGGTACCGCCGGGTGACCCCCTCAACGGAGCCGCAGAACCCAGGATCGGGATGACGAAGCTGCGATTGGAGCCCAGAGAAGTTAAAGGCAAGGCTATCCACGCGAATCAGAGCGACCTGCCGATACTCGTTGTCGCCGCCGGCACCTGCTCGGGGTGCCAACTTGGGGCCATACCCTATGATCGAATCGACACCGCTGCCTATTCCCGGATCGTTTTCATTTACCGCACAGAAAGGAGCAAGATAGAGCGGCAGCCGATCCACAGCGCATCCAACGTCTTGACCCTTTCCGACATGTCGTTGGCCCACTATCAAGCACTCAATGCCTACTGGGAACCCCGTTACTATCTCTTTGACCGCAACTTGACGCTAAGGGCCAAGCAAGAAGACCCCAATCACCTGCCCGAGTTCGTCCGGTTGACGGAGGCGGATGGTGCTATGCAGCGGGAGTTGGTCGCGCCATGAAAAAGGGCATCACTGCAATCGAATTGCTGGTTGTAATGACCATCATTGGCTTGCTGGCCGCGATCGTTTCCCCAACGATCGTTCACGGGAAGCGGTTCAGCTCGCGCGCGGTCTGCTTCAGCAATCTGAGGCAGCACCACGTGGCGATCATGCTGTATCAAGCGGACCACAACCAATCGATCTCTTCCTATCCAATGGGACTTCCCCTTACGCCAATTAGCCTCTACGAAGGCGGATACCTCAAGCGCCACACCCTTAAGTGCGGTGGCACGGGCTATCCATTCGACACCCATCCGGTGTACGTATGCTTTTATCCGGATATCGAGCGGTGGCAGGAGCATCACGACAAGATGCAGGGCCAGGCCGTGCTGATGGCTGACTACAACCATCAAGCCAAGCCCAACCACATTCTCGATAGCCCCTATCTCACCCACCGCGCCTTTGCCATCACCTACGAAGGCTCGATTCGTACGCAAACCGGCATGGGCCGGTGCCGCGATCTGGACTGGTGGGTTTCACGCTGATTCGTGGTGCGCAAACCTCAAATCAGAGCAACAGTTGAAATGAAAAGAATGAAAAGCATCTTCGCGATCGGACTCACACGCGCGGCATTGCCGATTGCGGCGAGTTCGATCGGGGCAGCGGTATTCGCCGCATGCACCTGGGGCTGGGCCCCGGATTCCTGTACAAGCAAAACATGCTCGGCCGAGTGCGGCTTCGACGAAGCCGGTCCGAACGTCTACAACTGCACGATGCAGACCGAGACGCTGTGCTGCCAATGCACCAGCTTCGTCCAGTACTGCCACGAACCGAATATCCCCTGTTCGAACGGAGTATCTCGCAACCGCAGCGAGTGGGAGCCGTCTTCATGTCCAGCGTGGTTGAACCCCTGCACGTTCTAGCTCACCGTCCGGACGGTCGACCCTCACTCGCCATGCGGGTGGGATCCGTCCTCATCTTGCTCCTATCAGGCATTCTCGTGACGCAGCGCGTGTCGTGCCAGGCCAATGCGGCAGTGCGCGAGGCCCGCTCGATTCTCGATAGCAGGATCGAGAACAACTGGAGGCTGGCGCTCGAAATGTCCAACAAGGTGATGAACCGGACCTCGGGCATTAACGAGACGAACTACCCGCTCATGTGGAAGACCCTCATCGCGCCGCGAATGAAGGACTGGAAACAAGTAGGCGGCAGGTTTACGCAGACCTACGGCCCCCACCAGACGGTCGCCCACACTTACCTGCGCAGCTCGGAGGGGCTCGTAGTCAAGTGCGGCGTCGCCCCGTTTGCGACGGAGCAGGGGATGCGCAACAGCGCACTCTCCCACCTCTGGTACGCCTGGTTCTTGGAGTTTACGAAAGCCAACCCGTCCTTGCAACATCATAAAAACGCGTCGCTGCTATCACAACTGGCTGGCATCCGCAAAGACCGCGCTTTCCTGGAGAAGATCGGGATCAAAGGCATCGCCGACCTCCGCGAGCCGGAACGGCTTCGGAGTTGGGGCGAATTGGAGCGGCGGAGTGAAATCTGGCTGGCTGGAGGCAACCCGGGGGACTAGACTTTAACTCACTACTCTCCCTATTATGATTGCGGTGTCAGACGAAAGCCTTCGACATGCAAAGCTTGCCGGATTGGCTTATTTTGGACTCTTGGGTCTCGCCGCTCTGATCTACCTGATCGAGGATGCAAACTCATCAGCCACTATCGCCCGCAAGAACGCAATCGCCGCAGTGGAGAGCTTTCTCAATGACAATCCCCAAGAAGCTTTCCAATGGTGTGACCCCGCAGTCGCGGCAGCATCTGGGATAGATGAAAGGAGATTTGCGGAAGCTTGGCGCCGACTGATCTCCCCTCGCCTCAAGAACTGGACACAGGACGGGGGCATCGACTCGTGGAGTGGCGAACCAAACACTGCGACTGCAGAAGTTTGGATGCGGCATCCATCCGGCATTCGGATTCAGGTCGCGCTGGGTCCGGTGGCGTCCAAATCTGGAATGAGCCTGAATCCGATGAGCTTCTTGTACCACGCCTGGACTCTGGACGCCGCAGTGAGGCGGGGTGGGCCAATCGAAACGCAGAGTTCCCTCATTGCATCCTGGCTCAACGGGCTCAGGAGGGACCGACCAACGCTGGAAGCGTTGGGGGTCAACCAAAGAGTAAGGGGTAACAACCCATTGCATGTTCAAACTTGGGCTGAAACGGATTCCAGGTTTGCGATGCTCAAGATTTCCGTCGATAACTAGTTGCCAATCCTCGGAACCGGTGCTCCGGGCGTCGGCTTCCCGGGGTATAAACCAATCCGGATGGAGTGGCTTCAAAGTCTGCACCCGCTCGTGCTGGCGACGATCCGCGTGCTGCTGGTGGTGCTTCCCATTCTCATCCTCGTTCCCGGACTCATCTGGTGGGAGCGTCGACTCCTTAGCTGGATGCAGGACCGCATCGGACCCAACCGCACCGGCACCATCAGCCGCCGCTTCCCGATCAAGTTCCTGCGAGGCAAGAAAACCTTCGGCCTGCTGCAGCCCATCGCCGACGGGATCAAGCTCTTTCTGAAGGAAGACATCACCCCCGCTTCGGTCGACCGACTCATCTATTTCATCGCCCCTGCAATCGCGCTCTTTCCCGCTTTTGCCCTTGCGGGGACGCTGCCGTGGGGACCGCAGAGCGGGGCCTATGCCTTGCTGACGCCGATCGCCAACGTCGACATCGGCATCCTCTACGTTCTCGCGATCTCGTCGCTCGGCGTCTACGGCGTGGTGCTCGCGGGGTACGCGTCCAACAACAAGTACTCGCTGCTCGGCGGTTTGCGCGCCAGCGCCCAGCTGATCAGCTATGAACTCGCAATGGGCGTGTCGCTTGCCTGCATCGTGATGGCGACGGGGTCGCTCCGCATGACCGACATGGTCATCGAGCAGGAAAAGGCGCTTTGGGGAGCGATTCCCTTCTTGCAGAACTGGTTTATCCTCACCCCGTTCGGCTTCATCTCCGCGATCATCTTCCTCATTTGTATGATTGCGGAAACCAATCGCGCGCCATTCGACTTGCCTGAAGCGGAGAATGAAATCATCGCCGGCTACCACACCGAGTACAGCTCGATGAAGTTCGCGGTGTTCTTCATGGGTGAATACGCCGCGATGTTCGTCTTCTCCGGCATCTTCGCCGTCGTGTTCCTGGGTGGCTACAACCTGCTCCCTGTCAACTGGCTGGCGATCGGAGACGCGGTTCCCGCTCTACAAACGCTTTCGCAGCGGCTGCATGACCTCAACCAGGCATTCGCCCCCGTTTTCTTCCTCTTGAAGTGCGCCGCCGGGATTACCTTCTATATTTGGCTACGCGCTACCCTGCCTCGCCTGCGCTATGACCAGCTCATGGGGCTTGGCTGGAAGTCGCTCCTGCCGCTTGCTGTCGCCAATTTCATCGTCGTCGCGCTCTGGATCATATGCACGGCCTGGTTCGGCCCGGCGGGAGGCTGGGCCGCCGTGGCTGCGGCGGGCCTGATCCTCATCGTGCTCTATCTTCAGGTCATGGCTGCGAGTCAGAAGGGGATTCAGGGACTCAACAAGCGGGACGTCGAGTTGGTCGATCCCAAGCCAAAACGAAGGTCGGTTGAGCTGGTTGACCCCAGCGCGGCGGGAGGAACCTAGCCACAATTTAAGGCAGGGTAGGAATCAGGGAAGATATGCCGCCACTCACTCAGGGACAGATGATTTTTGGAGCACTCGCCGGCGTCGCCGCGCTTGCGGCCGTGGGCGTGGTCGTGATGAACAGTCCGGTGCGCTCCGCCCTCTGCCTTGTGGTCAATTTCTTCGTCCTCGCGTTCATTTACTTCACACTGAACGCGCAGCTTCTTGGCATCACCCAGATCTTGGTTTACACCGGCGCGATCATGGTGCTGTTCCTCTTCGTGATCATGCTTTTGAACCTTGGAGGGCAGCAGGATTCGCTCCCGAAACGTGACCTGAAGCTACCCCTTGGTCTCGCCGTTGGCCTTGCCATGTTCGCCTTGATCGCCAGCCAAGTCGTGATGCCGCTCAAAGACGTCGTGAAGCCGGTTTCGGATCCTGCCTACGGCACGCCCCAAGCGATCGGCAAGACCCTCTTTACGAATTACGCCCTACCCTTCGAAGTCGCGAGCGTTCTGCTCCTTGTCGGCATAGTGGGTTCGATTTTGCTCGCAAAGAGGAGGATATAGGTGGAGGGAGTTCCGCTCTACTGGTACCTCGCGCTCGGCCTCTTCATGTTTGTGGTCGGCGCCGTCGGGGTCGTCATTCGCCGCAATCCTGTCGTCGTGTTCATGTGCATCGAATTGATGCTGAATGCCGTGAATCTCACCTTCCTCGCTTTTGCCCGCTACATGCCGAGCACCCTGCCGGGCAAGTCCGATGCCCAAAGCTGGATGGCGGGGCAGATGATGGTGATCTTCGTCATGGCCGTAGCCGCGGCTGAAGTCGCCGTCGGGCTGGGCATCATCATGGCGATTTACCGCTTGCGCAATGAGGTCGACGTGGACGAAATGAGCGTGATGCAAGGCTGATGAACATTCCCCAGGAATTCGCCGGCTGGATCATCGGGTTCCCGCTTATCGGGTTCCTGGTTCAGGCCCTGCTCGGCAAACAGGTGATCCGCCTCTTCGGCCAACGCACGGGCAAGTGGATCATGGGCGCCCTCGCCGTGATCCCGATCGCCATCTCGTTCGCGCTCGGACTGGCGGTCATGAACCAGCTCACGACGATGCCGGCTGATGCCCGGTCGATCATTTCGGAGATTTATCCATGGATCACCCTCCAATCGATCCATATTCCCTTTGAAATCCTGCTCGATCCATTGAGCATCACCATGGTGCTGATCATCACCGGGATCGGATCGCTCATCCACCTTTACGCGACCGGATACATGGCGGAGGAACGGGATTACAGCCGCTTCTTTACCTATCTCAACCTGTTCATCGCCTTCATGCTGGTGCTCGTGCTCGGCAACAACCTGGCGATGATGTTCATCGGATGGGAAGGCGTCGGCCTCTGCAGCTACTTGCTCATCGGCTTCTGGTACAAGGACACCGCCAACGCTAAGGCGGCAAACAAGGCCTTCATCGTCAACCGCATCGGCGACTGGGGTCTCACGCTGGGGCTCTTTCTCCTGGTTGCGGTAATCGCAGGCAACGCCGATCGGCTCGACGTTCGCGGCCCGCGTTGGCTCAGCTACGACGTCCTGCTGCCAAACTGCATTGCGATCTTGCGGGATTATCCGGTCATCACGACGGCGATCGCGTTGCTGCTGTTCTTGGGCGCGTGCGGCAAATCGGCCCAGCTTCCGCTGTACTTCTGGCTCCCCGACGCCATGGCCGGCCCCACTCCGGTCTCGGCGCTGATCCATGCCGCCACGATGGTCACCGCCGGCGTCTTCATGCTCAACCGGCTGCACGTCATCTTCGAGCTTTCGCCCGTGGCCAGCGCGGTCGTGGCAATTGTCGGAGCCGCCACCGCCCTGTTTGCCGCAGTCATCGCCTTTGGCCAGACCGACATCAAGAAGGTTCTCGCCTATTCAACGGTCTCGCAGCTCGGATTCATGTTCATCGCCTGCGGCGCCGGCGCGTACTGGGCGGGCATGTTCCATGTAACGACGCATGCCTTCTTCAAAGCACTCCTGTTCCTCGGATCAGGCGCCGTGATCCACGCGATGGCCCACGACCAGGACATCCGCAACTACGGTGGCCTCGCGAAATGGATCAAGATCACCTGCGCCACGATGGTCATCGGCTGGCTGGCGATCAGCGGGCTCGCTATCCCGATCGGCCACGGCTATGGCTTTGCCGGCTTCTATAGCAAGGAAGCGATCCTTGGGGCTGCGCTTGGCAACCATCTGGCTGAAGCGAACCACGTCAATTGGGGCTACTGGGCAGGATGGGTGGGCCTCTTCGTGGCGGCCCTGACGGCCGCCTACATGACCCGCATGACGATGCTGACCTTCTTCGGGCCGAAGGAGCAGTGGCGGACGATTCCCGCCCATGCCGACGCGCATCACGAGGACCATGGCCATAACGCCCATCATGCCGACCACGCCCACCACGAAGGGCACGACGACCAATTCGATTTCTATTACTCCGACGAAGAGATGGCTCGCCGAGAGCTGGCCGAGCCCCACGAACATCACCATGAGCTCAACGCGCGCCACAAACCCCACGAAGTTCCGATCAGCATGTGGCTGCCGCTCGTGGTGCTGGCCTTGCTTAGCGTCGGCGGGGGCTGGTATCTGGCTGATCAAGAGCGTTTTCTTAACTGGCTGTATCCCACTGGGCTGTCGGTACTGCCGGCAGAAACCGTCCCTGGACATCCCCACGGCCTTCCCTTGCTCTGGCTGTCCGTCGGAGCGGCGGCGATCGGCATCATCTACGGCCTTATCGTCTACCGTAACGGCCTGCCCAAGAAGGAAGGTTGGGATTTGGGCCAGTGGAACCCCTTCCGACGCAAGGCGCTCAACCAGTTCGGCTACGACCACTTCGTCGTCGAAGCTGGCGTCGATGGCGGCGCAGGGATCGGCAACTTCCTATGGAAGCGGATCGATGTTGGGATCGTCGATGGCATCGTGAACGGGCTCGCCAACCTTTCTGGCGCCCTCGGCGTGCTCCTTAGGTTCTTCCAAACCGGCTATGTCCGTAACTATGCGCTGTTGATGATGGCAGGCGGGGTGGCACTCGTCGGCTGGATTTGGTGGACGATCACGAACGGAGGCGTCAACTGATGGCGACTGGCTTCGGCCCACTCTCCGCCCTTCTCTTCGCCCCACTGCTGGGCGCCGTGATCCTGATGTGTATGCCGGCGATCTTCGACCGGGCCATAAAGTGGGTGGCACTCGGAATCAGCATCGCCGTATTTGCCTTTTCTCTCGCGATCTACCGTGACTTCAACGGAGCGACTTACCACTTCCAGTACCTCGAGCAGATGCCGTGGATACCCATGCTGGGTATCCAATACAAGATCGGAATCGACGGCCTCAGCATTTGGCTCGTCCTGCTGACGACGTTCCTGACCGTTATCTCGGTCTGGTTCAGCTTCTATGTAAGGGAGCGGGTGAAGACCTACATGATCATGATGCTGATCTTGGAGACGGCCATGCTCGGCGTCTTCTGCAGCCTCGATCTGATTCTCTTCTACACCTTCTTCGAAGCTTCCCTCGTGCCGATGTACTTCCTCATCTCAATCTGGGGTGGGGCAAACAAACGGTACGCATCGGTCAAGTTCTTTATCTACACCTTCGCCGGATCGCTCTTCATGCTCATCGGCATGATCACCTTGTTCTATCTCCACAAGAATGCCACCGGAGTGGGTTCGTTCGATCTGATGTCCATCCAGGAACAGGTAGCCAATGGCAAGCTTTGGGCAGGCGCGCTCCAGACACAAGGGCTGGTGGCGCTCGGCTTTGCGGTTGCCTTGGCCGTGAAGTGTCCGATGTTCCCGTTCCATACGTGGCTGCCGGATGCCCACGTCGAGGCGCCAACGGCGGGATCGGTTATCCTCGCCGGAGTCCTCCTCAAGATGGGGACGTACGGCTTCCTTCGACTTGTGCTGCCCCTCTTTCCCGACATCGTTCAGCAGTACGCTTGGGTGATCATGATCCTCGCCGTTGTCGGGATCCTCTACGGGGCGATCGTTTCGACCATGCAGCCCGACTGGAAGAAGCTGGTTGCGTATTCCTCCGTCGCCCACATGGGGTTTGTGATGTTAGGGATCTTCTCCCTGAACCACACCGGCATGATGGGTGGCGCCTACCAGCAGCTGAACCACGGTATCAGCACAGGAGCGCTGTTCCTTCTGATTGGGTTGGTCTACGAACGCACCCATACGAGGCTGTTCAAAGACTACGGCGGACTGAAGGCTCAGATGCCGATCTACTCGGCGATTTTCCTCATCGTCATGCTCTCGAGCGTGGGCCTGCCGGCAACCAATGGTTTCATCGGCGAATTCCTTGCCCTGCTTGGCGCTTTTCAAACGTCGTTTGCCGGGCTGTATGGCCTTAACGTGTTCTATGCGGTTCTCGCCGGCATAGGCGTGATCCTGGCCGCGGTCTATCTGCTCTACATGTTCCAGCAAGTGTTCTATGGGGAGCTCAAAAACCCTGAACTCAAGCGGTTGAAGGACCTCAAGCCCTGGGAAATCGTCATGTGCGGCACCCTCCTTCTCTTCGTGTTTTGGGGTGGCCTTTATCCAAACACGTTCCTTAAGCCGATGGAAGCTTCGGTCGGCGCCGCCCGAATGATGGCGATCAACCCTCCGGGCAAGCGACCGGTCTGGTCCGATCTCGGTACGGAAATGGATGCTCGAGGCAACTTGGTGGAGGTCGCACCGCGTTCGCAGACCGACTTGGATCGTCATCCCATGGTTCTGCGGATTATCGCCCCTGCCAACTTCGATCCTCAGATGAAGCCGAAGGACGAGGCCGTTGCCGAGGAGCATGTTTCGCTGGCGACCGGGGGCCGCCCTTGAGCCGTCGACAGGAACTTCGTGATTGGATTCGAGCCCGGCGGTTCGAACCGCGGAAGCTCGGGATTGGCGTACGCCAAGGCTCCGACCAGTTCCTTATTGCCGAAATTATCGGGCCCTTGCTCCGCAAGGACCTCCAGTCAGACTGGTTGGCTTCTCCGCAACAGGGGGCTGAGGCAACCGAGGCGGAAGCGGATACCGTTATCGCCGACGTCAGCGATGTGCTCGCAAGCAACGTCGATGGGATCCTTTACCGATTGGCCGGCGCAGCCCCGGAAGCGGCAACACCCATGGAATATGGTGGACGGTACTTGGAAGAGGACCGCAGGATTCTTGAAGCCTGTACGGGATGTCCGGTCATCGTCGACGTTGTCGGAACCGCCGAGCTCTACCTCGATTGCCTGAGTGACCTCCCTTTCGATGCCTGGACATGGCAGGAGACCCCTAACAACCCTTCGCCGGAGTCGGCCCGGGCCCTAAAGGATGTGCCCTTTATTCCTCAAAGCGCGTTGAACAGGCTTCAGGAGGCGATCGCTTAACGATGTATAACACGACCCCTCCCGCAATCGACTGGACCGCGCTTTGGCCGATGATCATCGTTGCCGGGACCGGCATCGTGACTTTGATCATTGAGATGCTGTTGCCCAGGCGGACAAACGGTCTCATCATTGCCACCAGCCTGATCGGCCTACTCGTCGCCGGCTATATGCTCAGTGGACAGCTTGGAATGACGTCGAGCGAGACGTTCGCTGGCATGATTTTCCATGACAGGGTCGGGATCGTCCTTCAGATGCTCTTGATCGTGGTCGCCTTCCTGACCATTCTGTTCAGCGAAGGCTATCTGCGGGAGAAGCGAATTCCGTTTGGCGAGTTCTACCACCTTGCCCTCTGGGCCACGGCCGGCGGCATGATTATGGTTTCCACCAAAAATCTACTCATGCTGTTCCTGGGGTTGGAGGTGCTATCGATCGCGTTCTATGTCATGGCAGGCATGTCGAGGCAGGAAGCGAAATCGGAAGAGTCCGCGCTTAAGTACTTCCTGCTCGGCGCGTTTGCGACTGGATTCCTGCTTTACGGTATCGCAATGACCTACGGCGCGACCGGCGGTCTTCACCTGGACCTTATTCCGCGGGCTTGGTCAGAGACCATCGTCAGCCAGCGCAACCTACTGATCTTCGGTGTGGGTCTCATCCTGATGGGCTTGTGTTTCAAGGTCGCCTTCGTGCCATTCCACCAATGGACACCCGATGTCTATCAGGGCGCGCCCTCAAACGTGACCGCCTTTATGGCCGCGGGCGTCAAGATTGCTGCGATCGGAGCCCTCTACCGCGTCCTGGAGGCCACCCTGCCGTTGAAGGCAATGTGGTTCCCCGCCATGTTCTGGATCGCGATCTTGACGATGACCGTCGCCAATCTGGTGGCGTGCCTCCAGCGCGATGTAAAGCGCGCCCTCGCCTACTCTTCGATTGCCCATGCCGGATACCTCTTGGTCGGCATCCTCGCGCATGCCCAGGATCCGCAGAAGATCGGTCTGGGAACCATCGTCTTTTACCTGCTGAGCTATAGCTTGATGACGATTGGCGCTTTCGCGGTGGTTTCGCTGACCGCCAAAGATGGCAAAGAGGGCACCAAATTTGCCGATCTCGCCGGGCTGTGGCAGCGGTCTCCCGGCGCAGCAGCCGCGTTCGTTATCTTTGTGGTGAGCCTGATCGGCGTCCCGCCTACCGCAGGCTTCTTCGGGAAGTTGCTGATCTTCCAGGATGCGCTCCGAGCCAACCTGACGCCGCTGGCCATCGTCTTGGCGATCAATTCCGCGATCAGCGCATACTATTACATCGGCATGATCCTGGCCGCCTTTGTTGCGACCCCGGACGGCCAAACCCAAAAAACACGATCGGACATTGGCCTTGCCAGCGCTTGCATTATTTGCGCGACTGGTACGGTGGCGATGGTCTTCTTCATCTCGCCGCTGATGTCCTGGCTCGGTTTCAACTAGCGACAGAAAAACAAGGGGAGCCGCGCAAGCGGCATCATTTTCGGGGGAAAAGGAAGGTGCACAACTGAAACTCGGAGTAAGCATGTGGAGTTACGTCCACGCCTGGAAAGCCGGCAAGATCGATATCGCCGGCTTCATTCATGAGGCGAAGCGGATCGGTGCGGAAGGAGTTGAGCTTCTCGATTTCTTCTATAAGGATCGCGACGCCGACCGCGCCCACGCTATCAAAGCGCTTGAGGAGACTGGTCTCCCCTGCGGCGTCTTCAGCGTTGGAAACAACTTTGCCAAGCCGACGCCTGAAGATCGGAAGAACGAGCTTGGCAAGATTCGATTCGGAATCGACGAAGCCGTAACCTTCAAAGCCGGAACGGTTAGAGTGTTCTCAGGCGATGTGAGCGAGGGCATTACATTTGAAGACGCTCGGGAGTGGATCATCGAAGGACTCACCGAGGCCTCCAATCTGGCTGCCGAAGCGGGCGTGAATTTGGCGCTCGAAAACCATGGCAAGCTAGCTGGCCGCGGAGACCAAGTTCGAGAAATCATTCTCGAGGTCAGGGCCAGATCGGGCAACGACGCTCTCGGAGCCAATCCCGATACCGGCAACTTCCTGCTCGTGAACCAGCCGAGCCACGAGGCCATCCGGCAAGTCGCCGACCTGGCCTATATGGTCCACTTCAAGGACTTCGCAAAGGCGTCGGAAGGGCACGACGGATTTGCCTACGCAGCCCTTGACGGCGGCAAATATTGCGGCACCGCGATTGGCGAAGGCGAAGTCGATCTGGCCGAGTGCCTGCGCTCCCTCAAGCAAGTGGGATTCAATGGGTGGCTGAATACGGAGTACGAATCAGAGGAGGACCCGTTCACGGGAGTTCCTCGATCGATCGAAAACGCACGCAAGTTTCGGGACGCTGCCCGGTAAAGCCTCAACGTGAAACGGCCCCGGTTCGTGATGAACCGGGGCCGTTACTGTGCGTGGACTACTGGTCTTCGTAGGCCGGCAGGTATCCCTGCGAACACCCGTAGCGGTTCTTCAGGAAGAAGAAGTCCATCGGGTTCGCGGCGACGGCGCCACCAGGTGCTGGTTTGCCGGCAAGGATACGGTCGATCTCGATCTGGCAGTCGACCAGGTGAGCTTTCGACGCAGCATCCTTTGCCGACGCCGCCGCGCGCGCAACCACCGGCTTGAGCGCCATCAGCTTCTGACGCATCAAGCCCCTCAGGTCCGACTGGCCACCGGAGGTGATTCGCGCCTCAGCCGTCCGCAGGTACGTGCGCTGGAGGGATCGCCGGAAGATGTCCACCGACGGCTGATGAGCCTTCAGCTCGCGCCATACCGCCGCCTGCAGCGCATCCACCATCTTTCGAGCCGTGTAGGCGTCGCCGCCGTTCATCGCCTCGTTATCCAGCATGCGTTGCACTCGGGACTCATTGAGCAGCGAGTTGAGCAGGATCTGATGCAGGGCAGTCATCTGACTGACGTACCCGGTTGGCTGGATCTTGTTTAGAATCTCCGGCCGGAAGAGCGATTTCGGCGTTTCGAGCTGCGACATCAGGAACGTTGCCGCTCGTTCCTGCCTTTCCCTTGGCACTGGCGTGAAGATGTCGCCACCCCGTCCGGCATGATAGTCGGTCTCGACCACGCCACCCAAGAGCTGAACCACATGAAGGAGTTCCATGAACCTCTGGCCCAGGAGCTCGCTGAACTTGGATGTCAATACCTGATAGTCCTCACCGAACTTCGTCGTCGCCGGAATCAGGATTGTGTTAGCGATCCGGTCGATGTTCTTCAGACCGAGAGCGGTGGCTTCGATCGCATCGCAGCAGATATCCTCGCTCTGCGTCGTCGGGTCCATCCGATACTTGTAGTTTCCGAACCGCAGCCTGGGGTCACCCACCTGTCGGGCGAGAATTCGGTCGAGCTCCTCTTTCTCGTCGTCCGGGCTGTTGGCTCCAGCGATTGGCTTATAACCGTATTCGATCGCAAACTTATCGTACGGGCCGACCATCCCGATCGTTCGAGTCACGCCATCGCCGGGCTGAGCGACGTAGTTGAAGCGCGAGTAGTCCATGATCGAGCAAGACACGCCGTATTGCTCGGTGAACTTCGGGTCTCGCAGTTCCTTGGCGGTGTACACGGCGCTGGCCTTGAAGTTGTGTTCGAGTCCGAGCGTATGCCCGACCTCGTGGGCAACCACATAACGGACAAGCTCATTCATCAGGTCGTCGCCAAAAGGCACCTTCTGGGCCTTCTTATCGATCGCCGCACATTGGACGAAGTACCAGTCCTCGACCAGCTGGAGAATGTTGTGCCACATGATCACGTGGGCACTCAGCGTTTCTCCGGTACGGGGGTCCTGAACCGATGGCCCCATCGCGTTGGCGACGGGCGACGGCGCCCATCGAATAACGGAGTAGCGCACGTCCTCAGCATCCCAGGTCGGATCCTGTTCACGGGTCGGCGCTTGGACGCCCCGAATCGCGTTCGAGAATCCCGCCTGCTCAAAGGCCGGAATCCAGTCTTCGATGCCCTTCTTTACGGCTGCTCGCCACTTCTCCGGAACTTCCCGAGCGATATAAAAGGTGATTGGTTCGATCGGGTCGCTGACCTTCGCATTCGGGTCCTTCTTTTCCAAGCGGAAGCGGTTGATGTAGCCTCGCTGGACCATGCGGTTTTCCGGTCGACCATATTCGTCGAAGAACTGGCTGAAATATCCGATTCGCGAGTCCTTCAGGCGAGGAAGCATTGGCTTCTCAGGGAGTTGGACCAGGCTGTAGTGGACGAGAACTGACGCGCCACTCGCGGCCGGCGACGTGAAGGTGAGCAACGAGCGCGTCTCGATGTTCTTCGGGAAAGCGTTGACACGATCGACGTAAGAACGTGCCGGGTCTGCGCCTGAGCCTCGTACGATGCCTTTGGCTGAGAACTCTGCGGGGTCGCTTGTGAAGTAGCGGGTCACGTCGATGACCGCAGATTTGTCCTTACCCTCCGTGAGAATGTCGAAGGCGGAAAGGATCGGCTCCACGCTCGACATTTCCATGCCGATCTTCAGGCTGCCCTTGTCGTGCGTTCGCATGGAGTAGGGCACGGCGCGCATGAAGATCTTGTTTCCTCGGCGCGCGAACCGTACAACCTTGGAACCGAGCTCGAGGCCCGGATAGCCTTGCCCCTGCGGAATCTCGGCTGCCTCGGCGTAGATCAGCATTTCGACACCGAGCCGATCGGCGGGTATCTCCCAGAGGATCTTGTCTTCGATGCGGTGAACCTTGAACAGGCCATCTTGGCTTACCGCTTCTTTGGTGACGATTTCCTCGTAGTTCTTGAGTTGGCCAGGTTTTGGCGCCGGTTTTGTCTCCTGACCTTGGGGCGGTGCCGGCTTTTTCTCATCCTGCTTGGCCGGTTCGGCCTGAGCAAGAGCGGCAGACGCCGCGAGACATCCGGCCACGACGATTGATGGCACACGTATCCAGTTCATAGCTTTATATATGGTATGGGCTTCCCTGGCAAGGCTACCGACTTCGTTGGGGAATCGGTTTCCCAAACTTCGCTCAGCCCGAGGCAACACCGGTTATTACGCCTAATTGTTGCAATCGTTTCAGGCGATCCGACTCGTCCCGCTGCAGCCAGATGTCATCCTTCAGCTGCTCGTAGGCTTGAGCGAAGTAGGGCACGGCCTCGGTTCGGCGGTCCAGAGCCAATAGATTCTCACCGATCTCCTCCGCGACATACCCATCGGTCGCGTCACCATGCCATAGCGCGAGCTGAGCATCAAGGGCGTCCTGATGACGGCCAAGCGAACGAAGGCACCGGGCAACGGTCCACCGGGCAACTCGGATCGGTCCTTCCTTTCCCTGTTCGTGGCGAGCTTGCAGCGCCTTCTCAAAGCACTGCAGCGCTTCGTCGAGCCTCCCTTCGTCGTGGTACGTCCATCCGAGGTTGTTCAGCAGAGAACCGAGCCAGCGGCGGGCGTCGGGATCTTCCGAGGATTCCGCCCTCTCGATCGCGGCCAGGTGCCAAGACATTCGCCTGGCGGGTTCATCTGCGATCGCCAGCATGTGGAGGGCGTCTACTTCGAGGCCTTCTTCACCGCTGTGGTCGGCGATCCGTTGGGCAGCCTCGAAATGGGGGAGCGCCTCGGCCTGTCGGTTAGAGGAACGCAGCGTCCGACCCTTCTCCAGGTGCCAGCGAGCCAGGGTCCGACCTTCGGCGGCAAGGCATGCCGGTTCGATCGCATCCAGCAGTTCGTGAGCCTCTTCGAACTTCTGCTGAAGCCCAAGGGTTCGTGCGATTTGGGTCTGCAGCTCAAGCCGCTTGTCGCCCTCCAGTTGGGGCAGCAATTCGCGAAAGGCGCTTTCCGTCCCGGCAGGATCGTCGTAGTTCCACAGGGCGTCGAAGTTGACGGTCATGGCATGTGGTGGTGAGCCGGCTGGGACTCGAACCCAGGACCCACGCCTTAAAAGGGCGTTGCTCTACCGACTGAGCTACCGGCTCGGACTTGCAGAGGATACCAAGAATGGCACCATTCCTTCTAAAGCGATGAAGGCCCTCCAATTGGAGGGCCTTCGAAAATGAAAGCTCGAACGCATTGTGAGATCGACCTAGAGATGACTCGTCGACAGGGTCGATGAGTTAGTTTCTCGTTAAAGGAGGTGATCCACCCACACCTTCCGGTACGGGTACCTTGTTACGACTTAGTCCCCCTTACCCCCCTCACCTTCGGCCGCTCCCTCCTTACGGTTAGGCCACGGACTTCGGGTGAAGACAATTCAGGTGACTTGACGGGCGGTGTGTACAAAACCCGGGAACGTATTCAACGCAGTATAGCTGACCTGCGTTTACTAGCGATTCCGCCTTCATGCAGTCGAGTTGCAGACTGCAATCTGAACTGGGGGCGTATTTTTGGGATTTGCTCCACCTCACGGTATTGCTGCCCTTTGTTGCGCCCATTGTAGCATGTGTGAAGCCCCAGGCGTAACTGCCATGCTGACTTGACATCATCCCCACCTTCCTCCGATTTACATCGGCGGTCTCCTATGAGTCCCCGGCTTTACCCGCTGGTAACGTAGGACGAGGGTTGCGCTCGTTGCTGGACTTAACCAAACACCTCACGGCACGAGCTGACGACAGCCATGCAACAAGTGTCTTCACGTCTTCCTTGTGGGAAGAGGGTCCGATTTCTCGGACTTACGATCGATGTCAAACCTGGGTAAGGTTCTTCGGTTAGTATCGAATTAATCCACATGCTCCACCGCTTGTGCGGGTTCCCGTCAATTCATTTGAGTTTCAACCTTGCGGCCGTACTCCCCAGGCGGGATACTTAATGCGTTAGCTGCGGCACAAGAGGGGTCGATACCTCTTACGCCTAGTATCCATCGTTTAGGGCGTGGACTACCAGGGTATCTAATCCTGTTTGCTCCCCACGCTTTCGCGCCTCAGCGTCAGATGATGCCCAGTGAACTGCCTTCGCCTTGGGTATTCCTCCTGATATCAATCCATGTCACCGGTACACCAGGAATTCTATTCACCTCTGCATCCCTCCAGTCTGCCAGTATGCGAAGCAATTTCCTCGTTGAGCGATGGAGATTTCACTTCACACTTAACAGACCGCCTACGCGCCCTTTACGCCCAGTAAATCCGGACAACGCTTGCACCCTACGTCTTACCGCGGCTGCTGGCACGTAGTTAGCCGGTGCTTATTCGTCAGGTACCGTCCTAAGTCTTTCCTGACAAAAGGAGTTTACAGACCTAGATCCTTCATCCTCCACGCGGCGTCGCTGCATCAGGGTTTCCCCCATTGTGCAAGATTCCCAACTGCTGCCACCCGTAGGTGTGTGGGCCGTGTCTCAGTCCCACTCGGGGGGATCATCCTCTAAGACCCCCTACACGTCGTAGCCTTGGTAGGCCGTTACCCCACCAACTAGCTGATGTGTCATAAGTCGCTCCACAAGCGAAAAACCGTTTACTCATCAAAGGATGCCCTCCGATGAACACATCCGGTATTTATGGCATTTCTGCGTTTGTCCCGGACTTGTGGGCACGTTACTTATGTATTACTCCGCCGTTCGCCACTAGACCCGAAGGCCTCGTTCGACTTGCATGTTTTAGGCACGCCGCCAGCGTTCGTCCTGAGCCATGATCAAACTCTCCGAAGAAAGTGATTGATCGATGTTGTAATCGAATTGTGAGGCCGAAGCCTCGTCTCTGGGAACGGTTCACCGATCGCCGAGTTGGCTTTTCGGTGCCCCGCATAATTGGCTCATCAATGCGTCACTATTGAGCTTTCAAAGATCGCACCCCGATCTGGGGCAAGGGTTATTATAGGCATGGTCGGAAGGAAATGTCAAGGGGGGTCGATCACTTTTCCCCAGGATTTCAGCATTCCGCCTCCGCGACGAACCTGGCATCGCCGTCGATTGCATGATTATCGCAATTCGGGGCTGCCTTGGGCCGTCTCGGCGTCCGCGCCGGCCTAACCCCTATTGTCAACGCCGGGTCCCGGCCGCCGGTTCCCAGCTCTTTTGCATGCCCATGTGACGAGCCCTGCGCCAAGGGCAAGAACCGCACATGGCTCAGGAACGATCTCGTATTCGATGCGGAAGCTGCCGTCGAGCGGCTCGCCTAGAATGTCAGAGATTGGAAAGGGATCGATCTCCAAATTCATGAAGGTTTGCAAGTAAAGCTGGTCTCCAGTGACCGTTTGGGTTACGTTCCAGAACCATTGGCCTCCTGAATCGTAAGGCCGAACGACCCAGAAGAAGACGCGGAAATCGCCGGAGACTTCCAGATCGAGATTGGTGAAATGCAAGTCCGTGTCGGCTTGCGCGCCAGACGCAGTAAGGTAGATGCTGGAAATATAAGCCGAGGTTCCGATCCCTATGACGACGTCCACATTTTCGCTCGGTATGCCCGCCTCCGTGCCCCAAGCCCTGGCGCCGGTGATCCGGATGTGACCCAGACCTTGCACATCGTCCGACGAGTACGTCGAGAAGTCGGGATAGTCGGGGAATTCCTGGGAGACTATATTGGAATACCCGGTGTTGTCCTGCTGATAGACGAGGGACTGGGCAGCTCCAGCCCAAAGCACCAAAGCGACCGTCCAGAAGATTCTCATGAAGCAAACTCCGTAATGGCTTTCCCTCAACCATCAGTATATAGGGCATCGACGGCGGCTCAAGTCAACAAAAGAAACGGCCCCCTCGCAATGGAGGGGGCCGAATCGAAGAAACCTAGACGGTGTCTAGATTACTTGCGGCGGCGTCGGGCCATCGCAGCGAGGCCGGCGCCGAGAGCGAGCATGGTTGCCGGCTCAGGAACGATGTCGTACTCCAGCTGGAAGCTGGTGTCGAGTCGCTCGCCAAGGATGTCGCTGATCGGGAACGGGCTGGTGCCGAGACCGAATCCGCCACCCGGGTTGTGGAGCATAGCCTGGTTGCCGGTCACGGTCTGGGTTGCGTTCCAGAACCACTGGCCGCCCGTACCGAACGGTCGGTTGACCCAGAAGAAGATCTGGAAGTTGCCGTTGACAGCAAGGTTCAGACCCGAGAACGTGAGGTCCTGGCCGACCTGCACGCCGGTGGCGGAAGCGAAGATGCTGCCGACGTTGGCCGAGGTGCCGATGCCGATGTGAACCGAAACGTTCTGCGAAGCGAGACCAGCTTCGGTACCCCAAGCGATTGCCTTGGTGATCACGATGTTGCCGAGGCCGCTGACGTCATCCGACGTATAAGTGTCGAAATCCGGGAAGTCCGGGAACTTCTGCGAAACGATGTTCGAGTAGCCGGTGTTAGCCTGGGTGTACGTAGCAGCCTGAGCGCCAACAGCCGTGATTGCGAGTGCAAAAAGCAGTGCTTTCTTCATTTGTATTTTTTCTCCTCTCCGATTCGTAGAGTGAGTTAGAACCGGCGTTGTGGTCCATAGCAAGACCGCACGCGGATCCTCTCTCTGGTTCTACTATACACACCAACAATTCAAGAACCAAGCCGTCGGCCAAAGAAAAATTACCGGTTTTGGCAAAATGGCCGTCGGCTTAAGGCTTCCACAAGCTGTGGAACGGCGGGCGCAAGAATAAAACGGCCCCCTCAATCGAGGGGGCCGAATCGAAGAACCTAGACGGTGTCTAGATTACTTGCGGCGGCGTCGGGCCATCGCTGCGAGGCCGGCGCCGAGAGCGAGCATGGTTGCCGGCTCAGGAACGATGTCGTAGTCGAACGAGAAGCTGGTGTCGAGCTTCTCACCGAGGATGTCGCTGATCGGGAACGGGCTGGTGCCGAGACCGAATCCGCCACCCGGGTTGTGGAGCATAGCCTGGTTGCCGGTCACGGTCTGGGTTGCGTTCCAGAACCACTGGCCGCCCGTACCGAACGGTCGGTTGACCCAGAAGAAGATCTGGAAGTTGCCGTTGACAGCAAGGTTCAGACCCGAGAACGTGAGGTCCTGGCCGACCTGCACGCCGGTGGCGGAAGCGAAGATGCTGCCGACGTTGGCCGAGGTGCCGATGCCGATGTGAACCGAAACGTTCTGCGAAGCGAGACCAGCTTCGGTACCCCAAGCGATTGCCTTGGTGATCACGATGTTGCCGAGGCCGCTGACGTCATCCGACGTATAAGTGTCGAAATCCGGGAAGTCCGAGAACTTCTGCGAAACGATGTTCGAGTAGCCGGTGTTGGCCTGGGTGTAAGTTGCAGCCTGAGCGCCGACGGCGGTGATTGCGAGTGCAAAAAGCAGTGCTTTCTTCATTGTAGTTTTTCTCCTCTCCGATTCGTAGAGTGCGATGAGTTCGAATTTCCCCCACCGGACACCGCAAAGTTGCGGTCCGCATCGGCTGATTCGCCCTCTGCCCATAACTATACTCGTCCGTCTCGGCGATAGCAAGCGTGTCCAACGAAAAAAGTGGGGGATTTAGCACTCCGAACCGTAAGCCGGGCAACTTACGCCATTATTTGCGTCCAAGTAGACACAAAAAGGCCCCCTCGCCAAGGGGGCCAAGAATTAGTCGCGGTAGAGCGAGCTTACTTGCGGCGGCGTCGAGCTGCAATTGCCGCAACACCGGCACCGAGAGCGATCATCGTCGCCGGCTCCGGCACGATGTCGTACTCGAAGCGGAAACTGGCATCCAGTCGCTCGCCAAGGATTGCGCTCACGCCGAACGGGCTGGTACCAAGACCAAATCCGCCGCCCGGGTTGTGCAGCATGGCTTCGTCGCCGGTTACCGTCTGAGTGAGGTTCCAGAACCATTGACCACCGGTTCCGAACGGGCGGTTAACCCATGCGAAGAAGTGGAACGGCCCGCTGGCGACCAGGTTCAGGCTACCGAAGACGAGATCCTGTCCAACTTGGGTGCCGGTAGCGGTCGCAAAAATGCTTCCGACATCTGCCGACGAACCGAGTCCGACGTGGACCGAAACGTTTTGACTGGCGAGGCCGGCCTCAGTTCCCCAAGCAATCGCGGAGGTGATTCGAATCAGTCCGAGATCGGCGATATCGTCGGAGCAATATGTGGTGAACTCAGGGAAGTCCGAGAATTGCTGCGAAACGATGTTGGAGTAAGCCGTGTTAGCCTGTTCGTAAACCAAGGCATTGGCGCTTGCCGCAGTGATGGCGAGTGCAAAAAGCAGTCCTTTCTTCATTTTTAGTGTTTTCTCCTCTCCGATTTTAGAGATGGTTGTGAGGCTTCCAGACAGAGCACCAACAAGCTTTCACCTGAAGGCCGCCTCAATACAACGATATGGTACTTGGCAAAGCCGGAAAGTCCAGTAAATGCACTGTATGAATTCAGGCTGCAGCCGTAAGAAAGCTCCTAACGAGCCTGCTTTGCCTGCGCAGCGCGTTCCCATTTCTCGATGGCGCGGACGTCCTGCCGGCGGCGATCGATGGCTGCGTCGATCTTAAAGGTGAGGAGCTCGTAGACGTCCACGCCCGGAGAGTTCTTCTCCAAATAGTCGAAGGCGCCGCGCCGCATGCACTCGACCGCATTAGCGACATTCCCGTAAGCCGTCATCACAATAACCTCGGCAAAGAGGTCGCGGGCAAACGCAGCGTTGAGCACTTTGAGTCCGGCCTCCGGCTCTTCCATGCTCATGTCGGTGACGATCACGTCGAACGGAGGCTCCGACTCCTGAATGACCCTGATTCCGATCTCCGAGTTATCTGCGGTGGTGACATCGAGGCCGTGGCGTTCCAGTCGTCGCCTTACGGCGGTACGGACACTCTCTTCGTCTTCGATCACGAGAACCCGGGTCATTCGATAGGCAAGTATACGGGATGGCACAAGCCAGCCGCCGGTTCAAAACGGGTACGCCGGTTCACAATATAGTTCGTCCATGGCAGCCGTCCCGAGCCGAATCGAGAATCTGCAGAATCTCCGGCTTGCCAACTTGGACAGCGCCTTCGCGACCGCCTTCGCCACGCTGGTCTCTGGAACGTTTCTGGTCGGCTTCATTCGGCATCTGGGTGGCGGCGACGCCTGGATCGGCATTCTCGCCGCGGTACCCAGCCTTTGTGGGATTCTTCAGATTCCGGGCTCGATTTACGGCCGACGGTTCCTGACGTACAAGCACTTCGTGCTCCCCGGCGGCCTCACTTGGCGGCTTTTCTACCTTCCGCTGATCGTTCTGGCCTTCGTTCCGTGGCCGAATGAGCTTCGCCTCTTCTTGTTACTCATCTGTGTGGCAATCGCCTCGGCCGCCACGCAGTTCGTCAATCCGATCTACACCGACTGGCTGGCGGAGATGGTCCCCACCAATTCGCGTGGTTGGTTCTTCAGCCGCAGGAACGCGATTGCGGCCGCGATTGGATCGGCAACTGGCCTGGTCGCCGGGTTGGTCCTCGATGCGTTTCGCCGTGCGAATATGGAAGCGGTCGGTTTCGGCACGCTGTTTATCGCAGCCGCGATCTTCTCTGCGGTGAGCTTCGCCCTCTATGTAAGGATGACCGACCGGGTCCGCCCAAACCCGATACCGGCGACCTTGCGCGAGGGACTGCGGGCTTTCAAGGTCCCGCTGATGGATCGCGACTTTCGGCCCGTTCTCCTCTTTCTGGCGATCTTCGTGCTCGGCCAGTCGTTCGCTGGCAACCTCTTTGCCGCTTTTGCCCTCGAATCGTTGGATATGAGCTTCACGGTTCTCCAGATTTCCGGTGTGGCCCATGCGGCGGGAATGGTCACGAGCGGCAAGGTTTGGGGCTACCTGGGGGATAAGTACGGGAACAAGCCGATCATCGCCATCCTCGCCGTTGGCATCGCGTTCAGTCCGGCGTGCTGGCTGTTCTGCGTGCCGGGCGCCGACTTTGCAAACGCCGTCATTCTCTTCGTAGGCCACCTGTTTTCCGGCGCGATGTGGGGCGGCATCGTGGTTTGCCAACTCAATCTGCTGCTTGCCACCGCCAAAGAGTCGGATCGCGCGAATTACATCGGCATCGGCCTGGCGCTCCAGGCCGTCATTGGCGCCGTTTCGCCCATGCTGGGAGCCGCTCTCATGTCCCAGTTGCGTCTTACGATGGATCCGATCACCGCGTACAAGTGGGTCTTCGGAGTCTGCATGCTGATGAGGGGCGCGGCGGTGGCCTTCCTCTGGCCGGTTAAGGAAGAAGGCTCGGTCTCGATCTCGGGGACCTTGAGCGATCTGAAGCGGGTTACACCGGCCGGCATCATGGCCCTCAAGACGCTCACGCACTCCGGCGACGTCGAGGAGCGGGAGAGCGCCATTGCCGAAGTGGCCGACCGCAATTACCTGCTGGCGACCGACGAAGTCATCAAGTCGCTTCACGACCCTTCGCCCAGGGTGCGCCGGCGAGCCGCGACCGCCTTGGCCAAGCTCGGCCGTGGCGATGCCGCCCGTGCGCTCATCCACCAGCTCGAGGACCACCCAGACCTCGTCGAGGAAGAAACGGTTTTGGCCCTGGGCGAGATCGCCGACCGAGACGCCGTGCCTTACCTGGTGAAGCTGCTGGATAGTCCACGGACGGCCATCCGGCGCGCATCGGCCCGTGCCCTGGGCACGATCGGCGACACGAGCGCGGTGGGCGCGCTCTGCGCCGCAGCTTCAAAATCGACCGATCCTGACTTGCGGCGTTCGGCACTTCAGGCCCTCCGATCTATTGGCGACCCCCAAGCCGAGTTCGTGATCGCTGATGCCCTATTCGATCCACTCCCCAGTGTGCGAATTGCCGCGGCAGAAGCGGTCGTCGACATGGACCTCAGGTCTTGCGTGGGCCAGCTTCGCGAATCGCTTGAGCGGTTCTCCGACGATGCAGCCAGCGAGGTCGCCTATGCTCTTGGGCGCTTGGGAGCCACGGAAGACATCCCACTGATTCTCAAGCAGGCTGCCAACTGCGTCTCGATGATCACGAGACGCCGTTGTCTGCTCGGTGTCGCCCACATGCTGGATGTCGAGTGGGAAACCTACCGGATGATGATGCTGGATGGCATGGCCCGGGATGCAGCCCTTATCGAAGCGACCAAGCCGTTGAGACGGGTCGTACCGGACTTGTCCGATGCGCTATCGGAGTTCTCGGCCGGCAACGAACCCTCGGCGATCACCCGGATCGTCAAGCGTGCACGGAAGCTCCCGAAGGTGGACTGGAACAACACCGAGGTCGAAGAGCTGTTTGTGGTTCTCGCTCTGGCTGCAGCCAAACACGCTTAGCCACGGTGTCCCTTACCCGGATCAGCTGCCTGCGAATGCCATAATCTGGGGCTGTTGATGAGCTCCCCCGTCATCCTTCCCCGCGATTCGAACCAAGCCCTCGGCATCGGCCAGTTTGCCCTCGACTTCATGTCCGGAAGCCTGGGCCCGGGCCCCTCAGCCGCTGTTCTGGAACGGACCCGACTGTTCCATACCGACGCGGTTTTGTGTGGACTTTCGGCGTTGGCGCTGGAGACGAATGCCCCGACTTTGCTTCGTCAGGAGGCCCTCGAGTATCGCACCGAAGATCCCGCAAAGGGGGCTTTTGTTTTCGGAAGCAACCAGCAAGTGATGGCCGAGAAAGCGATCGCGGCCAACAGTGCGGCGGTCCGGGAATGGGATAGCAACGGCACCAATTTTGGCTATCGGCCCGAACGGGGCCACATCGCCGGCGAGTTCGGCCATAACGACTTTTATCCGGTTGTGGTGGCCGCCTGTCAGCAACGTCATCTGGACGGCGCGACGGCCCTTCGGGCGATGGTGCTCCTGGACGAAATTCGCGGCCGTCTTGCCGAAGTTTTCAGCTTAAAGTCCTACAAGATCGACCACGTTGTCCACGGCGCGATCGGGTCGGCCGCGACCTATGGCGCGCTGATGGGGGCCACCGCCGAACAGATCGAAAGCGCCATCGGGATGTTTGTGGCGCACTACATTCCGTGGCGTGCGATTCGTGCCGGCAAGCAGCTTAGTGACTCGAAGGGAGCGTCCGCGGCGATTTCGACCGAAGCTGCAATTCTCTGTGTGAAACGCTCAATGGCCGGCTTCATGGGTCCGCGCGACATCTTCCGCAATCCTGAAGCGATCTTCCGCTTCTTCGAGCCGACAACACAGGGCGCCGAGCGATGGAAGGAGCAGGGCGATTCTCCGTTCGAACTAGTTCTGTCTCATTCGGGCGACGACTTCGCCGTGATGGGGATGCACTTCAAGCTCGGCCTCTACGAGCACCAATCCGCTGGGGCGCTGCAAGGCATGATCGATTTGATCGCCGCAAACCCCGTTCTGCTTGAGAACGGTGGTGGATCCATCGAATCGATCACGATCGACGCCTACGAGCCGGCCTTTGGCATCATCGGCAACCCGATGAAGAAGGATCCGAAGACACGTCAGAGCGCCGACCACTCCATGGCGTACATCGTCGCGACCTTGCTGCGAAAAGCGATCGAAGCCGGTCCTGTGACTCCGACTGGCGGAGCCAATGACGGTCACTGGAAGTCGCTGATGCTGTCGCCTTACGACTATCAGGTGAGCGATTCGGCCATCTTCCACCCGCTGACGCGTAAGCTCATGGAGAAGATCGAGTTTCGGCACGGCGGTCCGGACTATGATGCGAAATATCCGGACGGGATTCCGACCTCCTTGGAGATTCGAGCCGGTGGCCGCACCTTCAGCTCGGGGCTCGTCATGTATCCGGCGGGCCATGCCCGCAATACCACTGCCGATCTTCGGTCGATCCTCACCCATAAGTTCGGCATGCTGGGAAGCCTGGCGATTCAAGATGGTGGCGACGCGGTCGCGCTTGTCGGCCGATTCGAATCGATCGAATCGATGAGCGAGATGGATCTGGCTGGAATCTACGAGGTGGACATCCACCATCGCCCGGGATACGAGTAGGCGGCGCGGTATCCTCTTTGCCATTCATGAGCTTTGAACAGAGGACGCATTCCTGCGGCGAGCCTCGGCTTTCGCACGTCGGCCAGACCATCACGTTAAACGGTTGGGCACACAAGGTGCGCGACCTTGGCGGGCTCTGCTTCGTCGATCTTCGCGACCGCACCGGCATCGTTCAGCTCATGATCGACCCCGCCGCTCATCCCAATTACGACGACATTCGGGCTGAGACGTGCTTGAGCATTACCGGCAAGGTGAAGGAGCGGGACGACTCCAACAAGAACGCAAAAATGGGAACCGGTGACATCGAGGTGGTGGTCGCTGGTTTCCAGATCTTGGGACCGGCTAAGCCCTTGCCGTTTCCGCTCAGCGATGAAGACCAGATGGCTGCGGTCAACGAGGAGCTAAGGCTCAAGCACCGGTATCTGGACTTGAGGCGGCCCTCGATGTACAAGCGGCTGGCTCTGCGGGCGGCCGCGATTCGAAAGATCCGCGCCTATCTCGACGTGCGCGACTTCGTTGAGGTTGAGACCCCGATCTTCACTAAATCCACTCCGGAAGGCGCTCGCGACTACCTGGTTCCGTATAGGTTGGAGCCGGGTCTCTTCTATGCATTGCCGCAGAGCCCGCAGCAGTACAAGCAGCTCTTGATGGTGAGCGGGATCGAACGGTACTACCAGATCGCAAAATGCTTCCGCGACGAAGCGCAGCGCAGCGACCGCCAGCCTGAATTCACGCAGCTCGACCTTGAAATGAGCTTCTGCACCCAAGAGGACGTGCTCACGCTCATGGAGGGCTTGACGCTGAAGGTGATCAACGAGCTCATTGAGGAGTTCGGCCTCGAAAAGGAACCGGTCGCTCCTTTCCAGCGACTCACCTACGACGAGTCGATGGAGCGGTTCGCCTGCGACAAACCTGACTTAAGGTTCGGGCTGGAGATCTTTGACATATCCGAGGTCGTCGCCGGATCTGAGTTCGGCGTCTTCAAAGCCGTGCTCGAATCGGGGGGCAAGATTCGCGGCGTACGCTATCCAGGCGGCGCCGCTCTTTCGCGCAAGGACGTCGGCGTGCTCGAAGAATTCGCCAAGGAGTTTGGCGCGAAGGGGATGGCCTCAGTCGGGTTTGTGGCGACGGGTGGGGGCGAAGAAGGGACGATTCCGCTCAGCAACGGGCTCGCTGCCAAGGGGTCAATCGCCAAGTTCTTCCCGCCCGCGATGCTTGAAGCGATCGCGGCGAAAGGGGAGGCCGAAGCGGGCGACCTGCTCTGCTTCATTGCTGACGACTATCGCAAGGGCTGCGACGTGCTGTACCGGCTTCGGAACGAGATCGGCGAGCGATGCGGGCTCCGCGATAAGCGCAAGCTCGCGTTCTGCTACGTCATCGACTTCCCGCTCGTGGATTGGAATCCGGACGCCAATCGCTGGGACGCCACCCACCACCCCTTTACCTCTCCCAAGGCCGCCGACATGGATTTGATCGAAACCGATCCCGGTCGTATTCGCGCCGACTGTTATGACATCGTTTGCAACGGCGTGGAATGGGCTTCAGGTTCGATCCGAATCCATCGCCCAGATGTCCAAGCGCGGGTCTTCACGCTTCTCGGCGTAAACGAAGAGACGCAGCAGGCGCGGTTTGGCCACATTCTCGAAGCGTTTTCCTATGGCGCCCCTCCCCACGGCGGCATCGCTCCCGGAATCGACCGTTTGGTGATGTTCCTGATGGATGACGACAACATTCGAGAGGTGATGGCGTTCCCGAAGATTGGGCAGGGATACGACCCGCTGATGGATGCTCCGAGCACCATCGACTCCCAGCAGTGGGCAGAGTTGGGCTTGCGTTTGAGCTAGGTCCGGGTACGCAGCCGGTCCAGTGCTACCGCTGCAACGATCACGGTACCGGTGACGATCTCCTGAACCCAATTGGGAAGCCCCATCTGACTGAGTCCCGCTCGTAGGACGGTCATGATCAACGCACCCAAGACGGTACCGAAAATGGTTCCCTTCCCTCCGCTGAGGCTGGCGCCGCCAATCACCACAGCGGCAATGGCGTCCAGCTCCAATCCTTGCGCCACCGTGGGATCGCCAACCGTAAGGCGGGAGAACTGCATAAGACCCGCGATGCCGGCAAAGAGCCCGCCCAGGGCAAACACGGCCAGCTTGACACGACCTACTTGCACACCGGAATAGCGGGCTGCCTGCTCATTCCCGCCGACGGCAACGACCGCCCGACCAAACGGGGACCGCCGCAGGACCATCGACATCGCAACCGCAGCCAGGATCGCGACCCATACGCCGACCGGGACCACCATCCACTTGCGGTCGGGTGGAAGCACGGCAAGGAAGTCGTTGAGCCATGAGAGGGGAGCGTCGATCTTCTGCTCGTTCGCGAGGCCCTTCGCCATGCCCCTGAAGAGGAGCAGAGTGCCCAGTGTCACGATGAACGGACCGACTCCAAGACCGACAATCAGGCTGCCATTGGCAAGTCCACAGACGACACCCGCAGCCAGCCCAGCGACGAGTGCCACAGCAGGGCTCGCCTCTCGGGCGAGGCACCAGGCAATGACGACCGTAACGAGGGCGACCATCGAGCCAACGCTCAAATCGATGCCTCCACTCACGATGATGAAGGTCATCCCCAGGGCAGTGAGAAGGACGATGGCGCTTTGGCGTGCAATCGTCTCGAGGTTGCCCCGTGTCAGGAACCCGCTCTCAAGCCGAAAGTGGAAGATGAGACCGAGCAGGAGGAGGGTAACGACCAGACCGAGCAAATTCCAAGCAGAGGTGGAGCGCATCCTTGCAATCAAAAGGATGTCCTACTTCGCGTCTGGCTCACCAGTTAGTTCCCAGATGCCCCTAGCCAAGTAAACTGACTGATCGATGTTTCTCGATGAGGCGATCGCGGAGTTCGTCTCCGGAGACGGCGGTTCGGGAGCGGTGTCCTTTCACCGAGAAAAGCACGTTCCCCGAGGCGGACCCAATGGTGCCGATGGCGGCCGTGGGGGCGATGTGGTGCTCATTGCCGATCGCAACCGTCGCACCCTCTACGACTTCAAGCTGAAGCCCAGATACGAAGCCCCCCAAGGGAAGCATGCGATCGGCAACAAGAAGGGCGCGAGTGGAGGCGGCATCGAGATCAAGGTTCCGGTTGGCACGACCGTAACCGATCTGGATCTCGGTGAGCTGCTGGTCGATCTAAACGTGCACGGCATGAAGTACGTCATTTGCCGTGGCGGGCGGGGAGGACGAGGCAACCTCCACTACGTATCGAGCGTGCGGCAGGTACCCAACTTCGCGGAAAAGGGTGCGCCTGGCGAAACGGTTCGGGCGAGACTCGAGCTGAAACTCGTCGCTGACATCGGATTGATTGGCTTACCGAACGCCGGCAAGAGCACGCTATTGAGTCGAATCAGTGCGGCGCGACCCAAGATCGGGGACTATCCATTCACAACGATCACGCCGAATCTCGGTGTGGTCAGCCATGCGGGAGAGACGTTCGTTGTCGCCGACTTGCCAGGGCTTATCGAAGGAGCAAGCGAAGGGGTCGGCCTTGGGCATCAATTCCTAAGACATACCGAGCGGACGAAGGCGCTGGTTCACTTGGTCGACCTCTTCCCTATCGACGAATCCGATCCGATTGCAAATTATCGTCTTATCGAAGGTGAGCTTCAGAAGTACTCGTCGGACATTGCGGCACGGCCCCGTCTCCTCGCGCTCAACAAGATCGACCTCGCACCGGCCGGACAGTACGGCGAGCGCAGGGAAAGGTTCGAAGAGCTGGGCATACCCCTATTTCCCATCAGCGCGGCCACCGGCGAGGGTCTAGAGGCGTTGCTTTTCGCCATGCTGGACGCCATCCACAAGGCTGAAGAGGATGCACCGGTCCAGGTGATCATGCCCACGCTTCAGCGGCGAGACGACCAGGGAGAGTGGGACGTCAAGCCTCATGAACTCGGCTGGGAGCTGGTGGGTAGGCGAATCCGGCGGATGGTGGCGATGACCGATCTGGGAAATCGCGACGCACTACGGTATCTTCATCGAAGGTTTACACGTTTGGGAGTGATCGACAAGCTTCGAGAAGCCGGAGCAAAGGACGGCGACACCGTAATCATCGGCGATTATATGTTCTCGTTTGATGACAAGGTATGAGAATTGGGGTCTTTGGCGGTAGCTTCGATCCCCCCCATCTCGGCCACCTGCAGCTTGCCAAGGCCGTCCGAACGTCATTGGAACTCGACGAAGTGGTGTTTGTGCCGGCCTTTCGGAGCCCGTTCAAGCAGAGCAAGGGGCACGCTACGCCCAAGCAGCGTCAACAGATGGTGGAGCTCCTCATCCGTGATCAGCCTGGCCTGTCGCTGTCGGACATTGAGATCTCGAGGAAGGGATTTAGCTACACCGTGGAAACCTTGACCGAGCTGACCTTGTCCAAACCAGGAGACTATTGGCTCCTGCTCGGAAGCGACAGCGCGATGGGACTTGGCGACTGGAAGCAGCCGCTGCGGCTGGCTCAGTTGGCGAGGTTTGCGGTGGTCATGCGGCCACCCCACCGTCATAGCGACGTCATGCGGCGGCTACCGGAAGCCCTCCACGACAAGGTGGATTTTGTGGACATGAAAGCTAATCCGATATCGTCGACCGAGATTCGCGATCTGATCCACCATTGCCGACCGATCACCCGCTACGTAACCGCTGAGGTTGCAGAATATATCGAAGCGAATAAGCTCTATAAGGATTAAATATTGACATCGAAGGAAAAGACCGACCTCATTCTGGAGTTTGCCGACGACATCAAGGCGGAGCGATCCGAGGTCCTCGATGTTCGCCAAAAGACTTCGGTAACGGATTACTTCGTCATTTGTTCGGGCAACAGCGATGTGCATGTCAATGCGATTGCTGAGCGTGTCGCTGAAAAGCTTCGCGAAAAGGGCGTAAGGCCACTTCGCGTGAACGATCAGGGTGGCGGATGGGTCCTATATGACTACGGCGACGTCGTGTTTCATGTCATGCGCGAGGAAAAGCGCCAATTCTATGATCTGGAGACACTGTGGACCAACCTGCAGAACGACCCGAACTTGATGGAATAGCGCCCAGCCCTGAGTCGGAAGCGCCGAAACTGCCCGAGGCACCGGATCCGGCGACGCTCGAGAGAGCAGAGCGCCTGCTTCGCGAAGCCAGGCTTGCCCGTCAGCGCGGCCAGGCGGACCTTTGCCGGAAACTCCTCACCGAAGCGAAGGAAATTGCCCCTGGCGCCGGCGTGGTTTGGGAAGCGATTGGCGACGATGCGGTTGCGAACCACCAATCGCGGCTTGCCCGAGAGTCTTACACGATGGCGTGGAAGCTTTCGCCGAAGGACCCGAACATCGAGAGAAAGTATGCCGAAACGGTGCTTTCATCGGCCGTTTTCATGGATCCAAAAATGGCCGCAGCTGCTGCCAATCCAAGGGCGTCGGTCTGGCTCTCCGTGATCCTGCCGGGCCTGGGCCAAATGGCCAACGAGGACTATGGCAAGGGCAGCATCATGATGGGGGCCTGGACGGTCGCGCTCATCATCAGCACGGCGATTCCCGATGGCCTTGGGGCGCTTCTCTCCTTCAAGCTGCAGTCTCTCAATTTAATCGCGGTCGTCCCGATGTTGGTGATGCTTGCCATTCACATCTGGTCGATTTATGATGCATCGCAAAACACGGTAGCGGATAGGGGCCGAAAGATACCGGAACGCCCGGTACCGCCCGTGGATAAGCCCTTTGAGCTTTAAGAACCCTTTATGCTCGCCGGAAACTCCACTTTCTGGCCAGCCTTAATACCGTACTTTCGGAATGTTCCTGCCTTGACTTCCAAGGCGTACATGGCGGGGCCGGCACTCGGCACACCAGTTTCATCGAGCGGTCGCATCGTATGAACACTGACAATCCGTTTGTTCTTACTGATATACGCGATGTCGAGGGGGATGTACGTGTTCTGCATCCAGAAGCTTCGATCATCGGAGTCGGGAAAGGCGAAGAGCATTCCCTCGCCCGATTTCACTTCCTTATCCTGCAAGAACATCATGCCTTCCTGGCGCTTCAGGGCGGTATCCATGACAAAAGCCTTGAAGCGTTGGGTGCCAATCTTGATCGTGACCATCTCGAGGTCCTTTAGCTGGTGCATGCGCCGAGGATTGACGGGACGGTCCTGCCTCTGGTCGATTAAAGGCGGCGACTTGACTTTACGAAGCTCGCCCTGGGGCTGGGTTGGGCCGCAAGAGGTGGTCAGGACAAGGATCAGGGTCGTCAGCGTTGTCATCATGAGGTTCATTGGCTCCGTGCCGGAATGTAAGACGTCGTATTCGCTTCGTAGGTCCCAATCTCGTCTGCATGCTGCAGCGTCATTCCGATCAAATCGAGACCTTCTATGATCTGACGTCGGTGAGCCTCGGATATATCAAATGGAATCTGATCCGAACCTAAGCCGATCACTTTCGCATTAAGATCCACGGTAGCCTTCGCACCGCTTCCCGCGGCCACGAGCTTCTCGTGTTGGTTGGGCGGCAGTTCGATCAGAAGCAACCCACAGTTGTTGGCGTTCTGCCGGAAGATGTCGCTAAACCCAGGGCTGTCGTCCCGGACAACTGCGATGACCGCCTTGAAGCCAGCCTGCTGGATCGCCCACACCGCGTGTTCCCTTGAGCTTCCGCAGCCGAAGTTGGTACCGACGACCAGGATCGAAGCTCCTTGCGCTTCCGGTTGATCCAAGGGGAAATTGGGATCGCGCACGTCTTTGAAGAGCAGCTGGCCGTAACCGGACTTGGTGACCATGGACAGGAACCGAGCCGGGATGATGCGGTCCGTATCGACGTGATCCGCCGCGTAAACGGCAAGTTTGCCGGAATGTTCGGCGAAGCCACTCATACACTCGAATTTTGGCACGCGACTTGCGTCAAAGCTCATTGGGCTCACTGAGCCCGGATCCATCGATCCTTCAATCACCCTCCCATCCTCCAAACGCGGGCTCCTGGCTTGCCAGGGGCCTCATTACATTCCGACCGCGGTATAGGCCCGAAGCCCGTACTTCCAGAGAACGCGCTGCGCGACGTAGCTGATGACGATCCAAACAACCTGAACGACGATCATCTGCTGCGCGACCGCTGGACTTAGCTTTCCAACCACGACTTCCGTGGGAACTCCCGTCGTGTAATAAAACGGAAATATCGCGGCGAGGGACCGGACCCAATCCGGCATCATGGATACCGGGAACAGCTGTCCGGACAGGAAAAGCATCGGAAAGTAGTACAGTTCGAAGACGGATTGGGCTTCCTGGACAAACAGCGCGATCATCGAGAGGGCCATCACGAACGTGATGCTCAGGATGTGTCCTAGTAAGACCGAGACCCAGAATTCCCAGCCCAAGTACAGCCTTGCGTCGTGCAGATAGGACCAATAAAAGCCAATCAGCAGCAACCCCATGGGCGCGAAAATGAGCGTGCGGATGATCCGCCAGGTGAAATTTCTAACCAGCATGAACTGGAAAAAGGGCATGGGCCGGATCAGATAAACCGAGAAGATGCCTTCCTTGATTTCCCACGAGATGTCCCACATGAAGTGGCTCGTGATAAAGCAGGTGAGGAAGAGCATGCACATGTAGTAGAGGACAAAGTCCTTGGCGGCATACCCTTCGATCAGACCGCCCTTCGCAGCGGCTGCCCACACGAGCGGCATGGTTATTCCTGTGACGGTATCAGTAAGAATCCATATAAATCCCTGCGCTTTGTAGGCAAATCCGTCCAGGGCCCAGATGACCGCTGTCGCCTTCCATTGCCGCCACATCCGCGCCAGATTCACGCCTTGGAGAGTATAGCCAGCGGGATGCTAGCCCAGGCGTCCGATGAAGGTAGCCCGGTGGCGGCCGCCGTCCCAGAACGCTTCTGCATGAATTGGCAGCAGCGCGGAGAACCGTTTCTGCAGTTCGTCGGGTGCGACGTGATGCGATCGGGCCGGTACTCCTTGGGACTCGGCATCGAGGGTGGTGAAGGCTGAGACGGCGAAGACGCCATCCGGAGCGAGGCATCGCAGCGCCGCATCCGGCAGGTCGGCGCTGAAGGCTGCGAAGGCAATGACGAGATCGAATTGTCCGGTTTGCCTTGCCCAGTCGCGTCGAAGCCCCTGTAGCCGGCCCCAGCCAGGGCCCTTCCAGCGTTCGTAGAGCCCGAGCATGCGATCGACGGCATCGGGCAGGACATCGAGGCCGACGACATCGAATCCCGCGGATGCCAGGGCGACGGCATCGCGGCCGGCTCCGCATCCCAGGTCGAGGGCTCGCGTTCCCGTCGCCAGTTGTGCTGCGGCTTGGAGGAGCTCATTGGGCTCCCAGAGCCGACCGCTGGTGAAGACTTCCGCTATCGCGGGCACTTGCCATGCAAAACGTCTTCCGCCGCGATCCAGGAAATCGGCGGCGAGAAAGGCGGATTCCGAGCTCGAGCCGGCTCGGAAGTCCGCGAGATGAATGGTCCGGTCGCGCGGTGGCAGCTCGGATGTTCGTTCCGACAGCTGATCGAACGGAATATTCGCCGCATTGGCGATCGGGCTTCGCTGCGCTTCCCGTTCGGGGCGCGGATCGAGGATGCCGGCGAGCGGCGGTAGGCGCCAGAGGGAGCTCATGTCGTTCCGCTTGGTGCCCGGGGCGGGACTCGAACCCGCACGCTCTTGCGAGCAACGGATTTTAAGTCCGCTGCGTCTACCATTCCGCCACCCGGGCGCGCCGCGAGTATAACCTACGCCAGCCCTTGCGTTTCGGGCGGATTTGGGCCATAATATCTCCTTGCCGCTGAGGTACTCGTCATGGCGAAAAAGGGTGAAGTCAGAGAAATAATCCGCTTGGTCTGCACGGAAGACAACAAGCACTACGTCGTCACGACGAAGAACAAGCGCAACAATCCGGACAAGCTTGAGCTCATGAAGTTCAACACAAACCTGCGCAAGATGACGCTGCACCGGGAGAAGAAGTAGGATGCCGAACCCCAAACGACGATTCAGCCATCAGCGCACGGCCAAGCGCCGCACCCACTACACGACGGATCTTCCGGAGATCGACGCCAATAAGCAGCAGGGCGGCTATCCGTTCAAGCTTCGGCACCACGCCTCTCTGGACGGCTACTACAAGGGCCGCCGTCTTCCCGGCTACAAGGACTGATCGCGTTCAGCAGCGCGGGGGTTGGGGCGTAGGCGATACGACCCAAAAGACTTCTAGGACCAACGTATCCTAGGTCGGATTCGGCACGAAATCCCCACCGCGACACGATTTCAAGTACTCCAGGGCGAACACCTGGCCGGTCATTTCAAGCTCATCCTTATAGATCGGGTCGTGCCACCCTTCGATATCGATCGCCCCGACGAAGCCGCCTTGCCGGAGGATCGTGATGATGTCCGTCCAATTCGAGTCCCCAAAACCGGGCGTGCGGTGGTAGATGCAATCTCGGCCGGAGCGAATGCCCTCGCTTTCGATAATGTCCCAACAAATGGTCGCGTCCTTGCCGTGAATGTGATGGACGCGGTCCACCCACTTCCTTAACTGCGGGATGGGGTCGATCAGACTCACCATCTGGTGGCAGGGCTCCCATTCGAGGCCGAGCGTCTCGCCGGGAACAGCGTCGAACATCATCTCCCAAGCCCGTGGCGAGTGGGCGATATTCCATTTTGGCGATTGCCAAGTTCCGCCCATGTCGCAATTTTCGAAGGCGATCTTGACGCCTTCGCCGTGGGCGACTTTCGCCAGGTGACCAAACACCTCCGCAAACTTCGGCATCGATTCGTCAACGGGCCGATCTTCCAGCGCGCCTGCGAAACCGCAGACAACGCCGGCGCCAAACAGCTTGGCAGAACGAATGACTTTTTCCCAGTCGGCGGCGCAGGCGGGGTCTTGGAGCGGGTTTCCGTAGATGCCCACGCTGCTGATTTCAGCTTCGTCACCGATGGTGTCGAGGACTTCCTTGGCCGTTTGGGCAAGGTCGAGGTCTCCCACGTACTGCCACAGCGTGAGCTCGAAGCTCTCGAAGCCGTGGGGCAGAATCTGGCGGATATAATCCGCGCCTTTGTTCATGGGGGCGAGGGTGCCGATAAGAATGTCTTGATGGTTGATGCGGGACATGGACGGCGGAGAGGATACCGGCACCGAGATAAACCTCACCGATCGCTCTAGGTTTGCCGGACGTCAGCCGATAACTAGAGTGCGATGTCCGCCGCGATTCACTGCGAAAATCTGCGCGTTCGATACCGGAAGAACGCCTCAACTTGGACGGAAGCCGTTAGCGGGCTTTCCTTCCAGATCGCTCCGGGAGAAAGCGTCGGTTTCCTTGGCCCCAACGGCGCCGGCAAAAGCTCGACGCTGAAAGCGCTGATGGGGTTCCTCGCGCCCGCCGATGGGCAGGCATCCATTTTTGGCAGGCCAGCGGGGTCCATCGAGGCGCGGCAACTGACCGGCTATCTGCCCGAGGTTGGCCTTTACTATCCTTATCTGACCCCGCGGGAGACGCTTCGACTTTACGGCGAGCTGCAGGGCCTTGGCGGGCGCGCGCTCAAGCGCGAAGTCGGGGACCTGCTGGAGTTGGTCGGACTCGCAAAGTCGGCGGATCGCCTGAATCGCACGCTCTCGAAAGGCATGCTCCAGAGAGTCGGGATAGCCCAAGCGCTGCTTGGCGATCCACAGCTGCTCATTCTCGACGAGGTGACCAGCGGTCTCGATCCGCTTGGCCGGAAGGAGCTTCGGAACTGGCTCCGCGAGCGACAAGGCCAGGGAACGACCCTCTTCTTTTCGAGCCACGAGCTTGCCGAGGTCGAAATGCTTTGCGACCGATTCCTGCTCATTCACCAAGGACGTCTCATCGACGAACGGGAAATGGGTGAGCTCATGGGAGCGATCGGGAGTTACCACATCCGCTTCAAAGGCTCGGTCGGACTTCACGATCTTGCCGAATCGATATCCGGCACTGGCGGCGAATTCTCCGCCCGGTTTGCCTCGAAATCGGCGATGCTGCAGGCGATAGACCGGGTGCACCGGGACGGCGGCAAGATCCTCGATGTGACGACCCATGAAGGCGAACTCGAGGACTACTTCGTGAGCCGCATTCAGGAGGCCGCATGAACATCCGGTCGTGGTGGGTCCTTGCTCGGGCGGTTGCGGTGGAGTCGGTTCGGCGCAAGGATTTCTGGGTTGTGGCGATTCTCGGCCTGGTCATTATCCTCAGCGCGGGACTGCTCGGCTTCTTTGGTTTAAAGAGCCTGCAGATCTTCGCCAAGGATTTGGCTTTCACCGTGCTGGGAATGTTCTCTACGGCGATGGCGGTGCTCACTTCGGTACGGATTCTGCCGGACGAAATCCGCAACCGGACGCTCTACCCCTTGCTGGCGCGACCGCTTTCGCGCGGCGACCTCCTCATTGGCAAGCTGTTCGGAGCGATCCTTGTCTCCTGGATGGCCTTCGGCGTACTGGCGGTAATGGTGGGTTTGGCGCTCGCGCTCTTCCGCGTGCCGTTCGAGGCGATCATGCTCCAATACGCTGTCGCCAAAATGATGGGCCTCGCCCTGGTCTGCGCGGTATCGATGACGCTCAGCCTTTTTATGACCGCCTCGGCCGCGGCGACTCTCAGCTTCCTGCTGGCGTTTGGCAGCGGCATGATCACTCGCGCCATGGTGATGGGCCATGCGGAGGCACCGGCGGCGCTGCAACCTGTGATCCAAGCCATCCACTTCCTGGTGCCGCAGTATCCCCTGTTCGATCTCGGCAGCCGGGCAGCCAATATTGGCTGGCCGATGGCGCCGGCTTGGGTGATGGGAGCGCTGCTCGCGTATCTGATCGCCTACGGCGGTGCGATGCTGGGCCTGGGCTGGCTACGGTTCCGGTCGAGGACGATCTAATGAGCCGGGTACCCAGCTGGCTCGCGGCAGGATGCTGCTTCGGAGCGCTGTTTGCCACGGGGGCGTCGACGCACGGCCTCTCGGCGGCTTTGGAAGCGCCGCCTCAACTCGAGGGGCTGAATGCCCACGACGAGGTCGCCGGCGCGTCCCTGCTCGGCGAGTTCCGGACGAGCTTTGCCAGCTGGCTGTGGGTAAGGACCGACCTGTACCTCCATAACGGCGTGGAGATGCGACCGCTGACCGAAGCCGAGAAGCTTCGTGGCAGCAAAGGCACCGCCAGCGAGGACAACAAGGACAAGGCGCTTCACGACGATGCAGATATCACGACCTCGATTCCTTCCAAGGATCGGGACTTTCGCGGCGTGTTCGGCGACATCGAACGGTGCACGGCGACCTATACGGACATGTCGGTGCATCACCATAACGACCCAGGCGACAGCCTTCCCTTGTTCCGTCTGATGACCTGGAGCGATCCCACCTTCATCCCAGCGTGGACGACCGCGGCAGCAATCCTGGCGCGAGGCAAGTCCGCCGCGGGACCGCGCAAAGCCATCGAGCTCCTGGACGAAGGGCTGCGAGAGAACCCGTCGAGTATTGCCATCCTTGCCGAGAAGGGCCGTATCCAGGCCAACAAGCTTGGGCTGGTGGAGCCGGCAATCGCTTCGTTCGAAGCCTCGAGGCGGCTCAAAGAGCACGCAGCCGGAGAGGACGAACTTGAGGGCCTCCGGGAGACCTACCGCTGGCTCGCGCTCCTTTACCGGGACTATCGATCTTTAGGGGCTTCGGTCGAGGTAGCCCGCGAGGGCAAGCAGCGCTTCCCCGACGATCCCATGCTGGTCCGCCTGAGCGGCGGACGATAAGGGCGTGCCGCACTCACAGGCGTCTTCCCGGCCTTTAACTGCATGGCTGAGGTCGGTGCTAGCCAGCCCTGCGCATCGGCTAAGGCCCTCGTCCCTGATGAGGCGGTCAACGCCGCCGTTCGGACCGCCAGCAGCAGATCTAGTCATGCCCCGTATCAACGCGACGCCTTGCGATCAACAGCTGAATTATTCCATCCATGGACGCAAATCCAATAAGCGCTGAGGCCGGTACGCCATACAGAATGGTGCCACTCGCAGCATGGGACCCAAGCAGCCCAACCAGTACTAAAAGAGCCAGCAAGGGAGTAAGGATCAGTAGCCGCAATACATACAACCATCGCTTTTGAGGAAAATGAACTACCAAGTCAAGGGAGGCTCCTGCGACGAGCGCTTTCACAATTAGGATGGTGTCTAACTTTTCCACTCTTCAGTTACTCAACTCCTTAAGTTCGAGGTCTGAACAGAACGCTGCCACTGTCCAGTTTCCAAAGTACCATGCATCGGGCGGGTGGCCGGGGTTGGTTGACTATTCAGTTTTCTCTTCCTACCTCCTTCCTAATCGGGGGTTCGCGAAGCTAACCGGGGCGCGAAGCGCTCGTCCTTTCCATCATACACTAGGCCACAACCAACCGCCGAATGGCAGCCAACCACCTTGGGTATGCCCATGAACTCTCTAGGGCACCCGCAGAATGCCTGACGGCACCCATGTTGGCTCTGGAAACAGCTGCCACTATCTAACTGCCGGCTAATCTACTCTCGATTACGTAACTCGCCGCCGGATGCGTCTGACGTTAGATTAGAGGTTTGACGAGCTCGGACGAGCATGACGCTAATCACTGCCAAGGCAGCAACTGCCACGTGGGAAGACTCGGCGGACCCGGGACGCCGAACCGCTAAGGTTATCGACAGGCATGCCGAGATAAGACTAAAAATCGGCAAATAAGCGACTACCGTATCTAACCGACTCGTGGGCCGGAGTTTCAAGCGCGCCCACGTGCCCACGTTAGCGAACATGAGGACGGTCACAAGGGACAATAGTAATGGATGTAGCAGGTGGTCCATAATTCGACTACTTCTAAGGAAGCCAAGGGTGCATGATGTTAATAGCCAGCACAGCCGCCAATACGACTAACGAGTACACATAGGCTGTACGGGCTGCTGACTGAGTATGAGACTTATCGGCGGGCGGGTGGCCGGGGTTTGGTTGACTATTCACTTTTTTTCATCCCTCCTTCATAATCGGGGGTTCGCGAAGCTAACCGGGGCGCGAAGCGCTCGTCCTTTCCATCATACACTAGGCCACGACCAACCGCCGGATGGCAGCCAACCACCCTGGATGCCCATGGACATGGGCCTCTAGGGCACCCGCAGAATGCCTGACGGCACCCGGCTTGGCTGTCCGAACCCGGCCAGGCAAACTCATAACTACGTGGGCAAACTCCGACCAACCGCTCCCTGCCGATAGAAGTTGCAAATCCATACAGGTCAGTCACTACGCCTTCGCTCAAGGCGAAGTATTTGCCTCCGAATCAGCAACGTCATTATTGAGGACATTATCCCCAATAGAGACCAGGTAATCGATATGCCAAAGCGGTAATTGTTAAGGGCTTGGCCAGCCAATCCGAACAGTAGCGCTTGGCACAAAAGTGTTGGCAGAAAATATCTTGCTGGAAGGGAAATCTTGCCAAGGCCCGCACCAGCCGCCAAAAGACATACCTGTACGAGAAACAGAGTGTAAGCTATTGTGCTCATGGCGTGCTTACCAACTGTTGGCATCCTGCCAAATAAGGGAAGCTTTGTAGGAGACTATTACGCTCGACGCCCAGGTACCCATAGTTGCGCCACGTGCGGAAACCCAGGATGTCGTGATCATAATCGTACGAACCGCCGCCGTTCGGGGAAGTAAGGATCCGGTTCAAGTTGTCGTAAGTGTAACCCGAGTTTCGCGCGACTTCCCAAACAGAACCTAGGAACATGCATCGGTGTTGTGCACCGTAGAGCGCCATGGCGTCAACCGATGAATGCCACCCGAACTGCGAGGGCTGCGGCCCCCCGCCGATTGGCGGTTCTTAACGCCCAAGCGTATGCAGAGGGCGACGATCCCTCGGACTGGTCACCTCTTCCTCGGATAGGAACTGACGACCAGTGAGTCAGACTGCCCTCGGCTAGCGGCGCTGGATCATAAGACCAGTCCGTCCTTGGCGTGCCCCCAAGCGGCCAAGTCCGCTCAGACCTTCTACCAGGACTTGCGTGGAGCCTACGTCGGTCGGTCACAATCTTCTTCGTTCTGAGATGCAAGTACTGACACTCTGTAAAATAGGTATGTTGCAACTAGAAGGCAACAGACCATTGCCGTTGCGCCAGCGATTTCACCGATTAGGAACCGTGCCACGATGCCCAGTGACACGTATATGTAGGCACTGCACAGCAGTACAATCTGCCGCAACCACTCTCCTTGCAAAAGTTCACGATTCATGAGCGGAAAGAGAAAGGAGGATACTAATACTGCGATCCCAACCTGTCCGGCATTGACGAGGTTCTCAAAGTAAAGCGACGTAAAGGCAAGGAAGATGAGCTGCAAAATTAAGAACACTCCATTCCTAGAATTTAGACCATCTTCTTTTGTCTGCACCATGCCCGGCACTCCTAAATACTCTCTAGTTCAAATATGTACCAGAGAATCTGACCACTGCGGTATCCCAAGTACATTTGGACTGCAAAGCCAATACCACCTCCAGCAAGCAGACCACCTAACATGCCTTTCATCGCTTGCTTGGCGAATTGCTTCCAGGGCACGGCCCTATCTCTTCCAGATCCGAGGAAAGCGGCAGTAGCGCGACCGAAGAAGCTTATTGCCATCACGATTGCAGCTGTGCTGTAACTCATGTCATTTTCCGACCTTGGACGGTCATGTTGTAAGTAAGCATGCCAAAGAAGCCAATTATCATTCCCCAAATCACACCCTGAGCGGCCCCAGCCCAGTCCATTATTTCACCATTACCGTCAATAGCATTTACTGGATTGCTGCCACAATACACGTACCAATTAGCGCCATCCATCGCTCGGTCTTGGGACAGATACCTCCCCGTACCCGGCTCGTAGTATCTCGCCCGCATGTAGATCAGCGAACTCTCGTCGTCCTGCCGATGCCCAAGATTGGCGCAGTACCTCTGGTTGGGAATCCCACTAGACGACCCGCTTCGCACCGAACCCCACACGTCGTAAAGCCTCAGATCGCCAACCGAGTAGTAAGGCGACGAACCCGACCGTGCCAACGTCGCGATCATGTTGCCGTGGCCGTCATAGATCGGGAAGCCCACGGTGGTGGTATCGGTTTGGTCGTTCCAGTGGTGGATGTAATCCAAACCGCGCGCACCAAGCCCGTACTTGGTGATGTTCTTGTACGTCGTCGAGCCGACCTTGAAGGTTCGGTCTTCCTCATGCGTCATCTGGCCGTCGTACCAATACCGCTCGGTCGGCGCGTTCAGCGTCATGACTTCCGTGTAATAGCCCGAAGCCGAGCCCTCATCGCCGTTCCAGCCGATGGTGAGACCTTCGACCTTCTTGATCCGCATCCCATCCGCGCGATACTCATACCGTGCTCCGGCCGAGTTGCCGACGCAGGACTTCAAGCGCCCCACCTCGTCCCACAGATACCGCTGGACGCCCGAATACCCAAAATTCCGCCACGTCCGAAAGCCCAGGATGTCGTGATCGTAATCATACGACACACCACCATTCGGAGAGGCAAGAATCCGGTTCAAGTTATCATAACTATAACCCGAATTGGCGCGGTTTCCGGCCGGAAATACTGATCTTGTCGTGCGCCACATTCACCATCTAGCGCAGAGCGAAGCGCTCCCTCAGTCACCACGAGTTTTTTTTGCACGTAATGCCTCTGAGACCGCTGGAATGATCACGACAAAGAGAATGGAGATCAGGATTGAAGCCGCTATTACCGGCAAGACCCGCCGATCTGGCTCTTCTCCGGTAATTGCAAGGGGCAAAAACAAGCCAATTGAGACGCCTAAAGCCAACAGCGCGCAATTCTTCGAAGCAAGAAAATCAAAGAACTTCTTCATAGTTACATAGCCTGCTCCACGGCATCGAATGCAAGAAACGCTGCAAGAATTAACGCTTGCGCTGCAACGATTCCCCACATTTCTCGGATAAACCCACTACGGTTGAATTGAAAAACCAATGAAGCGTACATCAGAGCGATCAGGACTCCGGCCAATTGGTTGTTTGCAAATTGGGCCCATCTATAGTAGAGTTCGTCGCTGCTCTTAGCACTGTCAGGGACAATGACATCGGCAAACCAGGTTGCCAGGAAGATGACGCCTGTGGCTAACATAATTTTGCCGCTTGTGGTTTTGAGAATCTCGGTAACCGTGCCAGCTATGACCCCACCGGCCGCCAAGAAGAAAAGGAGGAGACCCAAACCAGCCATATACAGTTTTTCGTTGGAGTTACCCGTGGGATCTACATTGCTGACTGGATTATTCTCAGAGTATGCATACCAGTTTATCCCCTCCATTTGGCGATCCTCACTAATAAACCGCCCCGTCCCAGGCTCGTAGTACCTAGCCCGCATGTAGATGAGACCGCTCTCATCGTCCAGCTTATGGCCCAGGTTCGCGCAATATCGTTGCGAAGGCTCACCCGTAGTTGAACCGGAACGCACACCACCCCAGACATCGTAAAGTCGCTGATTCGAAAGCGTTCCGGATTTATCAATTTGAGCAATCATGTTGCCGTGGCCGTCATAAATGGGATACGATTCCGAAAGCACCGTTGAGCCGCGCGAGACCCGAATGTAGTCGATCCCCCGAGCGCCTAGGCCATACTGCGTCTGGTCAACGGTTGTGACGCCATCGATCTTGCGCGTGAAGTCTTCGCTGCAGGGCATCTGGCCGTCGTACCAATAGCGCGTAGTCGGCTTGTCGGTCGTCCAGTTTTCGTTGTAGTAGCCCTCTTCCTCGCCCTCGCCAGGAACCCAAGAGATGGTCAACCCTTCCACTTTCTTAATGCGCATCCCATCGGCGCGGTAGGCATACGTCGCGCCCGAAGTTGACGAACAAACCGACGACACCCGGTTCAGCACGTCGTAAACATAACGCATCGCCCCCGAAGAGCCATAGTTACGCCACTTTCGCGAGCCGAGCAACACATCCGCATCGCTCAATGCCCCGGGGTGATTGTCGTATGAGTAGCCCGGCGAGGCCGTCATCCTATTCAGATTATCATACGAATAGCCCGAGTTGGCCCGGTTTCCGGCCGGATCATAGCTCCAATCCGTTCCTGGCGTGCCGCCAGTGTAGTGAACACCGGTGAGGAAGTCACGCTCCGCTTCATAAGCATAGTTTTCGGTGTGCTCGGTTTCCCAGTCGTTGTCGCCGTCAGCCTGGTGATAATAGGTCGCCGAGGTCTGAAGGCCCTTCTTATTGTCGCATTCTGAAACCATCCGCCCGATGCGGTTCTGGCGATACACTCAGGCAGATGGCGGGCGAGCGTGTGCTCGGGGTTCTGGCGGGACGGGATATGCCCCTGGAGCTGCTTGGCAAGTGGCTGGAATCGGCCGACCTCGTCCTTGCCGCGGATGGGGCCGGGGATATCGTCCTCGAGGCAGGCTTCAGACCCCACCACATCGTCGGAGATCTCGACAGCCTGACGATGGCGGGAATGGCGAGCGGCGCGGAGATACACACCGATCTCGATATGGATCGGACGGACTGCGACAAGCTCCTCGACTATTCCCAAAGCATCGGCGTGCAGCGAATGGTGCTGACCTCCGTTGAGGGCGATCGACCCGACCACTGGTTCTCCACGCTGACGAGCGTCGCACGCCATCATCTTCACGTCGTGGTGGCAACACGAACAGGCCTCATGCAGCCGCTGACGATGGGCAAGCAGACCTTGGACGTGAGCCCCGGCCGAACGGTTTCCGTAATGCCCTGGGGTACGCACGCGCGACTGTCGAGCAAGGGGCTGAAGTGGCCGCTCGACGACACCGAGCTATCGGCGTGGGGTCTCATCAGCATCTCGAACGTCGCCGAGGACTGGGAAATCGAGTTAGAGCTCCATGCCGGGGCGGCCTGGGTTTACGTTCAGTTCGAACCCGAGGAGATGCCGCGCTGGCCCACCTGAGCCTTGATGTGCTCGACCTCGCCGTTATCGGGGTCTTTATCGTTTCGCTGCTCGCCTTGGGCTTTTCGGCAAAGCTGCGGTCGCTAACCGCCTACGAGTTTCTCGCTGCGGGTCGCAACTTGACCCTGCCGAGCTTTGTGGCGGCGCTGGTGAGCACCTGGTACGGCGGGGTCCTTGGCATCGGGGAATCCGTGACCTACTTCGGGCTTGGGACCTGGCTCTTGCTGGGGGTTCCCTACTACATCTTCGGTCTGATCTATGCCCTGTATCTAGCGCCGAAAGTTCGCGCGGCCGAGCAGCTCTCGATTCCGGAACGGTTTCATCGGCGGTTCGGAAAGTCGGCTGCGCTGGTCGCGGCGGTGCTGGTTTTCCTGCTGGCGGTGCCCGCAGCCCATGTGCTGATGCTTGGCGTGTTGACTCAGATGCTGACGGGCTGGGGCCTGTGGGCATCGCTTGCCGCGGGAGCCCTGATCGGAACGGCATTTCTTTACAAGGGAGGCTTGCTGGCCGATGTTCGCGTCGCCATCCTGGCCTTCGTGATGATGTACGTGGGTTTTGGCGTCATTCTCGTTTTTTGTCTCCGGCAAGGGCTTCCCTGGGACGTGTGGCCAGCCAAGATCGACCCTGCGCTCATGCGGTTCGATGGGGGCACGAGCGCAATCAACATCGTCGGCTTCTTCCTACTGGGAGCTTGGACGATCGTCGATCCGGGATTCCATCAGCGCTGCTCGGGCTCGGCGTCGCCGGAGATCGCGCGACGCGGTGTCCTGATTTCAGTCCTTTGCTGGTTCGTCTTTGACGCGCTGACCATTTCAACCGGGCTCTATGCCATGTCGATGTTGGCGAAGCCCCCCGATCCTGCGATCCAAACGTTTCCGGCGTTCGCCTCGGTCGTTCTGCCGCCGGGCTGGAGGGCGGTATTTCTGTGTGGACTGATCGGGGCCATCGTATCCGCACTCGTCGGCTACTCACTGGTCGGCGGAGCGACGCTGGGCCGGGAGATTGTCGGACGACTGCGGCCAGGCGCGGATGCCGACCATGTGCGGTGGAGCCGAATCGGGATCGGAGCCACCATCCTTTTGGCGATCCCGCTTGCCGCCGGTATTCCAAGCGTGGTCAACCTTTGGTACCAGTGGGGCGGGTGTATAACCGGTGCGCTGCTGATCCCGGTCGTTCTGGCGTATCGGGCCGAATCGCGTATCGCGGGCACGTGGATCGCGGCGTCGATTGCGGCAGCGTTTCTTGCCTCGGCGACATGGATGGTCGTGGGAATCAGCCAGGGGAACGCGATGCTGAACGTGACCATCGGCGGCGAGGACGTGGGAATTGGTACGCTCGTGCCCGCATTGGCCGTTTCCGTCGTCGTTTTGGGCCTTGGAGCGCTGATTCAACGCCGGAATCCGTCATAAACATTCGAAGCGATGGACGAACCCGAAGTCATTGAAACCGTTGCGGTGGAGGAACCCCAGGAAGATGGTGGCGAACGGCCGCACGCGACGCTGACCGTCTTTCGCAACGACGAGGAGACGGAGGAGGTCTTCGACGTTTATCCACCCGCAACGATCGGACGGTTCGACCCTACGGTAGGGCCGATAGATGTCGATCTGGGCTCGATTCCGGAGGGCAGCTACGTATCGCGGAAGCATGCCCGGATCACGCTCGAGGACGGGGTTTGGCGCATCGAGGATCTCGGATCCTCAAACGGCGTCTTTCTTAAACGCGACGACTTCGAGCGGGTGACTTCCGTTGAGCTTGCGGATGGAGACCAGATCGCACTTGGCAACGCGCGATTCCTGTTTAGAATCGGCTAGACGATCTGGACGTCGTTAGGTCCCCGCTGGGCCTCGCCAATGATTGCGGCAACCTCGCCGGCCTGATGCAGCCGCTGCAGCACGGCGGATGACAGGTCTCGATCGACGATGATGGCCATGCCGATGCCCATATTGAAGGTTCGGTACATCTCGGGATCGGGAACCTTTCCCGCATCCTGAATGAGCGTGAAGATCGGCGGAGGCGTCCACGATCGGCGATCGATAAAGACCTGGATGTCCGGCGCCATAACACGAGGCAGGTTGCCGATAAGCCCACCGCCCGTGATGTGGGCCACGGAACGAATGCCATCGATCTGGTCCAGAAGCGGCCACACGGACTTCACGTAGCATCGATGTGGCCTGAGCAGCTCTTCACCGATCGTCGTGCCAAGACCGGCAACCTCTTCTCTGACGGAGTATCCGGCCGTTTCAAACAGCGCCTTTCTCGCCAGCGAGAATCCGTTGGTATGAAGCCCGTTGGAGGCGAGTCCGATGAGGACGTCACCGGCCTGCATCTTGCCGCGGGGGAGCTTTCGGTCGAGATCGACGATCCCAACGATGCTGCCAACAACGTCGATCTCTTCGTCGACATAGACACCGGGCATCTCGGCGGTCTCACCGCCAACAAGAGCACAGCCGGCATCGGCGCACGCATCGGCGGCACCGCGCACGACAGCCTCGAAGGCATCGTGGTCGAGGCGGCTGCAGCCGAAGTAGTCGAGGAAGAAGAGCGGACGTGCGCCCTGGCAGAGGATATCGTTGACGCAGTGGTTAACGATGTCGTGGCCGAGCCAGTCGTACCTTCCGACCATGGCCGCAACCTTGGTCTTGGTGCCGACGCCGTCGATGCTTGCCACCAGGACGGGACGTGCCACGCCCGGAAACTCGGCGGCAAACAGCGATCCGAAACCACCGATGCCCGCGAGGACGCGATCATCGTAGGTCGATTGGATCGAGGACGCAACGGATCGGAGGGCGCGGTCAGCGGCATCAATGTCGACACCCGCTTCGCGATAGGTCAGCGGGGTTTCCGCCATATTCAAACTTTACCCCTGCCGCCCCGGATCGCTATCCCGGCTCGGCTAGGTACCCTGCCAAAGGCATGGCCCGCTACTGGCGGATTTATCGCACGTTTTTCACGAGCTCGCTGGCAAGGGAGCTTGAATTTCGTGCCAATTTCCTCGCGAAGATCCTCCAAAACATGCTTTGGATCGGCTTCTTCTTGCTGATCATTCTCGTTATCTATCGCAACACCGACAGCATCGCCGGATGGTCTCGGGGCGACACGTTCATTCTTGCCGCAACCTGCTTCCTCATGAACGCGATCGTGCAGGCGTTTTTCATGTCGCTGATGGAGATTCCGGAGCAGGTCAGGCGCGGAACTCTGGACTTTGTGATCACCAAGCCGGTCGATACGCAGTTCTGGGTAAGCCTCCGGCGATTCAACTTCGACCAGGTCGGGACGCTGTTGGCTGGCGTGGTGATGATCGGGATCGGCGTGTGGCAGTCTTCACTGTCCCCATCGGCGATGCAATGGATCGCGTATCTATTGCTCACCATCTCGGCGACGACCCTGTTTTATGCGTTCAACCTGGCGTTAATGACGCTTGGCATCTGGCTGGTGCGGGTCGACAACCTCTGGGTGCTCGGCGAAACGATCATGCAGGTGGCCCGGTATCCGGTCGACATCTTCTCGGCCGGCCTCCAGCGGGTCTTCACCTACATCGTCCCGCTCGCATTTTTGGCCACGATTCCGGCACGGCAACTTACGCAAGCGGTCGATTGGCAGATGGTCGCCATTGGCGCGGTCTATGCCGCCGCCGCGTTCGTCTTTGCCAGGTTCTTCTGGCGATTCGCACTCAAGCACTACGGCAGCGCAAGCTCGTAAGTACTACCTCTTGGCGAGTCGAGCCTCCTCGAACAGGCGAACTGCGACTTGCTTTTGGACCGCATGGTCGACAATTGGCTGAGGGTAATCGAAGCCCACTCGGCAGCCGGCTTCCAACTGATCAAACTCGGAGGCATCATGGGGCCAATGAACAAGGTTGTCGTCGAAGCCGGCAAGCTCGGGACAGTTGGCACGAATGAAGGCGCCGTCCGGGTCGAACTTGCGGCTCTGAAGGACGGGGTTGAAAATCCGAAAATAAGGCTGCGGATCGCACCCGGTGGAGGCGGCCCACTGCCATCCCCCGTTGTTGCTTGCCAGCTCGTAATCGAGCAAGTGGTCGGCAAAGAACTTCTCGCCATGCTTCCAATCGATGAGGAGGTCCTTGACGAGGAACGAGGCCACTACCATTCGGAGACGGTTGTGCATCCAGCCCGTCTTCGCGAAGTGGCGCATGGCTGCGTCCACGAGGGGGTAACCCGTCTGGCCCGCTTTCCAGGCCTCGAAGTGGCTGGCTGATCCCGGCCATCGAATGCCATCGTATTGGGGTTGAAAGGCACTCGCTACCACATGGGGAAAGTGGCCAAGGATGTGGGCGTAGAACTCCCGCCAGATGAGTTCAGACATCCATTTTTGGGCTCCCTCGGAGGACCCTTCGGCGGCGAGGGCAAACGCCTTCCGGACCGATAGGCTTCCGAACCGCAAGTCGACGCTGAGGTGTGACGTGGCGCCTGCGGCAGGCAAGTCACGATCCCTTTCATAAGCCCCTACTCTTTCGCTGAAGGACGCCAGCCGCTCGGCTGCGGCAGACTCGCCAGGCACGAGCCACGTATCGGTGTTGCTGAAGCCGTAATGCGAGAGGTCTTCGAGGTCATAGCCGTCGGTCCGCGACAGTCGCGTCCTGTCGCAATCAACGGCGGCGAGGAGGTCGGCCGCGAATCTGGCCTTCCAAGCCTTGGCAAAGGGCGTGTAAACCCGAAACGGCTCGCTGGCTTGGCTGAGAACTTCTCCGGGTTCGAAGATCAGGTGGTCCTTAACCGTCTCGAGCCGCCTTCCGGACAGGGCTAGTGCGTTCGCGACGGCGGCGTCGCGCGATTTGGCATAGGGCTCGTAGTCCCGTGCGGCGACGACGAGATCGGCCCCAATCTCTTCTGCGAAGCGAGGAATCGCTTCGGCAGGGTCACCGTGAAGCACGTGGAGCTTGGAACCGTGTTGCCGCAAGCCCGAATCCACTTCGGCGAGGCAACGATGGATAAAGGTCACGCGCCGGTCGGACCGGCCGGGCAGGGCATCGAGAATGCGGGTGTCGAACACGAAGACCGGTAGCACTCGGACGGCTTCCTGGGTGGCCTTGGCCAGAGCAGGGTGATCGCTTAGTCTGAGGTCCCGCCGGAGCCAACCAATCGCGGTCATATTGCCAGTGCATACCCGCGACGAGGGCAATCCGATGCATCGAGACGCAGTTGTGTTCGAATCCAACCGGTGCGGTCATGCGTACTTGCATCGAGGATGGAGAACCACTTCCTGACCGGAGCGTCCGCGGGCTCAATAGTGCAGCTGGATGGTGTGCGCATTGTCCTGGTCGCCATTGGCGTAGTCGCCGCGATCGGACTCTTCCTCTACTTCCTCTGGAAGGACAAGAAGGGCGCCGTGGGCTTGCTGGGAGAAGGCAGCTATGTCGCGGGAACCGAGTCCGCTTCCGCCGAGAGTGGTGGCGGTGGCGATGGTGGCTGTGGTGACGGGGGAGGTTGCGGAGACTAGCTGCGGAGCCTGAACCGGGGAAAGTCCTCGGCTTTGCGCTTGCCTTCCAAGATGTCGGCCACAACCTTGCCGATCCAGGGCGCGAACTTAAACCCGTGGCCGCTGCACGGCGAGACCAGTAGACGGCGATCGTCCAACCAGCCGATCCGGAAGTCCTCGTCGGGAGTGACGGTGTAGAGGCATGTGGAGACCTCCTCAAGTTCGCTCTCGATTCCAAATCGCCTTCTCGCGAAGCGTTCTATTTCCTGTATCGAATTCGGGTCTGGGTTGCGTTCAACGCTTGGATCGAAAGACTGTCCGAATTCATGCAGCCCGACCTTGAACCGGTCGTCGCCTGGCTCGTTGGGGAAACCATAGATGAGACCGGGACCGTCGTCAATGAAGACACCGCCCGGACGGTCGCCCTTAAGGTAGCCGAACGTTTGGAGCCTGACGGTCAATTCGTGGTTGAGGCCCGCGTTGCCGCTTCCCGCCGACCACACGACGACGTCAAACGCCTCCATCTCGTCATCCTGGTCCAGCGTGCGCAGGAGGAGTGACGCTCCTCTTCGAAGCGCTTCGCTAAACATGGCTTTCCATGCCCGCTCTGCGTGCACCCAGCCTGCCGAACGCGAATAGATTGCGACCTCTTCATGCTGAAGCAGGATGTCCCACGAATTGGCTTCCTTACTATTCGGCTCCCAACTTTCTGGATGATCCTTTACAGCAGCGAGCCCTTCGTAAACCTGGCGAACTCGTTCGGCATCCTTATGGCCAATGTAAACCAATCCGGTTTCCCATAGGAGTTGGTCCTTGCAAAGGGCTTGCACGTCGCGCCACATCGGATAGCCCTCCTCCATGATTTCCGTATAGAACGGGTCGGGGTATGCCTTTCTGATGATCCGGCTGCGACCATGCGACGATCCAAATCGATGGCCGGGATCGAAGCGGTCGAACAGCGTTACCTCATGCCCTCGCGACACTAACCGCCATGCCACCGCCGATCCCATAACTCCCGCGCCGACGATGCCAACTCTCATTCGATCGTCACGTGCTGAATGAGCTTGTGAGCCGCATTGACGTTGGCGGTGTGACCGGTGCGAACGGCAACGACATCGAGGAGCTTGACCGGTACTCCAGAAAGGTACAGGTCGCCGATAAGGTCAAGGAGCTTGTGGCGAGGCGGTTCATCATCGAACCGGGGAGTGTTGAGATAACCCTGCTTTCCCAAGACAAGGGCGCTGGTTTCGTCGAGCCCCTTCCCCAATCCCGCTTTCTGGATCATCTCCAGCTCTTCTTCAAAGCAAAAGGTGCGAGCCGGCGCCACCTCGGCAGCGTAAGTTTCGGTGTCACCGAACTGCAGTTCATAGCTTTGGCTGCCTGGCCACCGATCGCCCGTTTCAAAGGTATAGCGCCACCACCCATCCCCTTGGGCGATTGCGATCTGGCCCTGGTCGCTCTTTTCAAAAACGCGGGCAAACGGGCCATCGACGACGGCCCCACCCAAGCTGGTCGTACCCGCAGCTCGAATGAGGTCGACAAACGGTTTTGCCGAACCGTCGACACCTGGCAGCTCCGGGGCGCTCACCTCGACCACGCCGTCGGTAATGCCACAGCCGGCGAGGGCGCTCATCATGTGCTCAATAGTGGAGATGCTCCCGAGCTTGGTACATCGCGAGGTATCGACAACGTTTGAGGGAATGGCTTGGAAGCGCTCGTCCTTCCATTGGAACCAGATGCCGGCCTCACCAGGGTGGAGATCGACCCGTACGGGTAGCCCGCTGTGCAGTCCAATTCCGTCGATCGAGATGTCCTTACCGAATGTCAGTCGTTCGAATTGGATCGGTCCCGCCATGCTGACACCTCGGCCTCTAGCTCTTTCAGACGCTCAAACAGCTCTGGAAGTCGTCGTTGCAAGGCAAGTGCCCGCAGGCCCTCTCGGACTGGAACCGGGGGAGTACCGAAGTACTCGCCGGACCGATCCAAGTTGCTCATGACTCCCGACCGGCCCGCAAGCATGACATCGTCGGCAATCTCGACGTGGTCGGCAATCGCCACCTGGCCACCGACGACCGTCCGCCTGCCAATGGTGACGCTCCCGCTGATTCCGGAGTGACCGGCGATCACGGTGTGCTCTTTGACATGGCCGTTGTGCCCGATCTGGACAAGATTGTCGATCTTGACTCCCTGTTCGATCACGCTGTCGCCGCAGGTCGCACGATCGATACAGGTATTGGCGCCGATTTCGACATCGTCGCCAAGGCGCAAGCCGCCGACTTGCGGCACCTTCTGGCGGCGGTGCCCATCCCAATGGAAGCCGAACCCGTCTGCGCCCAGGATTGCTCCGGGGTGGATGATCGTTCCGTCGCCGACCTTTACCGATTGGACGAGCACAGCGTGCGGGTAGACGGTCACGTCCTCGCCTAGCACGCAATCCTCTCCGATGAACGCAAACGGATAGACACGGGACCGCGCTCCGATGGTCGCGCCGGCCTCCACATAGGCGAAAGCGCCGATCGACGCGCTGGGATCAACGGTGGCCCCGGTGCAAACAACTGCGTTCGGATGAATGCCCCCGGTTACGGGCGGATCGCGGCGAGCGAGCGCCAGCAGCATGCCGAATGCGGTTCGCGGGGAGTGATGGACGATCCTTGGGATGTCGAGGCTGACATCTGCCTTGACGATGGCTGCACCCACGCGGCTGGCCCGGATGAGGTCCAGGTATTTGTCGCTCTCTGCAAAGGTGATTCCGTCGGGATCGTCGAATCCGGCCGGCACGGGCCGGCTGATACGGACCGTCTCGTCACCGACGACCGTCCCGCCAAGGAGCTGAGCCAGTTGAGCTAGGGTCCAACCTGATACGTGCGTCGCCATGCGAGGAAATCTTGGGTAGCGTCGCGGCCCAAGCCGGGACGATCCACGAGAGTGTAGCCGTTCAGACGCGCCCAAAGCCGAACCTGTCCTCTGGCTATCTCTTGCCACGTTTCCGTGGCATCGGCGGGATCCACCGAAGGTTGCTGAAGCGTCGATCTGACCGCGGGTATGGAAACGACCACTCCTGGCCGGGCGCCAAGCTTCTCCTGGAGCGACGATTCGAGATCGCCCGTGAAGGGTCGGTTCACCCTCTCGGCCAATGCTTCGGCCTCCTGACGAGCTCGGTCGAGGGCCTCTTTGCGCCAGGAATCAAGGTCACGGCTCAGTTGGGCGAAATCTGACTTGACCTGGTCCTCGACGCGGTTCAGGATGGCCAGGGCTTTCGCCTTGTAGTCGGCGTCGAGCTTGTTAATCTCCTGCCGCAGCTCTTTGGCGATGCGGTAGTCACGCTGCTGGCGAAGGCTGCGGGTGTCGGCGATGCGTTGACTGTCGGGATCGGGATCCGGAAAACCCACCCTCAGGGCGAGCCGGAGCCCTGGCAGGCCTCTTTCCGCAGCATAGGCGCTGAAGAGCGCGCTAATGGACGCGTGCGCACTGTCAAACAGAGCCCTGTGCTTGAGAACGAGCTCTTCCCGCGCGGATGCGGCTCTGGCATCGACCTCAGCCAGATACTTGGCCTGCAGCGCATCAAGCTGGTTCTCGATGCCGCGCCGGCGGTTGGCTTCCACCATGGCGAGCGCGCTCTTGATGCGCTCCTGAGATCCTCCTCGGAAGAGGTTGCGCTCCGGAATCGCAGGGAGAGTGCCTCCGGCGGCGGAATCAGCCAGCGGAGTCGAAGGAGTCGGCGCCGCCATTGTGGGTGGCGGCGCCGAGATGGGAATCTTGCTTAGGTCGACGTAAACGACTGGATTCGGCTTGCTGCACCCGCACAGCATCGCGGCCATGAGCGTTGCTCCGAGCCACTGGCGGGGTGCCTTAGCCGAAGCCATGGCCTTTACTTCTGAGCGTTGAGAGCCTTCGTCGACGCGTCGGTGAGATCATTCGCTCCAAATGGAGCAACCTGGGCATCGAGCACGACTGAGAAGCCCTGTGCCTTGGCCGTATCCTGGAGCGCCTTCTTAGCCTTGTCGTAAACGCTCGGTCGTTCCTTGGCCAGCCAGTTCTGCATCTCGACGTTGAAGTCGTTGTTCCACCGCTCAAGAGTCTGGGTCATGACGGCGGCGCGGTTGCTGAAATCCTGGAGAAGCTGACGATCGGCGTCGGTGGCTGCCTTGGTCTGGAGCTCTTTGAACCGCTTTTCGCTGGCCACGACATCCGCCTTGATACGCGTCACTTCGGCCTTCTCGGCTTCGGTGGCATTGGTCTTGAGGCTCAGTTCCTTCAGTTTCTGGGCCTGCTCGACCGTGAGCACGCGATTGAGGTTGATGAATTCAAGTAGGTCGTTGCGAGCGGCGACCATCTGGTCGAAGGTCGTCTTCATCTTTTTGCCCGGCTCGCTGTTCTCGATCATCTTCTGCATGTCGACGATGCCAGTCTTCTCTTCTGCCCCTTGAAATCCGGAGGCGACCATGATGCCGGCCAGCAGGGCGGCGGCCCCCCAGCCGAGTTGTGATTGCGCAAGTTTTCTCATCTTTACTTGTAGTTTATCCGATCGATACGAACGTCTTAGAAGCTGCTTCCGATCAAGAAGTGCGTGCGGTTCTTACCCTTTTCATCGAACGCGAAATCGATTCGGATCGGTCCCAAAGGAGTACGGAAACCGATACCGATGCCATACCCGGCATGGAGTCGGAAGGAGCTGGTCTGGGTGAAGTCGCGCAGGCTGCCGTAACCGCCCCACGCGCCGCCGTAGTCGGCGAAGACCGCTGCAAAGAACGACTTCTGGATGGGAATTCGGAGCTCGAGGGTGCTAAGGAACGTTTGTTTGCCCCAGAATCGCTGTTCGGGATACCCGCGGACAGTTTCCGAACCGCCCGCAAAGAACTGCTCGAAGAACGGCGGTTTGCCCGTGATGATGCCGTAGACCGCCCGGAAGGCGATGACGGGCTTGTTCAAGTTCGGGAGCAAGGCGTTCTCGTCCTTTCGCTTGCGAGACCAGTAGTGCTTGTATTCCACTGACGATCTTACAAACGTGTTGCGGCCGAGCAGGTCGGTATTGCCGGCCACGCCTCCGCCGATTTTGCGGATGTTGCTGAATCCCGGTTCGACCGAGACGCGGTAAACCTGTCCCTCGGTCGGTTCCGTTCGGCTGTTTCGGGTATCGCGGGTCAGGGCAAACTCAGCCACGGTCACATTGCCGTCCTGCTGAATGAAGTTCTCGGCGCCGATGTTTTGGATCTCGACGGTTTTAACCTCTTCGCTGCGGATACCGATGGTCGCGGAGTTGTTTCGCCCGATCGGTCGCGAGAAGCTTACGAACCCGCCGGTACGGCGCTCATCGAATCGCTCTGAGCCGATCGGCGAATCGAAGTCGCCGAAGCCGGTGCCGCCAAAGTTGCTTTGCAGCCGGGAGTACAGGCTGAAGGTGACCGAGGTGTCGCGGTTGTCGATCCAGGGTATCGAGTAGGTGAAGTCGACGCTAGGACCGCCTCCGCCCGTCGGCTGCACATAGCCGATGGAACCGACCTGGCCCGTTCCGTTGAAGTTGTTGTCGCCAACCCTGATCAAACCGGCCAGCCGGTTGCGGGGGTCGAGCTGCAAGCCCACGTTGAAAGTCCGTGTGGAAGCCTCTTTGACGTTGATAAGGTAGTCGAACCTTCCGATGTCGTCGGCAACCTGCGTCTCGATCGGCTCGTCGATCTTCTCGAACCACTGGGTGTCGTAGAGGGCGAGCATATCGGACTGAAAGTCCTTGATATTGAAGGGCTTGCCGGGCTTGGATTTCATAAGCCGCCGCATCGTGCGTTCCTTGGTTTTGACCAGGCCGCGGAAGTTGATGGTGTTGACGGTTTTCTCCACGATCACGAGATCGAGGGTGCTGGGCGAGTCCGCCATGGGCTCAAACCGCTCGATATCGGCCAGGTAGTGCCGGGCAAGATAGAGGTCGATCAGGGCTTTGCGGGTCGTGTCGAGATTGCGTTTGTTCAAGACCTCGCCGACTGGCTGGGTGACGATCTTGAGGATGTCGGCGGTCGGCACGACGGTGTTGCCGGTTACGCGAATCTCGCGAACGACGGGATACTCCTCCACGCGCACCACGATCTGCCACTCCGCTTCGGTCAACGGACGCGCTGTCACATCGACCGCCTTGAAGTAGCCCATTTGCTCGATCAGCGACTTATCCTGGGCCAGCTGGACCTGCTCGAAGGGCTTGCCTTCTTTGGTCTGCATGACGCCGAGGATCGCCTCTCGAAGCACAGCTTTGTTGCCTTCGATGATGATTTCCTTGACCACCGAAGCAGTCGAGGTTTGCGCGGTTGCTGCGCTGAATAGGCACAAAAGCCCGAGAAAAAGCGTTATCGTCCTGATCAAAGAATGCCCCTCCGTAGAGCCCTCAATCTCGTAAGTTTAGACGGATTACGGCTGGGGACGCATCGTAGTTCCGCAGCGACGGTCAGCGTGCGGCTTCGACGATGAGCTGGTAGGCCAGCTTTGCCGTATCGACGAGGTCCTTTCGGGACACGTACTCCTCATGGGTGTGGATCTTGTCCATGCCGGTGGCGACAACAATGCTGGGCACCCCTTTTTCGTTGTACACGTTGGCGTCGCTTCCACCCAGGGTCGTTCGAAGCGCCGGATCGAAGCCGAGGGCACGAGCAGCCCGCTGCGCCACCTGCACGACGGGTGCGTCATCGGGGATTTGGTAGCTGACGTAGTGCCGGTCGTGGTCGATCTTGACCGTCGTCCCCCACGCGGATGCGGCACGCTCGAATTCGGCGATCATGTGGTCGACTTGGGCGTCGAGCTCGGCGATGCTGGTGCTGCGGGCCTCGGCCCGGATGCGAACCTCTGGGCAGACCACATTCACGGCCGTACCGCCGGAGATGATGCCCAGATTGGACGTGGTTTCCGGACCGATCCGGCCAACCTTCATATTGGCGATCGCATCGGCGGCCACCTTGATCGCGTTGATGCCCTTTTCGGGGTCCTTTCCGGCATGGGCAGGTCTGCCATAGATCGTGATGTCCAGCTTGTCGTGGGTGGCCGTTCGGGTTACGAACGATCCGACGGGGGGACCGGTGTCGAGCACATAGCCGAAATCGAGATTCAGATCTTGGATGTCGAGGGCTTCGGCGCCTTTGAGGCCAATCTCCTCGGCAACGCTGAGGAGAAGGACGACGTCGCCGTGCGGCTCGCCGGTCTCGATGAGGGCATGGACGGCTTCGATGGCGGGCGCCATCCCCGCCTTGTCATCGGCGCCGAGAATGGTGGACCCATCGGAGTAGAAGGTGCCGTCCCGCTCTTCGATCTTGAGCCCGGCGGTTGGCTCGACGGTGTCGAAGTGGGCGGAAAGGTAGATGCGGGGCGCGCCCGGCTTGTTGCCTCGCAGGGTGGCGATGAGGTTATTGGCGTTGCCGCCGATCTTCTCGCCGGCCCGGTCTTCTTCAACCTCGAGGCCCAGGTTCGTGAGATACGCCTTGGTCCAGGCTACGGATTCCCGCTCTTCCAGGGCTGGTGCATTGATCCGGCAAAGCTGCAGGAAGAGGTCGATGAGCCGGGACTCGTTGATCATGGGCGGTGTTTGAGGATACCGGGGACCGGTGAAACCGGGAGCGTCCTCGCCCACAGCTTGGGCCTCTGGTTTGTGGTGGCTTGCCGACGCAAGGGATTCCGCCGTTGGGGGCGAGCCTAATTTAACTTCCGCGTGTGCCACGACTTGGGATGCCGAAGGGGCTGTTGTAAGATGAAGTAGGGCGTTTGGCACTTTGGGTGAGCTTTGCGAACCCAGAACTCGGAAGGTGAAGGGAAAGGATATGCGCAGCCGGCAAGAGGTTACGCAGATTTATTTGACGGCATGTAAGTTTGAATCGAGCCATGGTTCCGCCAAGTTTGTAGGAGCAACGTTTTCGGCGGTTAGCGTTATTGCAGACTTCGACAATACCATTAGTTCTTGAGAGTTATTAGGAGTGAATGCCATGATTTTGTCAGCAATATGTGTTACCGCTGTTTTCCCAGTTCATCTTCACTTTACGCCTCAGGAAAACGCCTGGTTCTATCGAGTCGGCTTTCTAAATCTATCCGAAGAAAAGTCAGAGATGAACCGCGTTGCGAATGACGGGCATGTTGCGGTCGGCGAATCTCGGGACTTTACCATTTTGCCGGTTCGCTATGTGGTGGGCTCAGGTCTTCAATCTCTAGGGTATCTTGATGACGACTTCCCACATGGTTCTGCGCTTGGCTGTCGCCATGACGGATCTGAGGTAGTTGGAGTGAGCGGACTGCATGGCTTTCATTGGAAGCAAGATTTCGGGATGGCGGAGCCGGACTATCCTGGCAGCAGCTCAGAAGTAACGGACATAACTCCCGATGGATCTGTTATTGTCGGGGAGAGCAGCCCAGGTACTTTTCGATATGAATTTGGAGGCGAGCTGTCACTGTTAGATATTCACCGGGCTTGGTCCATCAATGGCGATGGCTCGTATGTTGCGGCCCACAGGTCATTCCAAGAGAACGGATCGAGCAATCAATACGCTGTGCTGTGGAGCTATGACCTTGGCAATGTACTGGTTGACGAACGGTCCAAGGACCAGTTGGATCGATTTTCCGACGTATCTGCTGACGGCTCGATTTGCACCTTTCCGAATAGCACGCAATTTCAGTACTGGAAGGAAGGTGTTGGTATTGTTGAGTTGCCCGGCCTGTATCAGAACAGTTCAAGTGACAATGCGGTTGCACTCAGTGCGGATGGGGAGGTTCTGGTAGGCACCTGTCGCGAACTTGGAGGCGGCACGGCGGCGGTCATCTGGACCGCAGAAACCGGAACCCGTCGCATCAGGGACGTTCTCACTTCGCTTGGCGTGAGCACGGGGAACTTCTTCCTTAATCAAGCCACCGACGTCTCCGCCGACGGAACCACCATCTGCGGCAACGGCGGCGGAAGCCCCACGTTCACCAACGAAGGCTGGATGTGCCGCATACCCCGCACCGCGCTCTCGACGTATTCGGCCCGCCCCAATTACGTCAAGCCCATCTTCGGCACTATCACCGCCGGCGACCGGCGGGGGACGTTCAAACCCGACGACGACCGCGAGGAATTCGCCAGCGGCGTCACCCCTACCTTCAACTCCGCCCCCATCACCGTCGAATTCTCGGCCACCCAAGCCCGGACCTATGGCAAGCTCGACTTCGAGATCGAGCTCCAAGCCAACAAGGTCGGATTGCAGCAGAGCATCGACCTCTGGGATTGGGACCTGAACAATTGGGTGCAAGTGGACAGCCGAGCGGCGAAGAAGGACCAAGACCAGCTCGTCTCCCTGAGCTTCCCAACCGGGCACTTCTACGTCCGGTACGACGGAAGAGTGAAGGCCCGCCTCCGCGTCAAACCCAACAGCCCCCAATCCCAACCCGGCTTCAAGGCGAAGGTGGATTACGTGGCCTGGAAGGTGACCCCGCCTTAGGGTCGACGATCGGAGTGGGTGAGAGTTGTGGGTTCGTCGCCAAGATGGAGCCACGAACTCCACACACTCACCACCTCCCGTCAGATTCCTCCGTCGAAGACGACGTTCGGAATGACGGCCCTACACGCAGCCGTCAAGCCGAGCTTAGCGCCGGGGTACGGCGATTGCACCGAGTCCAGCGCAGTAGCCACAGCTCTTCTTTCCCGAACCGTAGCAGCCTGAGCAGTTTTGGCGACCAGAACCACTGCAGCCGTAGCAGTACTGGCCATTGTATTGCCGCCCCCTGCCGCCACAGGTCGAGCAGGACTGCTGTCGATTGCCGTAGCACCAGTTGCAGTTGACCTTTCCGGTGGCATAGCAGACGCCGCACGGGGCGTAGTCATAGGTCACATTCTGGGGCTTGCCTTGGATCGAAGCGATAAGGAAGGCGCGAAACGCCTTCGACTTGGCCACCGGTGCGAAGTCCGACGAGTTCTGCAGGGCCAGATCCAGGAATCCCGGGTCGATGGCGGCCGCCTCTTTCAGGTGGCTGACGACCTTCTTCACGTCCTTGAGACCGGCATAGGCGGTGGCAAGGTTGTAGTGGGTCTGGCCGCTCTTTGGATCGGCCTTGATCGCCTTCTTGCCCCAGGCAACCGAGGACTTCCAGCTCTTGGAGATGAGGTCGAGCCAAGCGAGATTGCTTAGCGCCCAAGGATCGGAAGGGTTCTTGGCAAGCATGCCCTTGAAGACCTGGCGGGCCTCCACCCTTTTGCCCAGCATGGCCTGGCAGATGCCGACCATGTTGGTGGCTCGTCGGTGGGACTCGCTGTCCTTGGGTACGGCCTTGAATTTGTCTAGCGCCTCGGCATACTTGCCGCCGCTATACAGCTGGTCTCCTTCTTGGATGAGCTGTTCTGCCGCAGAACACTCGGCAGACGTTTGGGCGGCAGCGGCGAGCGCTTGGGTGATGGCGAAAACGATGGATACGAGCTTTAGCCTTGACATGCCCCTATGGTCGGGCACTCGCCGTGCGACCGGTGTGACCCAGGACACGGGACTGGGACTTTCGCCCTAGGCCTCGTCCTGATGCAGAAATTCGGCGAGGCTGATGTGAAAGAGCTTGGCGTACAGGTTGAAATAGCGATCGGTCATGCCCATGTCCTTCATGCCCAGCCGTTGGGCGACGTGGATCGATTTGGTGTTCTCGGGGAGGACGATGGCGAAAAGCTCCTCCACCCCGGCCCGGTTGAAGGCGTAGTCGAGGCCGCCCTTGGCTGCCTCGGTGGCGTACCCGTTGCCCCAGCAGTCCTGGGCGAGGTGCCATCCGATTTCCACATCCTGGCTTTCGGGGAAGGGTTTTAGGATCAAGGTGCCAATGACCCGCTTGTCTTCCTTTCGCTCGATCGCGCGGTTGGCCAGCTTGGCATCGGGAGGGTTGCCATCCACGAGCTTGGACAGGCGCTGTCGCGCGTCCTCGAGATTGGCGAAGGGCACGCTGTTTCCGCCGAGGTAGCGCATGACCTCGGAATCGGAGTAGATGCGGAAGGCGTCATCGACGTCGGCCATGGCATAGGGCCTCACCACCAAGCGCGTTGTCTCAAACCGTGGCATTTGGACGGAAGCATAGCCCACGAGAATCACGGGCGACGGTGTTCGCGTCGCCGCACCAGTAAACTCGTGCGGCCAGCAAATTCTTGGAAGTACTCCATGACCGATCCAGCTACGCAGACGGTGATCCGCGCTTTCTTGCTTACGGATATTGCCGGGAGCACGAGGATGTGGCAGGAATCGGAGCCCTTGATGGCACGGGCGGTCAACCGCCATGATGCGATCGTTGCTGGCATCGTGCGGCGGTTTAGCGGGCATCTGGTGCGGACAAAGGGAGAAGGAGACAGCACATTTTCCGCTTATGAATCCGCTCAACAGGCGGTCCTCGCGGCAGTCGAGATCCAGCGCGCCCTGGGCCAGGAAGAGTGGGTAACGGCAAAGCCGATTACCACGCGTATCGGGATCCATCTGGGCGAAGCTGAAAGTCGGGCCGGCGACTATTACGGCAATGCCGTCAACCTCGCGGCTCGCTTGAGAGCAATGTCGAACCCCGGTCAAATCATCGTTTCTTCCGTGATCGCTGCCGAAGGGCCAGGTGTAGGTGAGGCCGAGTTGCTCGATTTGGGCATTCATCGCCCCAAAGACTTCGACCCGATGCACATCTTTCAGGTCTTTGCCCCCGGTTTGCGAAGGGAGTTTCCGCCCCTCGGCACCGCAACGGAGGTGCCCAACAACTTGCCCAGGGCGATGACCTCCTTCGTTGGCCGGCGTCGCGCGTTGACGGAGATAAGCGGCCGCGTAGCGAAAGAGCAGGTCCTGTCGCTCGTGGGTCCGGGGGGCTGCGGAAAGACGCGGCTGATGATAGAGTCGGCCCGCCAAGTTTCCGACGGCTTTCAAGACGGCGTCTTCTTTGTCGACATTTCCGGGGTGAACGAAGCCTCACAGATTCCGCAGACCATTGCCGAGGCGATCGGCATCCGCACCAATGGCGATGAGGCCGTTGAGGAACTGATCAGGAAGCACGTCCGCAGCCGAAAGATCCTCTTGCTCTTCGACAATTGCGAGCAGACGTTTGAAGCGTGCGGGAAAGTTATTCGCGAGCTTGTGGACGGTGCGGCAGACCTGCGGGTTATGGCTTCAAGCCAGCGGCGTCTGGAGATTCCCGCCGAGTCAGTTTTCTCGGTAGATACGCTTTCGACCCCGGAGCCGGAAATCGAGGCACTGGACGAGCTGCTGACCTATGAAGCCATACAACTCTTCGTCGAGCGCGCGAAAGCAAAGCGGAAAGACTTTGAACTGAGGCTCGGCAACGCCTCGGACGTGGCGGAAATCTGCCGCAAACTCGACGGCATCCCTTTGGCCATCGAGCTCGCCGCATCCCGCGTTCGAATGATGGAACCGGCGGACATTCGCATGCGGTTGCACGACCGGTTCAAGCTTCTTCGATCCACCGATCAAGGAATCGTTCCCCGTCACGAAACCTTGCTATCGGCGATCCAGTGGTCCTATGATCTGCTCGATCCCCAGGAAAGGGTGATTTTTGAGGATCTCTCAATCTTCGAAGGTGGCTTCTCGCTAGCAGCGGCCGAAGCCGTTGCGGGAGATCCCAGCGACCCCACTTACGACCCGTATCGCGTAGTCGAGTTCTTGTCGCGGTTGGTCGATCGCTCGCTGGTCTCCCAGGTTTACACGGTTGAGGGCGACTCACGGTACCGAATCCTCGAATCCGTGCGAATGTTCGGCCGGGGCCGGCTGCAGGAGACCAATCGATTGGAAGGTCCACAGTCGAGGTTCGCGGAGTTCTTTGTCGGGCAAGCGATGGCGGCGGACGAGGCGCTCACTTCCGGCGGGAGCGACGCAAAGCTTGGTTGGTTTCGCGTCGAGCAGGACAACCTGCGTGCGGCAATCAGCTTTCTGACGCTATCTCCAGAAAACCGGGAGCAGGCGGCACGGCTCGTGATCGCCATGACCGGATTCTGGCGGAGGGATGGCAAGTTGAGCGAGGCTCGCGAATGGCTCGACCTGGTGTCGGACGTCTCACCCGAGCTCGCTCCCTTGATTCGGGCCAGGCTCCAAAACGCGAGAGGAACGATCGCCCGTGAGCAAGGTGACTTGGGCTTAGCCAAAACTTTATTCGTAGAGTCGATTGCCGCTTTCAAGGCACTTGGCGACGGTGTGATGGAAGCTTCCGCTCGTAGCAACCTTGGACTCGCATTGGGAGCGGAGGGCCGTCATGAGGAGGCTCGATCGGAGTATGAGCAGGCGATGACGGTTGCCGAGCAGCTCGATGATCATCGTTTGAAGGCCAACATCCTGAACAACTTGGGGCTGATCGCTCAGCGACAAGGGAGGATCGACGAGGCGGTGAGGAGTTACGAGCGATATCTGGAAGTTCGAAAGGAATCTCCTGATTCCAACAGCCGAGCGGAAGTGCTGCTGAATCTGGGCTGGGCCTACGAGACATTGGACAGCCTGGACCGCGCCAGCCAGCTCTTCCAGGAGGCTCTGGACGTTTTCAAGCGAAACGGTTTTCGCGCCAACGAGGCGGTTGCGCACTACAATCTTGCCAACCTTGCGCGGCGACAAGGAAGCTACGAGAACGCAAAGGCGACGCTGGCCCTCGCCGAGGACATTTTTGAAACGAGGGGCAATCGCGAAAGCCTTGCCATGTGCGCCCTCCAGCGCGCTCACATCTTAAGGGATGAAGGGGATGCGGGGTCGGCAGCCGACGCCTATTTACGAGCCCTATCTTTGGGTGGTACGGATGGATTTCTGTTCGTGGTCAAGCGGAGCTTGGAGGAGTTGAGCCTGCTATGGCTTGCGGCCACGCGTTGGAGGCCGATGAGTCTGGCTATCGGCGCCCTCCAGGCATTGGGCAGCGAGGCGCCCGAACCTTGCCGTGGCGTGCCCGAGACGGATACCGTTGTGGTGCAAGAAGGCGCCCGCATCCCGCTTCAGGCCCTTGCCGAGCGGCTGCGTTTGGCGTAGAACACGGTTTTTTTGCTCGGTATTGATGTGGCTCACACCACAACTCACTCCCCTATACTGTAATCCAGGTACGACCGGCGTTTTTCGCTGGCCCAGATTGAAGGAGATATCCAAATGCGACTTTGCTTGAAGCTGCTGATGTTGTTTGCCACGCTGGCGGCGGCCATGACGACCCTTGCCCAGACCGCACCGACCACGATGAATTTCCAGGGTCGCCTCACGCGGCTGGACGGAAAGCCGTTGCCGGACGGGCAATATGTGGTGACGCTGCGGCTCTGGAAGGATCTAACGTCCACGAATGGTTCCGACCTGCTGATCACCTGGCAGAATTTGTCGGTGCAGGTGCGGAGCGGGGTGTTTTCAACGGCGCTGCCGAACCTGACCGAGGCGGTGCTCGCGGGGGGCGTGGCTTATCTGGAGATCGAGCCATCGGGGCAGGCGCCCCTTTCGCCCCGAGTGCCGTTGTTAAGCGTTCCCTACGCAGTACTGGCGGGAACCGTGTTTGACGGAGCGATTGGGACCCAGAAACTTGCGAACTCGGCGGTGTCATCACCCAAACTTGCAGTGGATAAGGACTCTCTCGGAAGGGTATCAGGCGGAATTGCCCAAGTGGGCAATGACTCAATAAAGATCGGCACGGACGGCCCATCCTATCGCCTGCATGTCTCAGGCGGCGCCTCACCGGGCATCTTCGTCGGCGACCACGGCGGTGGCGCCTGGCTTGGTAACTGGTCAAATGGTGGCGACGCCGTCCTTCGCCAAACTGTCCCAGGCAAGGGCATTATGCTGATGGTTGGAAACGGTATCAACGCCTTTTCTGTTAGCCCAGAAGGCAACGTGTATGTCGCCCAGCAGCTCGGTGTCGGCACAGGTTCGCCCACCGCGAAAGTCGATGTCGTAGAAACTGGGGATGTCGCGATCCAGGCTCGGAACATCGGCGGCAGCGACATTGTCATGGTTGCCCGAGATTCGTTCGCTCAGATCGGTCCCAACAGTAGCCATACCCTGTTTGTTGGTCAGATAGGAGCTGCCGCACTCGCCGTGACACCAAATCAGCGCGTTGGAATTGGATTACCCTCACCGGACTTTGCGCTACATGTTCGCACGCCCGGCGCCACCGTATCGACAGTTCTGGAGAACCTGGCGGGCCCTATGCTCGAGGCACATGCAGCTACGGGCGGAGGATGGGTTGGGACACGAAACAACTATCCGATGTATCTTGGTGCAAACTATACGACGCCATTGACCATTCTTCCTAACGGTATGGTCGGCATTGGAACCACCTCGCCGCAACACACCTTGGACGTCAATGGGTTTGGCCGGTTTCAGAGTGTCGTGACCGGCGGATTAGGCACGCCCACTGGAGAACTGCGGATACAGGCGTTTGACAACGGAAAAGTCATCATAGGCGGCTTTTCACAACCTGGCCTGGAAGTTTACGGCCCGTTTTTCACCAATGACACTACACCATCAAAGCCCATGGGTGGTAGCGGGGAGAATTGGGACGTTTCATCGGACCGACGACTGAAAACCGACATCCATCCTCTCCGCGGCGCTCTCGACACTTTGCTTGAGCTCTCCGGCGTGACCTTCAAGAAGAAGTCAGATCCGAATGGAGCGACCATCACAGGCTTCATCGCCCAAGATGTTCAGAAGGTCAAGCCCAACTGGGTTTCCGAAGGTGATGATGGTTACTTGCGGGTCGGTATGGGAGGCTTTAATGCTTATGTCGTTGAAGCCTTTCGCGATCAACAGAGGACGATTGTCCAGCTTCGCCAGGAGAATACGCGAATTCACTTAGCACTTACCCAACTACAAAGAGAGATGCAACAAATCAAGGACTCGATTCGGACGAAGGGAAGAAATCAATGAAACTAAGGGCACTTTTTTTTGTAATCTTTGCGATGTTGTCGGTCCTATTTTGCTGGGCCCAGACCGCACCGACCACGATGAATTTCCAGGGTCGCCTCACGCGGCTGGACGGAAAGCCGTTGCCGGACGGGCAATATGTGGTGACGCTGCGGCTCTGGAAGGATCTAACGTCCACGAATGGTTCCGACCTGCTGATCACCTGGCAGAATTTGTCGGTGCAGGTGCGGAGCGGGGTGTTCTCGACGGCTCTACCGAACCTGACCGAGGCGGTGCTCGCGGGGGGCGTGGCTTATTTGGAGATCGAGCCATCGGGGCAGGCGCCCCTTTCGCCCCGGGTGCCGTTGTTAAGCGTTCCCTACGCGGTACTGGCGGGAACGGTGTTTGACGGTGCGATCAGCACACAGAAGATCTCAAGCGACGCCGTAACGCCGGCAAAACTGGATAGCGATCCAGAATCGCTCCGGAAAATCAGTAACCAACTTCTTTCTGCTGGCCAGTATGTCGGCGTTGGTCTGGGGTCGAACCAACCGCTTCACATGGTGGATGTTGGCGGGAACGCCATCCTGAGGGGCATCAATTGGGAAAGCGGCCTGACCCCGGCATCGCTGTTTCTGGGGGACTCGGGTCATGGCATCAGCGCAACGCGATCCCAAGGTGTTACGTTGTTCACGTTCGACGTGCCATTCGGCATCGTTGTCCGCGAAGTGACTGGATACGTGGGCATTGGAACGCAGGCACCCACAGCCAAGTTAGACGTCGTCGACCAAGGAGATGTGGCCATCCAGGCACGCAACCTGTCTGGCACAGGCGTCGCTTTGGTCGCCAGGTCTAATTATGTGCAGGTTGGCCCTCTTGGCAGCCACATCCTATATCTTGGACAGATTGACAATGCTCCAGTTGTCATAAGCCCGGATCACCAGGTCGGGATCGGCACCACGAATTTGTCAGCCGACCTTCATATTGGCGGTGCTGGAGCGGCAAATATTAAACTGCATGGGAGTGAGCTTGTGGACGCCAACGACCAGCTTCTTAGGATCCGTTCTGGCGGCAACACTATTTCCTTCGATGGCGGTGACAGCATTGGTATT